>CAZYKR010000072.1:4210-16583 GCA_964648005.1 uncultured Iamiaceae bacterium
GGGGCGACGTTGGCGCGCGGCCTGTGCCAGCTGGCATTGGACCGCAACGCCGACGCCTTCGAGGAGGTGCGGCCGCCGACGTTGGTGCTCAGCTCGACGCTGACGGCCACCGGCCAGCTGCCGAAGTTCGCTGACGACGCCTATGCCGTCGAGCGCGATGACCTGTGGTGCATCCCGACCGCCGAGGTGCCGCTCACGTCGATCGCGCGCGACGAGGTGCTCGACGAGGCCGACCTGCCGATGCGGCTGATGGCGTACTCGCCGTGCTACCGGCGCGAGGCCGGCTCGGCGGGCCGCGACACCCGTGGCCTGCTGCGGGTGCACGAGTTCGACAAGGTCGAGATCCTCGCGTACGCCACGCCCGAGCAGGCGCCGACCATGCTCGACGAGCTGGTGGCGCGGGCCGAGGGCACGCTCGCCGCGCTCGGCCTGCCGTATCGGGTCCTCGACATCTGCACCGGCGACCTCGGACAGTCGCATCACCGGTCGTTCGACCTGGAGGTGTACGCGCCTGGCGTGGACCGGTGGTTGGAGGTCTCGTCGATCTCGTGGTTCAGCGACTATCAGGCGCGCCGGGCCAACATCCGGTATCGCCCGACGGGGGAGAAGCGCGCCGAGCACGTCCACACCCTGAACGGGTCGGCGCTGGCGGTGCCCCGGGTCTGGGCTGCACTTGTGGAGACGTACCGCCAGCCCGACGGCACCGTGGCGCTGCCCGAGGTGCTGTGGCCGTACCTGCGCGGCACCACCGTCATCGGGCGCTGAGGCGTCGGGCCGGGCCGGAGCAACCGATGTCCGCCGGCGAATCCGACGATGCCGCCCCCGACGGCGAGGCCGAGCGCGACGGGAACGTGTCCGAGCTCGACGGCGCGCCCGGCGAAGCCGATGACGTGCCCGCCGTTGCGGGCGAGGCCGATGAGGACGATGTCGACGGGGACGGCGTCGACGGGGATAGTGACGACGAGGACGGTGACGACGGGGACGGCGTCGCGCCGTGGCGCCGGAGCCGGCTCGACGTCGGTGCCGGGGTGGTCCTCGTGCTCTACGCGCTCTGGGTCGCGGCGCAGCTCGGCGCGTTGGCGGTGGACGAGGGCGCGTTCGACGCGCTGGCCCGGTTGCACGCAGGTGTGCTCGGCCGAGTGTGCATCAGCCTCGTCGTGCTGGCGGCCCTGTGGCACACGACGCAGGGCGCACTGACCCTGCTGGGTGGGCCGTGGCCCGTCGTGCGTCGACGCGAAGGCCCGGTTCGTCAGGTGTGCGCCTTCGTGACCCTGGCGCTGGGAATTCCGGCGGTGACCGTCGTGCTCTGGCCGGTGATGGCGGGGATCCCCACGTGACGGCACCGATCGCAGTGGCGACGCACTCGTGGCGGTGGCACCTCGAGCGCGCGGCCGCGGTGTTGCTGATCGTGCTCGTACCGGTGCACGTGGCCTCCGCGCTGGTGTGGACCGACCCGGCGTCGTGGTCAGCAACTCGGATGGTGGTCCGGTGGTCCAACCCTGCCTGGCGCGCGGTCGACGTCGTGACGTTGGCGTTGGCGTTGGTGCACGGTCTGGGGACGCTGCGCCGACGCGTGCCCGACGACGGACGCGGCCGGCCGGCGCGCATCGGTATCGATCTGGTGCTGGTGGCAGCGCTGCTGGCGACCGTGGCTGCGGCGTTCACCTATCGGCTGGTGTGAGCGCGACGTCGACGGCGCGCCCGGCGGGCGGCGTGCGCGCTCAGGGCAGCAGCGGCAGGACGGCGCTGCCGAGCAGCTCGAGGTGGTCGAGGTCGTCGGGGTCGAGCAACTGCAGGTAGATCCGCTCGGCGCCCGCTTCGGCGAACGTGGCGATGGTGTCGAGCACCTCTGCGGGCGATCCGGCGGCGCCGTTCTGCTTGAGCTCGTCGACGCCGCGCCCGATGGCGGCGGCGCGTCGCGCCACCTGTTCGTCGTCCTCGCCGCAGCACACGACGAGGGCCGCCGAGTACACGAGGCTGTCCGGGTCGCGCTCGGCCTGCTCGCAGGCGGCGCGCACGCGGGCGACCTGGTCCCGGTACACCTCGAGCGGCGGGAACGGCACGTTGAACTCCGAAGCGAAGCGCGCCGCCAGCGCCGGCGTCTTGGTGGCGCCATAGCCGCCGATGATGATCGGCGGGCCGCCGTCCTGCACCGGTCGCGGCAGCGCCGGGCTGCCGACGATGCCGTAGTGGTCGCCCTCGAACGTGTACTCACCGCCATCGGGGGTCGCCCACATCCCGGAGACGATCTCGAGTTGCTCGGCGAGCATGCCGAAGCGCTGGCCCATGGTGGGGAAGGGGATGCCGTAGGCGACGTGCTCGGTGTCGAACCATCCGGCGCCGAGCCCGAGCTCCACACGCCCGCCGCTCATGGCGTCGACCTGGGCGACGGCGACCGCCAGAGGCCCGGGCAGACGGAAGGTCACCGAGCACACGAGCGTGCCCAGGCGGATGGTGGACGTCTCACGGGCGATGGCGCCGAGTGTGACCCAGGTGTCGGTGGGACCGGGCAGCGGTGAGCCCTCGCCCATGCGCAGGTAGTGATCGCTGCGGAAGAAGGCGCCGAAGCCGAGGCGCTCGGCAGCCTGGGCGACGGCGAGCTGCTGCTCGTAGCTGGCGCCTTGCTGGGGTTCGACGAAGATGCGGAGCTCCATGCCCGCCAACCTAGGCGGCGGTGGTGGACCCGGTGGTCGCCGACCCGCCCCGGCGGTAGGAGCGGATGCCCAGCGCCAGCACCACGGCGGCGAGGACGATGCCGCCGAGCACGATGCCGATGCGCCCGGCGCCGACCGAGTCGATCCAGGAGATGATGCGCGACTGGAGGTCGTTCATGAACGCCACCAGGCCGCCACCCGAGGCAGACGCGTCGTCGGCGACCCGCAGCTCGAACCAGCCGTAGTAGATGACGTACACCCCGGCGAGCACGAGCAGCACGGCGGCGACGCGGTTCACGTACGGGACGATCTTGCGCATGTGGGCGACGATGCCCCGGCGGGCCAGCGCCAGCGCCATGGTCAACACCATGAGCACGAGGCCCATGCCGAGCCCGTACGCCACGTACGTGGCGACCCCACTGGCGAAGTTCGTCGCCTTGAACGTCGAGCTCACGGCCGTCAGGAACAACCCGATCGAGCACCCGAGTGACACCAGCGCGTAGGAGACGCCGAACACGAACACGCTCGGCAGGTCGCGGCTCGTGGCGCCGCGGTTCAGGAACGGCAGCTTGAACGAGACCTCGTGCCCGAGCAACATCCGACCGCCGAGGAGGAGCAATCCCACGCCGATGACCAGCGTGACCCACGGCAGGTAGTCCTGGACCTGGGCCGACACTGACTCGATCAGCACACCGACGAGGCCGAACACCACCAGGAACCCGCCGGTCATGGTGGCGCCGACGGCCAGCGCCCGCAGCACCCCGCCGGACGCATCCTCGGTGTCGTCGTCGAGCCCCAGGAAGAAGGACAGGTACGCCGGCAGCATGGCGAAGCCGCACGGGTTGAAGGTGGCCACCATGCCGACCGTGAAGGCGTAGCTCACCGACCCCCAGTCGATGAGCTCGTTCACGCCGCCGGCCCTGCGGTTGTCGTCGGGGCCACCGGCATCGGGTCGGCGCCGAGCGCCTCGGCGATCGCCGCCTCGAGGTCGGTGCCGCTCAGCCGCCCGGAGTGCACAAAGGTCACGGTGCCGTCCGCGCCGATCACCATCGTGGTGGGCATGCCGACGCCGCCGACCTCGGCGAGCAGGTCGCCCTGCGGGTCGCGGCCGAGGTCCCAGGTGATGGCGGTGGCGTCGACGACACCCATGCCGTTCTGCACCGAGTCGGCGACGTTCATGCCGACGAAGGCGACGTCGTCGCCGTGCGCCTGCTTGACGGCTTCGAACTCGGGCATCTCCTGCAAGCAGGGCGCGCACGTCGAGGAGAAGAAGTTCACGACGACGGGACGGCCGGCGTAGTCGGCGAGCGACGCCGTGCCGCCCTCGAACAGCTCGTAGGCGGAGGTCGGCGCCGGTTTCCCGACGAGGTCCTTCGTGCCGGTCAGGGCGTTGGCGATCGTGTCGGTGGGGCCGTCGGCCGTGGCCGCCGGGTCGTCGCCGCCACCCATGGCCATGGCGACCACGACGGCGCCGACGACGATGGCGATCGCCACGGCGATCGACGCGATCAGCCCCCAGGGGGTGGGACGGTCGCCGGGATTCGGGGTCTCCACCGATGTCGACACGGGATCGATGGTAACCGGACCCTTCTGCGGGTCCCCAGGCAGGAGGTCCCGAGGCGACGGGTTCGTTGGACCTACCGGCCGGGCTGTGGACGCGGCGGTGCCGCCACCGGGGGGTTGGTGGCGGCACCGCTCGTGGCGTCCCGGACGCGTGCGCTGCCCGGTCCGGCCGGTCTGTCGGTCGGCGGCCCTGGCGGGCCGTCGACGTCAGCTGGCCGGCCGGTACCGGACCCGATCCTGGAGGTTGATCGGGACCGGGATCTCGGGCAGCTGGTCCTCGGGACGGGGGGTCTTGGGCGGCCGACCCCGACGCCGCTTGGTCATCAGGACCTTGCCGTTGAGGAAGAGCTGGCCGCCCCACACGCCCCACGGCTCCCGGCGGGCGATGGCACCCGACAGGCACGGCTCGATCGCCGGGCAATCGGCGCAGATCCGCTTCGCCTGTGCGATGTCCCCGAGCTCGTCCGAGAAGAACACCCGGGTCAGGGTGCCCTCGAGGTCCCGGCATGCCGCCAGGTCCCACCAGTCGCTCGTGAACTCCTCGCTCTCCTCGCTCGCCAGAGCCAGCATCGTGGTTACCTTCCTGTTCCGGCCTCCCTCTTCGGTCGGCCGCCGCCTGTTCGTCGGTCTCGTGTAGGTGTCGTGGTGTCGGTGTGGTGGTGTGGATGAGCCGGGCCGTGCGGTGCACCGGTCCGGAGAAGCAGAAAGGCCGCCGGGTGATCCCGACGGCCTCTGGAGTGCGATGCGCTCACCTGTGATCTCAAGGTGAGGCGACTCCGGGCCGTCGACCGATGTGCTTGGCATCGGTGATCGCAAAGCCGAGGTTGCCCATGTAGGCCGGCACGGTGGCCTTGGCCACGGCATCCACGGTCGGCACGTGCAGCCAGCTGGACTGCGGGCGGTGCCACGCAGCGGAGCACACGGACGCGCGACGCGACACCGTGGCTCGTGCCGTGGTGGCCTCGAACTGTGGTGTCGACGTGAACACGATGCTGCTACCTCTTCGGTGGTCCGGCCGGAGTGACCGGGACACGATTCCCCGGAAGGGTCCCCCCGGGCGCCCGGTCACTGCATCATGCCTGGTGGAGTCGGTCAAGCGATTTTCCAACGCCTGGCGGGATCGGGGCTTTCGACAGTGATCTGACGATCGGACCGTGAGATCCCCTGTCGGGGCCCGTTCGAACGGTCGGAGAACGTGGACATCCGCACCGCCACGTACCCGACGATGGCGACATGGATGAGGTGCAGCACGACGACGAGACCAACGACCAGCGCGGCGCCGCTGGACCCGGCGATCCGCTGACCGGCAGGCGCCGGCTCTTGCTCGGCGGGGCTGCCGCGGCGGCAGCAGCCGTCGGGGTGCTTGGTTCGAGCGACCCGGCGGCGGCGGCGAACGGCCAAGATCTGAAGATCGGCGAACCCAACAGCGGCACGCTGACGACGACGCTGACCGGGTCGCAGCTCAGCGTGAGCGGCGGCAACGACGGCGTTGCCGTACGGGCGGCGCAGAACACGACCAACGGCGCAGCGATCGTCGCCACCACCAGCGGTTCCGGTGCGCGCGCCATCGCCGCGAGCTCGGTCAACGCCGGGGGTGCGGAGGGGATCTACGCGTCGTCGAACGGATCGCACGGCATTTGGGGCGAGTCGACCAAGACCGGTGCAGCGGGGCTCAAAGGGTGGGCCAACAACGGGGAGGGGGTGCGCGGCGAGGTCAACGCCGGTATCGGCGTGCGGGGCATCAGCCCCAACGGACCTGGCGTCATGGGACAGTCCTCGAGCGCGCAGCAGCCCGCGGTGTACGGCGAGGCGACCGGACCCGGGCCGGGCATGGCCGCCGAGGCCGACACCGGCCCCGCCCTCTACGCCTACTCGGCGTCGGGCCCGGCGCTCGTGCTCCAGAACGATGCGACCATGCCGCCGACGTCGGGGACGTGGGTGGCGGGCAGCGTGGTGTTCCACGATGGCCTCTGGCTGTGCCTCGTCGGCGGGGTGGGAGCGGCGTCGCGCTGGGTGAAGTTGTCGAGCGTGTTCGTGCCGCTGGCGTCGCCCGTGCGCGTGTACGACTCCCGACCCGGCGCGCCACCGCTCGTCGGCGCGAAGTCGCCGCTGTTGGACGGGCAGGAGCGTGACCTTGCCATGACGACCGGGGGTGCCGTCCCAGCGGGCTTGGCGTCCGCCGTCGCCGTGAACCTCACCGTGACCAACACGGGGCCGGCCGGGTTCGTGTCGCTGTATCGGAACGGGGTGGCCTGGCCGGGGACCTCGTCGATCAACTGGACCGAACCGGGCACCACGATCGCCAACGGGACCATCGTCGCGGTGGACGCCGCCGGCGTGATCACCGCTCGGGCGAAGAGCAGCTGTGACGTGGTGATCGACGTCCTCGGCTACTACACCTGACCGGGGGGCAGGCTCGGGTCGGCGACCCAACCCGCGAGCTCGATCAGGCCGCTGTCCTTGTCCCGTACGGCGAAGAAGAACGGCCGGTCGACGATGACGCGGCGGGGCGCAGGTGGCGACGCCGTGACCTCGGCGACGGAGGCGACGACGGCATCGCTGCCCTCCTCGTCGACGCGCAGCGTGGCGCCGTGGTCGATCGGCCCGAGGCTGAGGCCTTCGTCGTCGGTCATACCCGAGAGGTCGGCAGTTGCCGGGTCGAACACGCTGGTCGCCTGCAGGCGGCCGAGCACGGGGCCGAGGGCGTGGCGCGATGCCACGGCGAAGCGCGGGAGGTGGACCTCGACCTCGGTGACCGCCAGCTGCTGGGCGATGTCCTGCACCATCGCGGCGTCGAGGGCCTTGGCGAACTCCGCCACGGAGGCGCCCGTGGGGACCACGATCAGCAGGGCTGCGGTACCGCCGAGGTAGGGCAGGTCTACGGCCTCCCAACCGGCCCCCGCGCCGGAGAGGACTTCGGCGTCGGTGCTGCGCACCATCATCGGGACCTGGACCACGCTGCCGTCCGCCCGGGTGAAGGGGGCATCCACGGTGGCGTCGGGATCGAACGGGATCTCCCACGGCGCCTGGATGGACCCGGCCGACAGCGACAGCAGCTTGGTCGTCTCGCCGACGGGGGTGGCGTCGACGAGACCGGGCGGTGCGAACGGCAGATCCTCCGTCGCGCGCTGGCGAAGCGCCTGCTGCGCTCCGTCGGGATCGGAGCGGAAGTCCACGAGCCGGACGCCGAGGCCGTAGCTGGCGGCCAGCTCGTCGAGGTAGGCCTGATCGAGCTGGGTGCCGACCTGCGCCCACAGTGCAGCGTCTGCCCGTGGCGAGACCATGCCCTTGCGGTACGCGTTGCGTTGGTCCCCGGTGCGACCGGCGAGGTACTGCGACACGACGTTGTGCTCCGAGCGGATGGCCGCAGGGTCGTCGACGTGCAGCACGTCGGCGAGCTGGCGCGCCGTGTCGCCGTCCGCTCCCGTGCCGACCATCCCCAGGGCGAGCGCGGCGGCAGGTGGCGCGATGACGACGTTCGGCGGTGGTCCGTCGGCGGCGAGCTGCTGCCAGAGCGTGGCGCCGAAGGCGTTGACACCGTCGACGGCGCTCGACACCGATGCGTCGACCGCCGAGGCCCGGGCGCCGTCCCCCTTCACCTCCCGGTCGGAGGCGGGCACGGTGCAGGCCGTGCTCACGCCGACCAACAGCGCTGCGCCACCCGCTGCGACGCGCCAGCTCCACCGGTGCCGCGGTCGCCGTGGCGGCGTCGCTCGGTGGGTGATCAGCGGTCTGGGCACGAAGGGACAGTCTGGCGGACGGCGCCGATGCCGTCCGGTCACCCGGACCGAGGTCGCCGGCGCCGCCGGTCCTAGGATGGCGAGGTGCTCGTGACCGCCACGCCTGACGCCGTCGCCACCGTCGAACGCTGCGCGGCAGCGCGTTCGGGCCGGCTGACGATCACGATCGGGACCGGCTGCTGCGAGTCGACCGCGCCGTTCCTGTTCGAGGACTTCTGGCCCGGACCCGATCAGGAGCAGGTCGGCGATGTCGCCGGCGTCCCGGTGTACGCCCCGGACTATCTGCGCCGCCAGTACCCGGACGACGACGCCGTCGTGGTCGACGTGGTCCACGACGTGATGGCGGAGTCGCTGTCGATCGAGACGGAGTTCGCCGAACGGCTCATCCTGCGTGGCCACGGCGTCGATCTCGGACGCGACGAGGTGTGCGAGCTGCCGACCGAGACGACGCCGAGCATCGCCACGGGCGGGCCGTCGCGGGTGACCGGCGAGTTGCCGGAAGCGCTGCGCGGGCTGCGCCTGCGCTGATCGTCCGGCGAGCGACGACGACGAGGAGGGGGAACACGATGACGGCGATCCTGTCGGCGCGCGGCGTCCGCAAGGTCTACCGGACCGGGACGCAGGAGGTCGAGGCGCTGCGGGTCGTCGACCTCGACATCGCGCCGGGCGAGATGGTGATGGTCATGGGGCCGTCGGGCAACGGCAAGACGACGTTGCTCAACTGCCTGTCCGGTCTCGACGACATCGACGGCGGCAGCGTCGTGGTTGACGGTTCCGACATCCACGCCCTGTCCGACGGCGCACGCACCCAGCACCGTGCCGAGCGCATGGGCTTCGTGTTCCAGAGCTTCAACCTCATCCCCGTGTTCACGGCGGCCGAGAACGTCGAGCTGCCGTTGTTGGTGTTGGGCCGATCGGCGCGCGACGCCCGCGAGCAGGCGATGGGCATCCTCCAGCGCGTCGGCCTGGACGGTCGTGCCGGCCACCGCCCCGCCGAGCTGTCGGGTGGCGAGCAGCAGCGGGTGGCCATCGCTCGAGCGCTCGTCTCGCAGCCGGCCATCGTGTGGGCCGACGAGCCCACGGGCAACCTCGACTCCCACACGGCCGAGGCCGTGCTCGAGCTGCTCCACGAGGTGCACGGCGAGGGCCAGACCTTGGTGGTCGTGACCCACGACCGTGGGATCGGTGCGTCGGGCACCCGACTGGTGCAGGTCCGCGACGGCCGCATCGTCTATGACGGTGCCCCCGATCGGGCCCACGTCGACGACGCCTCCACCACCCCGACGGTCTGAGCCCATGGTCCTCGCGCTCCTCCTGCTCGCCCTGGTGCTGTTCGACCTCGTGGCGCGCCCGACCTTCCGGCGGCTGGCGTTCCGCAACATCGCCCGCCGCAAGGGCGAGGCGGCACTCGTCGTGCTCGGCGCGTTGTTGGGCACGGCGATCATCACGGCGTCGTTCGTGGTCGGCGACACCGTCGAAGGCTCGATCCGCGACGGTGCCCGCACCAACCTCGGTCCGGTCGACCAGAGCGTGCGCACCACCGACGCCGACACCCTCGACCTGGTGGTCGAGGCCGTGACGGCCGAGCCGCTCCCTGGCGGTGCCGAGACGATGCCGATCGTGGCGACGACCGGCGTGGTGGCGACGCCCGACGGTGCCGCCGACCGCCGAGCCGAGCCGTCGTCGGGCCTGCTCGAGCTCGACCTCGACACCGCGCGTGCCTTCGGCACCGATCCGGCGGCGACGGGGCTCGCCGACGCCGGCCCGCCGCTCGCCGCGGGCGAGGCGATCCTGGCGGCGCCGACGGCCAGGACCCTCGGCGTCGGGCCGGGAGACGAGGTCACCTTCTACGCCTTCGACAGCTCGGTGCAGCTCGAGGTGCGCGACGTCCTGCCGGAGGTCGGCCTGATGGGCTACCTGCCAACGCGGCCCGAGGCGTTCGACGTCGGCGGCTCGCAGCCGGTCGTCGTGGCGCCGGGAACGATCGCCGAGCTCCAGGATGCCGCCGGCGAAGCCGCGGGAGGCACGCCGCCGACCACGGAGTTGCTGGTGGCCAACGGCGGCGACCCGCTCACGTCGGTGGCCGGCACCGACGCTGTCGTCGAGGCCATCACCGCGCGAGTCGAGGGCATCGACGGCGTCGAGGTGATCGAGCTCAAGCGCGACCTGCTCGACGCCGCCGCCGACCAGGGCGAGAGCCTGACCCAGCTCTACCAGGGCATCGGGTTCTTCAGCGTCATCGCCGGGATCCTGCTGCTCGTCAACCTGTTCGTGATGCTGGCCGAGGAGCGCAAGACCGAGCTCGGCATGCTGCGGGCGCTCGGGTTCAAGCGCAACCACCTCGTACGGGCCTTCGCCATGGAGGGCGCCATCTACTCGGTCATCGCCGCTGCCGCCGGTGCCGTGGTCGGCATCGGCGTCGGGTGGGCGATCATCAAGGTGGCGTCGTCGATCTTCAGCTCCGGCGACGACGACGCCGGGTTCCCGCTCGTCGTCTCGGTGCCGTCGCTCGTGACAGGCGCTGCCATCGGCCTGATCATCTCGATGGTCACGGTGTGGGGGACGAGCCTGCGCATCTCGCGCCTCAACATCATCCAGGCCATCCGCGACCTCTCCGACGGCGGTGCCCGGCGGTCCCGCTGGTGGACGTTGGTGCTGGCGGCGCTCGGCGTGGCGTTCGGTGTCCTGCAGCTGGTGTCGGGGCTGTCGAGCGAGCAGGCGCCCGCCATCATCGCCGGTCCGGCCATCGCGCTGTTCTCGAGCATCCCGCTGTTGCGGCGGTTCCTCCCCGACCGCGCCGCGGTGCTCATCCCGGCGGCGTTGGGCCTGCTGTGGGGCTTGTTCGTGTTCAGCGTGGCCGGCGACGCGCTGGGACGGGCCGACATCAGCGCCTTCGTCGTGCAGGGCATCGTGCTCGTGGCCTCCGCCGTCACGCTGTCGAGCGCAGCCGAACCGGTGTGGCACGGCGTCGCCCGCGGCATGGCCCGGACCCGCAGCGGCCTGGCGGTGCGGCTCGGGTTGGCCTACCCGCTGTCGCGGCGCTTCCGCACCGGGATGCTCCTCGGCATGTACGCCATCGTCGTGTTCACGATCACCTTCATGTCGGTGCTCTCGGGCATCTTCACGAGCCAGGTGCCGACCGTGGCGGCGGACACCGCCGCCGGCTACGACCTCTATCTCGACTCCAACCCGGCCAACCCCATCCCGGCGCAGGCGGTCGCCGAGGATCCGCAGGTGGCGGCCACCGCGGTGCTCGCCAGCGGCGTGGCCCAGTTCAGCTCACCCAAGCACCAGGACCCGCAGACGTGGCGGGTGACCGGATTCGACGAGTCGCTGCTGGCCCGGGGCGTGCCGTCGCTCGAGACCCGAGCCGAAGGCTTCGCCGACGATGCCGCCGCCTTCGCCGCCGTGCTCGACGACCCGACCCAGATCATCGTGTCGCCGTTTTTCCTGCAGACCGGCGGCGGCCCGCCCGAGAACAACATCAAGGTGGGCGATCCGGTCACCGCCGTCGACCCCGCGACGGGAGCGACCGAGCAGCTGACGGTGGCGGGGGTCCTCGCCCAAGACGTCGTGTTCAACGGGGCGTTCGTCGGTGCCGACCACGCGTCGGCGTTCCTCGGCGGCCGCACCTCGCCGAGCCGTCTCTACGTTGCGGCGGCCGACGGCATCGATCCGGACGCGCTGGCGGCTGAGTTGCAGGGGACGTACCTGACCAACGGCGCACGGGCCCGCACGTTCGTCGAGCGGGCCGAGACGGTCTTCGAGCGGCAGAACTCGTTCTTTCGTCTCCTGCAGGGCTACCTGGCGCTCGGACTCCTGATCGGCATCGCCGGCCTTGGCGTGGTCATGGTGCGCGCCGTGCGGGAGCGGCGGCGCCAGATCGGCATGTTGCGCGCCATGGGCGTGTCGTCGCGGGTCGTGCGCCGGGCGTTCGTGTTGGAGTCGGCGTTCGTCGCCACCCAAGGCATCGCCATCGGCATGGTGCTCGGGGCCGTGACCTCGTACCAGCTGCTCGTGAACTCGGACGCGTTCGGCGATCAACCGCTCGACTTCTCGCTGCCGTGGACGGCGCTGGCGATCATCCTGGTCGTGCCGCTGGCGGCGTCGCTGCTCGCCACGGCCGCCCCGGCCACGCAGGCGGCCCGCATCCGGCCGGCGGTGGCGCTGCGCATCGCCGACTGATCGCAGGCCCGCACGACTCGACAGCCCGCCGAGGCTGCAGCACATCAGCCGTCGGCACCTCGGCGGTGCGCGAGATGATCAGGTGGGCGAGGTGCCGATGCCGGCCGCGTCGAGCGCGGCGTTGGCGACGTCGAGGAGCCGCGCCGAGCACCCGGCCACGTCGACGGGCGGCGCGGCCTCGGTGACGATGCGTTGCGCCAGGGCTCCGAACGCTTCGGCTGCCGGCCCGGT
>CAZYKR010000073.1:0-16341 GCA_964648005.1 uncultured Iamiaceae bacterium
GTCGGCGACGCCGTGGCCGCTGCCGATCCGCTGACCGGGGAGGGCATCGGCCAGGCGCTCGCCACCGGCATCTGGGCGGCCGAAGCCATCCTGGCGGCGCCCGCCGCCGATCTCGACCGCGTCGGCGACCGCTACGCCGAGCGTCTCGCCACCGACCTCGGCCCGGATCACCGGATGTCGTGGTGGCTCAACAGCGCCCTCAGCCACCGCAAGGGCGCACGCACCGCCATCCGGGTCGCCTCGTTGTCGGGCTGGACGCGCACGAACTTCGCCCGATGGCTCTTCGAGGACTATCCGCGCGGCATCGCCCTCACCCCCGGGCGCTGGCGTCGAGGCATCCTCACGGGCCCGGGCGCGTTCGCGCCCGAGCCCCAGCGCACGACAGGAGCAACCGATGGATGACACGACGCCGACGCTGAGCGACGCCGAGCAGGAGCGGCGCCGCCAGGCCGTGGCCGAGCTGTTCCCCACCACGCCGTTCATGCAGCTGCTCGGCATCGTGTTCGAGCGCTACGAGCACGACGACGTGGTGCTGCGGCTGCCCTTCGACGAGCAGCTCACCAACGACGGCGTCATGTACCACGGCGGGGTGGTGGCGTCGATGCTCGACAGCGCCGGCGCGGCGGCGGCCTGGTCGAACCATGACTTCACCCGCGGCGCCCGGGCCTCGACCGTGTCGATGAGCGTGCAGTACGTGGGCGCTGCCAAGCGATCCGACCTGCACTGCCACGCCCGCACCGTCAAGCGCGGCCGCGAACTGATCTTCACCGAGATCACGGCCACCGACGACGAGGGCCGGCCGGTGGCGCACGCCGTGCAGACGTACCGCATCGTCTGAACGACGCGAAACCTCGTTGCGTCGGCACCGCCGACGCGACTAGCGAGGGGCGATGACCGGCGACTTCTGTGCGGACACCGCCGTGCGACCCGACGGCCCGAACCGCTGGACGGCGAGCATCGCCGACGATTGGCGGGTGATCTACGCCTTCGGCGGCGTCTCCATGGCCGTGGCCGTCCGTGCCATCGCCGCCGCCGTCGACCGGCCCGATCTGACCCTGCGTTCGGCGCACGCGGTGTTCTGTGCCCCGGTCCCGTGCACGGACCTCGAGATCGATGCCGAGGTGCTGCGCGACGGCCGCTCGGCCGCCCAGGGTCGGTCGAGCCTGCGGGTCGCCGGCGTCGAGGGCACCGCCATCGCCGCCACCGCCACGTTCGGCACGGCCGAGGAGACGCCGCTCGCCTACCAGGACGTCGCCATCCCGCCCGAGGCCGGCCGGCCCGACGATCATGAACCGCCACCGCCGCGGCCCGAGGACGCCCCCTTCCCGGCCACGCCGTTTCACGAGCAGACCGAGTGGCGGCCCGTCATCGGCACCCGATGGTGGGAGGGCCCCGAGGCGTGGACGCCAGGCCCGGCGCGCACGGCAGAGTGGACGCGGCTGCGGGTGCCGGCGTGCCGGCCGGACGGCACCTATGACCCGATCGCGCTCTGCGTTCCCGGCGATGCCCTCGGCAGCGCCATCGGCGAGTTCCTCGGCCCGCGCGACGACCACTTCTTCACGGTGACCCTGGAGCTCGGCATCGACGTGTTCGCGCCGCAGCGCACGCCGTGGCTGTTCCGCCACGTGCGCGCCCCGATCGCCGGGGACGGCTACGGCTGGGGCACGGTCGAGCTCTTCGGCGAGGACGGCACGTTGCTGGCCGTCACGCACCAGCTGGCTCGCCTGCGCCGGTTCACGCCGGGCGACGGGTTCTTCGGCTGAGGGGTCTCAGTCCGCCCAGGCCTTGACCTGCTCGAGCAGCTCGGTCGGGTTCGGGCCGATCGGCACGACGTTGAGGATCGTGACCCCCGCCTCGCGGTAGGCGGCGATCCGGTCGCGCACGAAGCCCTCCGGACCGACCAGGTTCGTCAGCTCGAGGAACTCGGCGGGCACCTTCTCCGCCGCCTCCTTCTTGTGCCCGTCGAGGTACAGGTCCTGGATCTCGCGGGCCTCGGCCTCGTAGCCGTAGCGGCAGGCCAACTGGTTGTAGAAGTTGCGGTCGCGGGCGCCCATCCCGCCGATGTAGAGGGCCGCCATCGCCCGCCCGAAGTCGAGCACACTCGACGGGTCGTCGGTGATGCAGAGCATGCCGCCGGCGACGACATCCATCGGGCCGAGGTCGTCGGCGCGCTTGGCGAAGCCGGCGTCCAGATCGGCGCCCCACACCTCACGCGCACGCTCGGGCATGTAGAAGATCGGCAGCCAGCCATCGGCGAGCTCGGCGGTCATCTCGACGTTGCGCGGCCCCAGCGACGCCACATGGATCGGGATCCGGTCCCGCACGGGGTGCGAGATAATCTTGAGCGGCTTGCCCAGACCGGTGCCCTTCGACGGGTCGAGCGGCAGCTCGTAGTACTTGCCGTGGTGCTCGACCCGCTCGCGCTTCCACACCTGGCGGCAGATCTCGATGATCTCGCGGGTGCGCCCGATCGGAGCGTCATATGGCAGGCCGTGGAAGCCCTCGATGACCTGCGGGCCGGAGGCGCCGAGGCCGAGGATGCAGCGCCCGTCGGTCATGGCGTCGACGCCGGCGGCGGTCATGGCCAGCAGCGTCGGCGTACGCGTGTAGATCGGCAGGATGCCGGAGGCGATGGTGATCGTCTCGGTCGTGGCCGCCAGATAGCCCATGAAGCTCGGGGCGTCGAAGCCGTACGCCTCCGCCACCCAGACCACGTCGAGGCCGGCACGCTCATACTCGGCCACCTGGGCGGCCGACTCCTTGAACCCGCCGGCGTACTGCAGCTGCATGCCCAGCTTCATCGTGGTCTCCTCCTCGGCCGGGTCCCGCCCGGCGAACGGTGTTCAGGGAACGGTCGGCAACCCTAGAGCGCGGCGCCGGCGCGCTGCGCCTCCGCCCAGGTCTTGTCCGCCTCGACGTCGATGTCGTGCGGCAGGCCGAGCACCCGCTCGGCGATGATGTTGCGCTGCACGTCACCGGTGCCGCCGCCGATCGTCAGCGCCTGGGAGAACAGGTAGCCGAAGTGCCAGAACGTCGGATCGGACCAGGACACGGCGTCGGCGCCGATGACCGACTCGCCGGGCAACGCCGAGGTCAGCATGCCGGCAGCGCCGCGCAGGTCCTTGGCGATGCCCATGATGCGCTGGCCGTGCTCGTCGGCGATCACCTTGCGGATCGACGCCTCCGGTCCGGGTTGGCGGCCTTGGATGGCGGCGGTGATCGTGCGCAGGCGGATGAGGCGCAGGATCTCGGCCTCGATCCACAGCGCCGCCAACCGCTGGCGCAGCACTGGATCGTCGACGCCGCCCCCGGCCTGCACGAGGGCGAAGAGGTCTTCGGCGCTCGGGCCGTTGCCCCACAGCGCGCCACCGCCCGAGAGCGACACCCGCTCGTTGCCGAGGGTGACCTTGGCCAGTGACCATCCCTCGTGCTCGTCGCCCACCAGGTTCGCCGCCGGGATGCGCACGTCGGTCAGGAACACCTCGTTGAACGTGTGGCCCCCGGTCATCTCGATGATCGGTCGGACCTCGATGCCCGGCGTGTCCATCGGGCAGATGAAGTACGAGATGCCCTTGTGCTTCGGCGCGTCCGGGTTCGTGCGGGCGATGAGGATGCCGAACCGGCTGTGGTGGGCCAGCGACGTCCAGATCTTCTGGCCGTTGACCACGTACTCGTCGCCGTCGCGCACGGCACGCGTCGAGAGGTTGGCCAGATCCGAGCCGGCGCCCGGCTCGCTGAAGAGCTGACACCAGATCTCCTCACCGGCGAGGAGCGGCAGCAGGTAGCGCTGCTTCTGCTCGTCGGTGCCCGCATGCAGGATCGTCGGTCCGGCCCAGCCGATGCCGATCATGTTCTGCGGGCGCCGCACCCCGGCCCGGCGCAGCTCGTCGTCGATGATCAGCTGGTGGATCGGATCGGCGTCGAGCCCGTACGGCTCGGGCCAGTGCGGTGCCACGTAGCCGGCCTCGGCGAGCTGACGGCCGGTCGGGCTCGGGTGGTCGTCGAGCCAGGCGCGCACGGCCTGGCGGCGGGGATCGTCGTCTGCAGGCAGCTCGAAGTCCATCGGCGCAGCTTACTGATGCGCCGATCAACAAGCCATCGTCAGGCTTCGGCGCAATCGGTGTCCCCCGCCGGTCGCTCGGCCAACGCACCGTCGGCGTCTTCGATCGTGACCGAGCCGTCGTCCGCCAGGTCGTCCAGCCAACCGGCCACCGCCTCGCACACCGACAGCGCGTCGTCCACGGTCCACGACGAGACCGTCGAGACCGTCACATCGATCCCGGCATCGCTGCTACCGATCACGTACCCGTTGATCTGCTCGAACCACGACTCGTCGGCGAAGCCGTCCTCGAGGTAGGCCTGCAACGTGTCGGTGCTGATCTCCCCCGCCGTCGTCGTCGTGCCCCGGCGCTGCGTCGTGCCGGTCGTGCCACCGTCGTCGTCACCCCCGACGTCGTCGAAGGTGAAGCCGCAGTTGTCGTCCATGAAGGCGTCGACGGCATCCTGGGCATCGTTGAACCCGTCGGCGCTCCCGATGGTCTCGAGGGTGCCCTCGCGCTCGCTCGGTGCCATGGCGTACAGGTCCTCGATCAGTTCGCTGACCGTGTCCCACTCGTCCTGGATGGCCGGCGGGGCCAGCTGGCCGACGTCCAGGAAGGCGTCGACGAACTCGCCGAAGCTGTCGTTGTCGAGCGGGTCCATGTCGTCGCTGCCGATCACGGCGGCCTTGTCCTCCGCCTCGGCGCAGAACGCCTCCAACTGGGCGTCGGCCGTCGTGCCGGTCGTCCCCGGCGCCTCGGTCGTCGGCGCTGCTGTGGTGGTGGTGCCCGGCTCACCCGACGACGAGCAGGCGCCGACCAGCAGGACCGTGGCGCTCACGCCGATCGAGGCGACCATGCGTGCCGCCGAGCGCATCACGCCGCCTCGCAGGCGTCGTCGGCGCTCGCCTGGACGGCGATCGGCGAGTCGCCTGCCGAGACCGTGATCGACCCGTCGTCCGTCAAACCGAAGAGCCAGCCGGCGATCGCCTCACAGGCGGCGATCCCCTGGTCGGCGGTCCAGGCCTCGCTCGTGCCGACCTCGACGTCGATCGAGCCGCCCATGGTGACGATGCTCCAGCTGCTGATGTCCTCGATCCAGGTCTCGCCCTCGTAGTTCTGATCCAGATACGCCTGGAGCGCGTCCGTCGTGGCGCCGTCGTCGTCGTCCATCGTGTCGTCGGTGCCGCCGGACCCGGTGTCGCCACCGACCGTCTCCCCGCAGGCGTCGAGCGTGTACGCGTCGATGGCCTCCTGGGCATCGAGGAGCTGCGCGTCACCGATCAGCTCCAGCATGGCGTCCTCACGGTCGGCGGCGTCGATGGCGGCGATGTCCTCGACCGTCGCCTGCACCGTCTCCCAGTCGTCGGCGATCTCGTCCGGCGCCGCTGCCACCACCTCGGCCACGGCGTCGAGGTACGCATCGAGCGAGGCATCGTCGGTGGGGTCGACCTCCTCGTCGAGCTCGCGCAACCCCGACGAGTCGATGGCGTCGCAGTAGGCGGACGCCGTCTCGTCGCCGTCGGCATCGGCAGCGTCGCCATCGGGGGCATCGGCATCGGCATCCCCGGGCGCCGATGTCGCGGCTGCCGCCGTGGTGGTGGTCGCCGCCTCCGGTGCCTCCGACGACGAGCAACCGGCGGCCGCGAGCGCCGTTCCTGCCGCGGCGAGCGCCAGCCAACGCAGCCAAGATCGGTCGGTCATCGGTGGTCCTCCCTCGACGTCGTCGGGTCTCCGACGACCGCACCGACACCGTAGACTCCACCGCCCATCGGCTGCTCGGACCACAGGGGGGACCTATGACGGCCTGGAACTTCGCGACGACCTGGGAGATCGCGGCGGACAACCTCGGCGATGCGCCGGCGCTGGCGCAGGGCGACCGGACGGTCTCGTGGGCCGAATTCGACCGCCGCGCCGACGGTGTCGCCCGCACGTTGCTCGACGCCGGCGCCCAACAGCAGGACAAGGTGGCGCAGTACCTCTACAACTGCCCCGAGTACCTCGAGGCCATGTTCGCCTGCTTCAAGGCGGGGCTCGTTCCCGTCAACACCAACTACCGCTACGCCGACGACGAGCTCGTCTACCTGTGGGACAACGCCGACGCCGTGGCTGTCGTGTTCCACGGGACCTTCACCGAGCGCATCGAGGGGATCCGCGAGCGGCTGCCGAAGGTGGCCATGTGGCTCTGGGTCGATGACGGCAGCGGACCGTGCCCGGCGTGGGCCACGCCGTACGAGGATGCCGCCGCCACCGCCACCGAGCGGGTGGTTCCCCCGTGGGGCCGAGGTGACGACGACCTGCTGTTCATGTACACCGGCGGCACCACCGGCATGCCCAAGGGCGTGATGTGGCGCCAGGACTCGATGATGCGCGCCGTCACCGGCGCCACCAACCCCGTCTACCGGGACGATCCCGACTACGACGGGCTGCGGAGCCAGATCACGGCCCCCGGGCTCAAGATGATCCCCGGCTGCCCGCTGATGCACGGCACCGGTCAGTTCACCTCCTTGCTCACGCTGTCGACGGGCGGGTGTGTGGTCACACTGACCAACCGGCACTTCGACGTGATCGAGCTGCTCGACACGATCACCGACCAGGGCATCAACATGGTCGTCATCGTGGGCGACGCCTTCGCCAAGCCGATGGTGGCGGCACTCGACGCCGAACCGGACCGGTGGAACCTGTCGAGCGTGCTGGCCATGACGTCGTCGGGCGTCATGTGGAGCCAGGAGACCAAGGCGGCGCTGCTGCGCCACAACCCGACGATGATGCTGATCGACGCCTTCTCGTCCTCGGAGGCCATCGGCCTGGGCCAGAGCGTCTCGACGGCCGGCGGGGAGGCGGGCACGGCCAAGTTCGTCCTCGGCGAGACCAGCCGCGTGATCACCGACGACGGTCGGGACGTGGCTCCGGGCTCCGGCGAGATCGGACGGGTCGCCGTCAAGGGCTTCACGCCGATCGGGTACTACAAGGATCCCGAGAAGTCGGCGGCGACCTTCGTGCAGATCGAGGGCGAGACCTACTCGATCCCGGGCGACTACGCCACGGTCGAGGCCGACGGCACCCTCACGCTGCTCGGCCGCGGGTCGGTGTGCATCAACACCGGCGGCGAGAAGGTCTTCCCGGAGGAGGTGGAGGAGACGCTCAAGCTCCACGACGCGGTCCACGACACCGTGGTCGTCGGCCTCCCCGACGACAAGTTCGGCGAGGCAATCACCGCCGTGGTCGAACTCCAGCCAGGCGGCGCCGCCGGCGAGGACGAGCTCATCGAGCACGTCAAGGGCAAGCTCGCCAGCTTCAAGGCCCCCAAGCGGGTCGTCACCATCGACACCATCGGCCGGGCACCGAACGGCAAGGTCGACTACAAGCGCATGAAGCGTTATGCCGCCGACGAGCTCGGCGTCGAGCTGGGGAGCTGAGTCGTGGCGGGCGGACGCCACGAGGCGGAGATCACCTGGACCACCCACGGGGTCCCCCACGTCGTCGCCGACGACTTCGCCGGCCTGGGCTTCGGTCAGGGCTGGGCCTGTGCCCGCGATCACTTCGCGGGCATCGTCGATCACGTCGTGAAGGTGCGCAGCGAGCGCGCCCGACACCTCGGCGCCGGGGACGGCGACAAGCACCTCCACAGCGACCTCGGCTACCTGGCGCTCGACGTGCGCCGCCGCGCGCAGGAGGCGGCGGCGCGCCAACCGGCCGAGATCGTCGACATGGTCGGCGGCTATGCCGCTGGGGTGAACGCCTGGTTCGCCGAGCACGGGCGAGACGCCCTGCCGGCGTGGTGTCGCGACGCCACCTGGATCGGCCCGATCGAGCCGCTCGACCTGTTCGGCGTCTACGTCGACCTGGCGATCATCGCCAGTGGCCGCAACCTGGTCGAGTACATCGGCTCGGCCGCGCCGCCCGGCGTGGACGAGCACGAGGCGCCACCACCTCCGCCCCCCGAGCCGCTGGTGGCCGACCCCGGCTTGGCGTCCAACGGCTGGGCCTTCGGCGGCGACGTCACGGCGACCGGTCGCGGGCTGGTCATGGCCAACCCCCACTTCCCCTGGTGGGGCGAGGGCCGGTTCTGGGAGTGCCACCTGCGCATCCCCGGCACGCTCGACGTCTACGGCGCTTCGCTCGTGGGCGTGCCCTTCGTCCAGATCGGGTTCGACCAGCGCGTGGCGTGGACCCACACGTTCTCGCGCGGCAGCCGGTTCACCGTCTACAAGCTCGACCTCGCCGCCGGCGACGCCACCCGCTACCGCTACGGCGACGACGAGCGAGCCATGACCTCGCAGTCCCACACGGTCGAGGTCCTCGGCGCCGACGGCACACTGCGGCCCGTCACCCGTCGGCTCTGGTCCAGCCACTACGGCCCGATGCTCAACCTGCCGCTGGTCGGCTGGGCCGACACCACGGCGTTCTCGTACCGAGATGCCAACGTCGACAACGACCGGTTCATGGGCCAGGTCCTGGCGATCAACCAGGCGGCGGGCATGGACGACCTGCACACCGCCGTCGCCGAGCACCAAGGCCTGCCGTGGGTCAACACCATGGCCGCAGACGACACCGGGCGGTGCTGGTACATCGACGCCTCGAGCACCCCGAAGCTCTCCGACGAGGCCCAGGCGGGCTTCGAGGCCGCGCTGGACGGTGATCTGTTCACCGCCATGCTCTACGAGATGCGCGTGGCGCTGCTCGACGGGTCCGATCCGACGTTCGAGTGGCTCGACGACCCGTCCGCGGTCGAGCCCGGGCTGACGCCCTACGACGAGCTCCCGCAGATCGAGCGGCGCGACCACGTGTTCAACGCCAACGATCCGTACTGGCTGCCGCACGCCACCGAGCAGATCGGCCGGCACCAGTCGCTGTGCGGGTTGTATCGGCGCCCGGTGTCACCGCGCACGCGCATGAACGCCCGACTCGTCGGCGGCACCGGGCCGGTCGGCCCGACCGGCCCCGGCGGGACCTGGACGCGCGACGACGCCATCGATGCCGTGCTCGGCAACCACTCGCTCATGGCCGAGCTCCTGTGCGACGCGCTGGTCGATCGCCTGCGGGCCGCCGAGTCCGCCGGCCGAGCCGAGGTGCCCCTCGATGGTGTCCCGGTGGACCTGACCGGCTTGGCCGACCTGCTCGCGGCCTGGGACGGCCGTTACGAGCTCGACTCGGTCGGTGCCGTGCTGTTTCGCGAGTGGCTGGCCTCGTTCGCCCCGGCCGAGCTGTCGAACGTCGGGACCCTGTTCGCCGCCGGCTTCGACCCGTCGGACCCGGTCGCCACGCCGCACACCCTGGCGCCGGCGCCGGACGGCGACGCCCTCGACCCGGTGCTGGCGGCGATGGCTCGGGCACGGCGCGTCCTCGACCAGGCCGGCATCGCCGCCGACGCCGCACTCGGCGACGTCCAGTACGTCGAGCGCGGCGGTCGCCGGGTGCCGCTGCACGGCGGGTTCGAGTGCGAGGGCATCGCCAACGTCATCGCACCGATCGGCACCCTGGCGCGCGCCGACCTCGAGCCCGGTCCGACGATGCCGGCGCCGATCCCGGGCCGCACCGAGCGCACCGGCCTGCACGCGGGTGGCTACCCAGCGGTCTACGGCGTGAGCTTCCTGATGTCGTGCGCGTTCGGTGACGACGGTCCCGACGCCGTCGGCCTGCTGGTCTACGGGCAGTCGGGCGACCCGGCGTCGCCGCACCACGCCGACCAGCTCGATGACTTCGCCGCCAAACGCCTGCGCCCTCTGCGGTTCACCGAGGCCGCGATCGCCGCTGACCCGGCGCGTGCGTCGCGTCGGGTCAGCGGCTGAAACGCCGGTCCGTCAGCTCACGACCACGACGACCAGCCGGGCGTGGACACCATGATGTACCCGCCAATGCCCAGCATCACGATGCCGAGCGCCAACAGGCCCCGGGTGATCCGTTTGTCGCCGACGAGCGTCGCCACACCGGCGAGGAACAAGGTGACAGCGAAGAAGACGTTCGCCATCTCGAACCGGTCGCTGTCGCCGTCGGCCTGCTGCGCGGCCTTGCGGTGCACGTCCGCCTGCTCGAGCGCCTCATCCGCTGCCGCGAACGACTGCGACGACAGCAGGTTCTCGTACTCCGGGTTCTCCTCGACGAAGGGCGTCACCGGGCCGGGGTCCGGCTGTTCCCCCCACCACTGCACGGCGGCGGCCATCTCGGGACCCATCACCTCGAGCAGGTAGGCAGCGTTCTGCTCGCCGGTGCCGCCCTCTGGCCCACCCGAGTTCGCCTGCAGCGCGAACGTGATGAAGTACTGCTGCTCCATGGCGTGCTGCTGATCGCCGTTGCCGTAGAGGTCGGTGGACTCGGCCATCTTCGCCTGCATCTCCGAGTAGTTGGACACGACCTGGTCGCTGATCAGCGACGCCCGGAACGACGACCACGCCGTGAGCACCGCGGCGATGCCCAGCACGATCGCCGCCGCCAGCTCCGACTTGTCGATCTTGTCCTTCGTCTCCGTCGACGCAGGCTCTGCTGCCGTCGACGCTGCCGCGTCGTTTGCGGGCTCGTCCGCCATGGTGCTCCTCCCCAGGGTTGTGCCGTGGGTCACAACGTAGTGGCGCATGTCGTGGCACGTCGCGGATTCGGGACGCGCTGCACCGCCTCGGTAGGGTGCGCCAACCGCACGGACGACGGAGGACGAAGAGCAATGGCTGACATCGGGTTCGACGGCAAGGTCGCGATCATCACGGGCGCAGGCGGCGGCCTGGGCCGGTGCCACGCGCTGGAGCTGGCCAAGCGCGGCTGCCGCATCGTGGTGAACGACCTCGGCGGCTCGGTGTCGGGCGAGGGCGGCTCGGAGGGCCCGGCGCACCACGTCGTGCGCGAGATAGAGGCGCTCGGCGGCGAGGCCGTCGCCGACGCCAGCTCGGTGGCCACGCCCGAGGGCGGCGAGGCGATCGTGCAAGCGGCGCTCGACGCGTTCGGCACGGTCGACATCGTGATCAACAACGCCGGCATCCTGCGGGACAAGTCGTTCCACAACATGACGCCCGACCTGCTCGAGCCGGTCCTCGACGTGCACCTCAAGGGCGCCTTCTACGTCACCCAGCCGGCGTGGAAGGTCATGCGCGAGAAGAACTACGGCCGCGTGATCAACACCGCATCGAACGCCGGCATCCTCGGCAACTTCGGCCAGGCGAACTACGGCGCCGCCAAGATGGGCCTGTGGGGCTTCACGAAGGTGCTCGCCCAGGAAGGCGCCAAGCACAACATCAAGGCCAACGCCATCGCCCCGGTCGCCAAGACCCGCATGACCGAGCAACTGCTCGGCCCGCTCGGCGACAAGCTCGAGCCCGAGCTCGTGACCCCCGTCGTGGTGTGGCTGGCCCACGAGGACTGCGATGTCACGGGTGAGGCGTACTCGATCGCCGGCGGCCAGGTGAGCCGCTTCTTCGTCGGGCGCACGCCCGGCTACTACAAGCACGACCTCACCGCCGAGGACGTGCGCGACCACTTCGCCGAGATCCGCGCCGAGGACGGCTACTCGGTGCCCGGCGGCATCAACGACGAGCTGCGCCTGCTGCTCGACGTCCTCAAGGACTGATCGCCAGGTCGACTCGAGCTACGGGTCGACGTAGATGAACGAGTAGCCCTCGTCGCGGTAGGCAACCCCTGCCGCGTCGAGGGCGTCGGCCCAGTTGCCGGTGCAGCTGCGGTCGCTCTGCTCCATGCCGTGGTCCGCCGTGACGAAGAAGGCGGTGCGGTCGAGCACCCCGGCGCGCTCGACCGCGTCGAGCAGCTCGCCGAGCCGTGCGTCGGTGTCGGCGACGCTCGCCGCTGCGATCTCCGAGTACGGACCGCCCTCGTGGAAGGCGGCGTCGGTCAGCGAGAAGTTCACCCAGGAGAACCGCGGCAGGGTCCAGTCCCGGCCGCGGAACGACCCCGACCAGAGGCCGACGAACTGCTCGACCGCCGTGTGGTCGATCAGCGACGACCACCGGTACTCCTTGACCGGGCGCACGAAGCGTTGGGTCGTGTGCGGTAGCTCCTCGACGGGCGGCGGCCGGTCGATCGCCTCGCCCGCCCGCATCGCCGCGAAGATCGAATGGTCGGCACCCGTGTCGCAGGGTTCGTTCACCGAGATCGCGGTGCTGCCGGGGAATGACCGGTGCACGGCGTCGAAGAGCGTCTCGACTCCCGGATCGAGCCGCTGCATGGCCGTGACCCAGTGGGCCGGCGAGTTGGTGATCACCTGTTCACCCGAGGCCCGGTCCCACCAGGCGTTGTGCAAGATGCCGTGATGGCCGGGGTGTGCGCCGGTGAGGATCGAGGTGTGGTTCGCCAGCGTCACGGTGGGCAGGCTCGACGTGGCACCGAACCGGTAGGTCGTGCCCGCCGCCATCAGGCGCGCCAGGTTCGGTGCCTCGCCGCGGGCGGCCAGGTCGTACAACACGTTGGCGTTGGCGCCGTCGAGCAGGACGCCCACCACGTGCGCCGGTGGCGCCTCCCCGGCGGCCAGCACCTCCGCCAGGACGTCGCCGTCCTGGCGGCGCAGCAGGGCGTCGTCACGCCGCTCCCCGTTCGCTCCGATGCCACCACAGGGTTCGGCGCCGAGGAGCGCCAACACCGTCGGCGCCAGGTCGACCAGCCGGCACGCGGCGTCGACCATGCCCCGGGCGCGCACGCCGGCCCCGGCGATCACGAACGGCGCCCGCGACTGCACCACCGAGATCGAGCCGTGCTCACCGAGGTGGCCACCCTGGTCCTCCCAGTTGTGGGCCGAGGTGTGGATGGCGACGAGATCGGGAGCGGCCGGGGCGTCGAACAGCTGCGCCAGCTGCTCGAACGCTCGCGGGTAGGCGTTCGCCGCCCGGTCCGGCGAGGCGTGCGCCTGCTCCTCGGCGAGCGGGGTGAACCGATCGACGTCCTGGTGTGCCAACGGGTCGTGCCCGTCGACCGCATCGACCACGAACGTCCAACCCGTGCCCTCGGCCACCCGATGGAATCGCACCCGACCCTCGGGCGACGTCGCCTGGTAGTGACCGGTCCCCGCGCCGTCGGGATCGTGTTCGAGCACCATCTCGACGATGTGGGCCACCGCCGGATCCAGCAGCGCCGCCCGGGCGCGGGCCACGTCCTCGCGGTGGGCGTCGCTCCCCGGCACCACCGCCGTCGTCTCATCCGCCATGGCCGCCAACCTAGCGGCGAGCGCTCAACGGATCTCGATCAGGTGACCGGGCCCTCGAACACCACGATGACCTGGTCGAACCCCGCGGCGGTGAAGATGCCTTCGAGGAAGGTGCGGGTGTTCTGCTGCGCCAGGTCGCGCAGCTCGCTCTCGTCGGCAGCGGTGGTCAGCTTGTCCTCCGCCCGTTGGACGAGCTGTTGGTCGTCGGTGGGGTTGCCGGAGGTCGCCGCATCCTCGAGACGGTCGAGCAGCCCCCGATCGCGCGCGGCGACGTAGGACTTCTCGGCGTCGAGGTCCGCCTCGGTCAGCTCGGGCTCCGGCACGCGCACGGTGATCGTCGAGCCGTCCTCGGACACCTCGATGGCATCGTCGTCGAGTTGGGAGAAGTCGACATACCCCTCGACATCGCCCTCGGCCACGAAGATGACCCGCTCCCCCTTCACGAAGTCGGGCAGGTAGTCGGCGTCCTGCTCGATGTCCACCACGGTGGTGAAGCGGCCGGTCGCCGCCACGTAGCGGCTCAGATCGCGCAGCTCGGCGAGCACCACCGCGTGGTCGCGTTCGACCTCGGTGGTCGACCAGACGTTCGGCAGGGTGCGCACGAGCAGCACGACGGCAAGGATGACACCGGCGGCGATGCCGATGCCGACAGCGATGCCCTTGCCGGCCGACGCCGCCACAGATGAGGCCTTCACAGCGCGCAGGTTACCGGCCGTCTCCGGCGTCGAGCACTCGGCCCGACGGCCAGACCTCCTCGGTGGCGGCGGGGTCCGTGAGCAGGTCCTCCGCCAGCCGGACCAGCTCCTCCTTGGCCGGCGGCCGCAACGGGAGCTTGGTGACCTTGCGCACGCCCGCCGCCGAAGTCCCACCACCGATGGCCACCCCGACCACCGGGACCAGGGAGCGGGCGAACCGCCGGGCCGTGCGCTCGATCAGCTGCTGGCCGAGCCAGTCGGCGGCCTCGCGCACCACCCGCACGTTGGCGCGCCGGTTGGCCGAGTTGCCGAAGCCGCCGGCCTCGGCCAGATCCGTCACCACGATGGCAGCGTCCGGCGACCGGTGGGCACGCTCGTACTGCACCGTGCGCGCCGAGGCCGCCACATAGGTCTCGAGCACCTCACCCGCCACGGCAGCGACGATGGCGACCGTCACCGCCGTCCCGGCGCTGCCGAGCACCGCCACCTCCTCGGCGAAGGCCGCACCAGCGCCACCGGCACCGGCCATGGCCACGTGCTTCCACTCCGCCGAGGCCGGTACCGGGGCATGGACGGCGGCGACGATCAGCACCCGCTCGGCGTGCACCACCCGGCTCGCCACGCGCTGGAGCACCTGCTGCACCTGGTCGCGCCCCAGCGCCTTGCGGCGCGACACCCCGGCCACCTGGTCGTACACGTCGGCGACGATCCCGTCCCAGAGCTGGCGCAGCTCCTCGGCCACCGGCGCCGGCAGATCGGCGTTGCGCAGCCGTTTCGGCGCCGCGGCATCGAACTGCAGCTTGGCGGCGATGGCCGGTGGCAGGTCCTGCAACGACAGCGGGCGCACCGGCGTGCCGTCGGGACCGCGCGGCACCAGCGGCCGGATCGGCGGCGGCGGGAGGGGTCGGGGTGGCGGCGGCGGCGAGCCGGGTGGAGGTGGAGGCGGAGGCGAGCCGGTCGGCGGCGGCGCTCCGACGGGAGGCGGCGGCAGGTTCGGCGGCGGGGGTGCCGAGGCGGGGTCCGGTCGATCCACGGCGATCAGCGCCGACGACGCAGCCCGCGGGGCCGGCCGAGCTCGCCGGCGATGGACGAGGCCACGAGGCGCAGCAGCGGTTCGGTTCCGCCCTGGAGGACGACCAGCACGTCGGGGTGGATGCCCTCGTCGATGGTGACCCGACCGCGGCCGAGCCGCAGCGTCGCCGTCGAGCCTTCCATCCGCACACCGACGGCGACCGTGAACGGCGAGGCCACGATGCCCGTGCGCACGAGGGCGTGCGCCAGGTAGGCAGGCGTCGCCTCCGCCAGCAGATGCACGACGAGGTTGGCGTCCTCGTCGTCGGGCAGCTCGATCGGCGGGAGCGCCGGAGCGAACAGCGAGGTGACCCGCATCGCCGTCGCCGTCGCCAGCACGGGGACGGCGAAGGGCGCCGCCACCGCCATGACCGCACCGTCCCGCAACCAGCGCCGCACTCCGCCCGGCCGGGGCCGCGGGTCGATCAGCCGGCGGCCGGCGTCCTCGGCCTCGTGCACGAGGACGGTGCGGGCCACCGTGGCCCGCACCGAGGCCACCAGCAACGGCGGGTAGACGGCGTCGAGCGTCGTCGTGTCGAGCGGTCGACCCGCGTCGGCGCACGCCTCGGCGTAGTCGAACAACGGGGCGAGCACCTCGTCGGCGGCGCGGTCGCCGAGGAAGTCGAGCCACGACGCGTGCACCCAGGCGGTCACCGGCCGGCCGCTGAGGTCCGACATCGCCACGATCATCTGCTCGCGGGTGCGGGCGTCGATGCCGCCGCTGCCGGGGGTGTAGGCCGCGACCAGACCGCCCAGGAGCCGTACCAGCTCGACGGCCCACGAGCTGAAGGGCACCGGCGGGCCGTGGGCTTCGTCGGCCGGCGAACGCACCTGGGTCTGCTCGTCGGAGGGCACCGCGTGCAGGCTATTGCCCTTCGCCCCCGCGCGCAGCCACCGGTGACCCGTGATGCGCCACCATCCACCACCGGCCGTCCGACCACTCGAAGACGTTCAGCGCGTTCACGGTGGCGCCGTGCGCCCCCTGGATGATGTTCTCGTCGACCGTGGCCCAGCACACGTCGCCGACTCGGTGCAGCCGCTCGTCCGTCAGGATGAACTGGAGCCGTTCGGCCCCGCCGAACAGCGACGCCCAGCTCGCCGCCACCGATGCCCAGCCGTGCAGCGCCGGCCACCCCGGGTGCACACAGGTCACCTCTGCTCCGTGGCGCCACAGATCGGACATGGCGTCGAGGTCGCGCGCCTCGAACGCCGCATAGAAGGCCCGATGCGCGGCGAGCGCTCCCCCGTCGTCGGGCTGATCGATGCCCTCCAGCGGCTCCGGTGCCATCCGGCCACGGTACCCCGTTGGCCGCGTGGGTCGTTCGGCCTACACTGACCTCCGATCTAGACATCCCACGGGCGTAGCGTGTCAAGCGGCGATGTCGGCGCGGTGGCCCCA
>CAZYKR010000074.1:0-7491 GCA_964648005.1 uncultured Iamiaceae bacterium
CCAGGCAGTCGGCGAGGTGGTCGCGGACCGCGCGCAGGAACGCGCCGGCCTCGCGCCGGTCGCAGGCGGAGAGCGCCTCCTCCCAGCCGGGCCCGAGGATCCCGCCGGCCTCGCGCTCGCCCACGCTGTGCACCCAGCCCGTGCCGTCGCCGTCGGAGCGCAGCACCCGTCCCGCTGAGCCGACGTCCAGCGGCAGCACGGCACCGAGGGGCACGATCGTGCGCAGCCCGTGCGGCGACTCGAGGGCTGCCACGCAGACCCGCGCGTCGCCCTCACGCACGTAGAGCTGGACCGACTCGCCAGTGCGGTCCCGCAGGGCCTCGAGCGCCGGGCGGGCGAGCTCACCGAGGGGCAGGGCGGCCTCGGCGGCACGCCCGAGCGCCACCAGCCCGAGGCCGAGGGCGAAGCGGCCGTCGCCACGACGCCGCAGCAGGCCGTGGGCTTCGAGCGCCACCGCCAGCCGGTGCGCCGTGGCGCGGCTGAGACCGGTGCGCTCCATCAGCTCGCTGAGGTTGGCCGGACCGTCGGCGACGGCGCGCAGCACGCTGACCGACTTGTCGAGGACCCCGACTCCGCTTACACTCGCTCCCACAAGTCGAGATTTTTATCTCAGATATTGAGATCCCGCAACTCGCCGCCCGCACCCCGAGGAGGAACCGTGGCCCCGCGCACGCTGTCCGAGAAGATCTGGGACGAGCACGTCGTCCACCAGGGCGACGGGGAGCCCGACCTGCTCTTCATCGACCTCCACCTCATCCACGAGGTGACGAGCCCCCAGGCGTTCGACGGGCTGCGGATGAGCGGCCGAGGCGTGCGCCACCCGGAGCTGACCGTCGCCACCGAGGACCACAACGTCCCGACGACCGACACCGACAAGCCGATCGCCGACGAGATCTCGCGCACGCAGGTCGAGGTGCTGCGCCGCAACACCGCCGAGTTCGGCATCACCGAGTACCCGATGGGCGATCCCAACCAGGGCATCGTGCACGTGATCGGCCCCGAGCAGGGCCTGACGCAGCCGGGCATGACCATCGTCTGCGGCGACAGCCACACGTCGACCCACGGCGCGTTCGGGGCACTGGCGTTCGGCATCGGCACCAGCGAGGTCGAGCACGTGCTCGCCACCCAGACCTTGCCGCAGACCCGGCCGGGGACCATGGCCGTCGTCGTCGACGGCGAGACCCCCGCCGGGGTGACCGCCAAGGACATCGTGCTGGCCATCATCGGGCGCATCGGCACCGGCGGTGGCATCGGTTCGGTCATCGAGTACCGGGGCTCGGCCATCTGGAACCTCTCGATGGAGGGCCGGATGACCGTGTGCAACATGTCGATCGAAGCCGGCGCGCGAGCCGGGCTTGTCGCACCGGACGACACGACCTTCGCCTACCTCGAGGGTCGGCGCCACGCCCCGCCCGGGGCGGCGTGGGAGCGGGCGCTGGAGCACTGGCGCACGCTGCCGACCGACGACGGCGCCGCCTTCGACAAGACCGTCGAGATCGATGCCGCCACCCTCTCGCCGCACGTGTCATGGGGCACCAACCCCTCGCAGGTCGTGCCGTTGCACGGCGCCGTGCCCGACCCCGACAGCTTCGCCGAGGCCTCCCAGCGCGAGTCCGCCGCCCGGGCCCTCGAGTACATGGGACTCACCGCCGGCACGCCGATGCGTGAGGTCCCGGTCGACACCGTGTTCATCGGCAGCTGCACGAACTCGCGCATCGAGGACCTGCGGGCCGCCGCCGCCGTCGTCGAGGGGCGCCGCGTCGCCGACGGCATGCGCACGCTGGTCGTCCCCGGCTCGTGGCAGGTCAAGGCCCAGGCCGAGGCGGAAGGCCTCGACCGGATCTTCACCGCCGCCGGCTTCGACTGGCGCGACCCGGGCTGTTCGATGTGCCTGGCCATGAACCCCGACAAGCTCACCCCCGGCGAGCGGTCGGCCTCCACCAGCAACCGCAACTTCGAGGGGCGCCAGGGCCGCGGCGGCCGAACGCACCTCGTCTCGCCCGAGGTGGCCGCCGCCACCGCCATCGCCGGCACTTTCGCCGGGCCGTCCGACCTCGACTGAGCCAGGAGACACCCAAGATGCAACCCGTACGCGTGGTCAGCGGCACCGCGGTCCCCCTCGACCGCTCCGACGTCGACACCGACCAGATCATCCCCAGCGACTGGCTCAAGAAGGTCGAGCGCACGGGCTTCGGCCTCGGCCTGTTCTCCGAGTGGCGCGACGACCGGGACTTCGTCCTCAACGACGAGCGCTTCGCCGGCGCGTCGATCCTCGTCGCCGGCCCCAACTTCGGCACGGGCTCGTCGCGTGAGCACGCCGTGTGGGCGATCATGGACTACGGCTTCGACGCCGTGATCTCGCCCCGGTTCGCCGACATCTTCCGCAACAACTGCACCAAGAACGGCCTGGTGCCGGTCCAGGTGTCGGCCGAGATCGGGGCCCAGCTGCTGGCGGCGGTCGAGGCCGATCCCGACCTGGAGATCACCGTCGACGTCGAGCGGCTCATCGTGTCGGCGCCCGCCGCCGGGATCGAGGCACCGTTCCCGCTCGATGCCTCGACGCAGCACCGATTCCTCGAAGGCCTCGACGACATCGCCATCACGATGCAGCACGAGGACCACATCGCCCGGCACGAAGCGGCCCGCCCCGACTGGAAGCCGGCGCTCGACGCCGGTTGACCCCCGGACCGGCGTTGCGGGCTCCGGCCCCGCTCGCCGCCGAGGAGATCAACCGATGGCGAGCGGCATGATCCGGTAGCGGTTCCCGCCGCGCGCCTTGGCCCGGTACATGGCCGAGTCCGCCAGGCTCAACAGGGCGTCGGCCTCCACGTCGCCGTTGCGCGGCAGGGCAACCCCGATGCCGACCGAGATGCCGACCCGCAGCTGGGTGCCGTCGGGCATCACCACACGCTGGGAGACGGCCTCGATGATGCGTTCGGCGAGTGTGGCGAGCACCTCGGTGTCGGTCACACCTTCGGCGACCACGACGAACTCGTCGCCACCGACACGCGCCGCGGTGTCGGTCTCGCGCACGATGTCCGCCAGGCGCTCGGCCACGACCGTGAGCAACTCGTCGCCCACGGCGTGGCCGAAGGTGTCGTTGATCTCCTTGAAGCCGTCGAGATCGCAGAACAGCACCGCCAGGCCCTGACGCGTCCGGCGATGTCGCGCCACGGCCCGGGCGAGACGGTCGTTGAACAGCGGCCGGTTCGGCAGACCGGTCAGGTGGTCGTGCGTGGCGGCCTGACGGAGGCGGTCCTCGGCAGCCTTGAGCTCGGAGATGTCGCGAGCGAGCATCGCCACCCAGTCCAACGCGCCGTCGTCGGTGCGGCGCACGACGACCAGCGTCGAGACGGGGAACCGCGTCCCGTCCGGGTGCTGGAACTCGAACTCGCCCTGCCAGCTGTCCTCGGTGGCGAGCACCTCGCGCGCCCCGTCGAGCCAGCGTTCGCGCTGCTCCTCCGGGATCAGCTGCAGCAGACGGCCCTGGCGGTCGTTGAGCCGGTCGAACCCGCTGTCCGGGTCGAACGGCGCGGCGTGATCCTCCGACCGCAGGGCACCGGTGTCGCCCACCAACCGCCGCATGGCCCGGTTCGCATACAGCGGACCTTCGCCGGGCCGGAACACGGCGACGTAGTCGGGCGAGGCGTCGAGCATCTCGCGCAGGCGCTCGACCTCCGCACGAGCCTCGACCTCCGAGGTCACGTCGTCGAGCGTGGAGATGATGCCGACCGCCTGGTGACCGTCGGTCATGCGCGGCGTCACGTTGACCCGCAGGAACGACTGCGTGCCGTCGTGGTGCATGACCTGCACGGTGTGGGTCTGGACCTCGCCCTCGTACACGGCGGCATCGACCGCCGCGCGCATGGCGGCGCGGCTGGCGTCGTCGAACCGCTCCGTCCAGTCCCGGCCCGCCATCCCGGCGTCCGGGTCGATGCGCAGCATCCGGCGCGCCGCCGGGTTGATGTAGATGGCGTCGCCCACGAAGTCGCCGAAGATCAGCCCGACCGGCGCGGCGTCGGTCAGCGACTGGAACTCGTCGCCGCGTGCGCTCACCCCGTCGGGCAGGTCGGCAGGCGCAACCGAGCTGATCTGCGCCACGAGCCCGTCGACGCCGACGGCGTCGAGGCCGGCGACACCGATGATCTCGTCCCACTGCCACGAATCGCCCCGGCCGAGCGGCTGGGTCCGCGCCGTGATGCGAAAGCGCGTGCCCGGCCGACCGAGCGCGCGGACGAAGGTGTCGAGCACCGACGGCAGATCCTCGGGATGCACCAGCTCCAGGGGGTTCCCGCCGGGTGCCGCACCGGCCTGATCGCGCGCCTCGGCCATCTGCCCGGTGCGCCAACGCAGGCTGCCCGACGGCGTGAGCACGATCGTCGAATCGCCCAGCAGCGACACGATGCTCGACGCGCGCGCCTCGGCGGTCACGTCGAGCAGCAGGGCGAGGTGCGTCGCCGACGGTTCGTGTCCGATACCGATCCGCACCTCGATCACGGTGTGCCTCGGCCCACGCGCCCGGGCGGGAGGGACGGCGGGCCGGGTGAGCTCGACGCCGTCGTCGAGCGGCACGAGGAGCGAGTCCAGCCGGCGCCCGACGACGTTCTCCTCGTCCCCGGCAGCTGGGCCCCGGTCGTCGGGGCGCAGCAGTTCGACGGCCGCCACGTTCGCCGCGACCACCACACCGTCGCAGAGGTGGACGGCGGCGGCCGGTAGGTGCTCGAGGTCGTGGTGCACCACCTCGCTGTCCACGTCGTCACTCCCCCGCACGATGGGCCCCCTGGGTCCGACCCCACGGACCCGCATCCGCTCGGCAGTCTGGCACCTCGACGGCCGTGCGTTCGAACGGCGCCGCAGAAAGTTCACCCTGATCGGGAACCGCGGCGGTCTGCCGGTCGTCTGTTGCTGCCGGACGCCTCTGGGAGGGGGCGCGGTCGACCCGGCCGCCGGTCCACGACGCACAGGGAGGACGTGCGATGCGCACACGGATGCGGCGAACCGTCGCCGCGCTCACGCTCGGCACGGCAATGGTGGCCGGTGCCTGCAGCAACGAGTCGAGCGACCCGAACGCAGCACCGACCGCCAATCCGGACCTGCGCCTGGCAGCGGCGCTCGAACCCTTCGACGGGTGCGACGCGCTGCTCGGCGCCGTGAAGGAGGAGGCGTTGCGTCGGGTCACGGCCTATGGCCTACCCACCGACGGCGACATGGGACCCATGCGCTTCGAGTCGGTGGGCACGGCGATCGAGGACGCCGGCGCATCGCCCCCCACCACGGTGACGGCTTCGGCGCCGGGAGCCAACGACGCCGAGCGGTCGATGTCGTCGGAGTCCGACGCCTCGGCGGGCCTGCCCACGACCGGGGGCGGTGAGGACGGACAGACGTTCTCGGGCACCAACGTGCAGGAGGCCGGGGTCGACGAGCCCGACATCGTCAAGACCGACGGCCGGCGCCTGTTCTCACTGCAGGGCAACACGCTGTACGCCTTCACCGTCGACGGTGAGACCCCGAACCAGGTCGGCGTGCTCGACCTCGAGCTCGGCGGCGGCTCGGCCACCAGCCTGCTGCTCGCCGGCGACGACCTGCTGGTGCTCGGGGACGTCTACGGCGGGGACGTGTACGCCTCGGACGGCGTCAGCAGCTCCTACGCCTACGACACCGGCGGCGCCACGCTGACCAAGGTCGACGTCAGCGACCCGACCGCCATGCAGGCCGGCGCCACGACCGTCGTCGACGGGCAGGTGCTCAACGCCCGGATGGTCGGCACGACGGCGCGCGTCGTGCTCGAGAGCCCGCCGCCGGTGTTCGACTTCGTCACCCCGTCGCGGCCCGGCTCGCCGCGCGCCGAGCAGACGGCGCTCGAGGCCAACCGCAAGCTCATCGAGGAGAGCCAGCTCGAGGACTGGCTGCCGTCGTACGTGGTCGACGCCGACGATGCCAAGCGGACCGACGCGCAGCCCCTGCTCGACTGCGCCAAGGTCAGCCGCCCCAAGCAGTTCTCCGGCTTCGGCACCGTCACCGTGTTCACCGTGCCGCTCGACGGCGACATCGATTCGGCCAACGCCGTCGGCGTGCTCGCCGCCGGCGATCAGGTGTACGCCTCGTCCGAGCACCTGTACGTGTCGACGACCCGCTGGCCCAACGAGCCGGTGGACGAGGACGGCATCCCGGTCCCCGAGGAGGACACCGAGCCGACGACGAGCCCGTCGACCACCGAGCCCGACCAGCCCGGGACGACCGTCGACGAGGGCGACGACGAGGATGACGGCGGTGGCACCACGACCACCGTCGCCGACCCGATCGAGGAGGACGAGGTCCGCACCGCCATCCACCGCTTCGCCATCCCCGCCGACGGGCCCGCCGTCTACGAGGCCTCCGGTGAGGTGCTCGGCCAGCTGCTGCACGACTTCTCCTTGTCGGAGCACGACGGCGACCTGCGCGTTGCGTCGACCTACGACGACATCGATCCCCGCAGCGGGGTCGACCGGTCCGAGTCGTACGTGACCGTGCTGCGCGAGCAGGACGGTGCCCTGGCCCAGATCGGTCAGGTCGGCGGCCTGGGCAAGGGCGAGGAGATCCGTGCGGTGCGGTTCATCGACGACGTCGGCTACGTCGTCACGTTCCGCCAGACGGACCCGCTCTACACGATCGACCTCTCCGATCCCACGTCGCCCGAGGTCGTCGGCGAGCTCAAGGTCCTCGGCTACTCGGCCTACCTGCACCCGGTCGGCGACGGGCGCCTGCTCGGCATCGGGCAGGACGCCACCGAACGGGGACGCACGATCGGCACGCAGGTGGCGCTGTACGACGTGTCCGACCCGGCGGATCCGAAGGAGCTGCAGAAGGTGACGCTGCCCTACGGCGACAGCCTCGTCGAGTCCGACTACCACGCCTTCTTGTGGTGGGACCCGACGTCGCTCGCCATGGTGCCGGCCCAGTCCTACGGCGGCGGCTGCATCGAACCGGTCGGCGGCGTGCCGCGCGACCCGATCGCCCCGTGCGAGTACGACCCCGGCTTCGTGGGCGCCATCGGCTACACCATCACCCCCGACGCCATCACCGAGCTGGCCAAGGTGGCCCAGCCCGCCGAGGGCACGCCCGGCGTGGTCTGCCCACTCGACGCCGAGTGCGTCTTCGAGGAGCCGATCCCGACGGCGGCACCCACGACGACGGTGTGGTCCGAGTGCCCGCCCGACGCCGACTGCGTGACGCCCAGCATCGAGCCGGTGCCCTACCCCGCGCTGTACCCGTCGCCGATCCAGCGGTCGGTCGTGGTCGGCGACCTGGTGCTCACGGTCTCGCCCAGCGGTATCCGTGCCAGCGACCTCGACACGCTGCGCCCGATCGCCTGGGCCCCGTTCGACCCCGCAGCCTGAACCCCGGCCACCTCGTTCTGGTGGTGGGGGGGGGGGGGGGGGGGGGCCGCCGCGCCCCCCCGGGCGGGGGCCCCCCCCCGGCGGTACCCGGTTCCGGGTCGCAATCCCCGAGGGT
>CAZYKR010000074.1:7501-16311 GCA_964648005.1 uncultured Iamiaceae bacterium
CATCAGATCGTGTCGATGTGGCCGGGACGGTTCGACCGGTCGACCGGTCCACCGTGGTCGGCCACCCGCACGATGCGGTTGATGGCGTTGAGGAACGCCCGTGCCGACGCCTCGACCACGTCGGTCGACAGGCCTCGGCCCGGCATCGAGTGGCCGTCGACCTCGAAGCGCAGCACGACGTCGGCCAGGGCATCGACCCCGCCCGTCACCGAGGTGACGGCATAGTCGGTGAGCCGACCGTCGATGCCCGTCGCCTGCTTGATCGCCGTGCACGCCGCCTCGACCATGCCGTCGCCGGTGGCCGTCACCTCGAGCTTGGTGCCGTCCTGGTCCAGCACGACCGTGGTGGTCGGCGTCTCGTTGGTGCCGCCATGGCATGAGACCGACACCAGCGTGTACTTGTAGCGGACCGTGTCGCCGACCTCCTCGGCGACCAGCGCCTCGAGGTCCTCCTCGGTCAGCTGGACCTTGCGATCCGCCAGCTCCTTGAATCGGGTGAACGCCTGGTTCAGCGCGTCGCCGTACAGCTCGTAGCCCATCTTGCGCAGCGTGTCGGCGAAGGCGTGGCGACCCGAGTGCTTGCCCAGCACGATCTGGGACTCGCCCTGGCCGACGGCGGCGGGATCCATGATCTCGTAGGTCTCGCGCTTGGCCAGCACCCCGTGCTGGTGGATGCCCGCCTCGTGGGCGAAGGCGTTGCGGCCGACGACGGCCTTGTTGTACTGGACCGGGTAGCCGGTGAGGCGGCTCACCATGCGGCTGGCGCGAGCCAGCTCACCGGTGTTGATCGCCGTCCACGGCCCGCCGTAGAAGTCGCCGCGGACCTGCAGCGCCATGACGATTTCCTCCATGGCGGCGTTGCCGGCGCGCTCGCCGATGCCGTTGACGGTGCACTCGACCTGCCGGGCGCCGGCCTCGACGGCAGCGAGCGAGTTGGCGACGGCGAGCCCCAGGTCGTTGTGGCAGTGCGCCGAGATGACGTAGTCCCCCGTGACCCGCTCGCGGATGCGGCGGATGCGCTCGCCGAACTCGGCGGGGATGGCGAAGCCGACGGTGTCCGGGATGTTCAGCGTCGTGGCGCCGGCGTCGACGGCGGCCTGGAGCACCTCGCACATGAAGTCGAAGTCCGACCGGGAGGCATCCTCGGGCGAGAACTCGACGTCGTCGGTGTACTGCCGGGCGTGGGCCACAGCGGCCGCCGCCTCGGTGCGCACCTGCTCTGGCGTCATGCGCAGCTTCTCGCGCATGTGGATCTCACTGGTGGCGATGAAGGTGTGGATCCGCGTCCGTGGCGCCGCCTGGATCGCCTCCCAGCACCGGTCGATGTCGGCCAGCGCCGTGCGGGACAGGCCGCAGATGGCCGGTCCGTCGACCGCGGCGGCGATGGCCTGCACTGCCTCGAAGTCGCCCTGGCTGGCGACCGGGAAGCCGGCCTCGATGACGTCGACCCCGAGGCGCGCGAGCTGCTCGGCGATCTCGACCTTCTCGCCCTGGTCGAGCGAGATGCCCGGGGACTGCTCCCCGTCTCGCAGGGTGGTGTCGAAGATCACCACTCGATCGTTCGCAGCTTGGGTGGCCATCGGCCGTTCCTTTCTCTCGATGTGCGTTGCGCCGGTCTGGTCGCTCCCCGTCCCGGCCCCGAAAACCAAAGAACCTCCTGGCCCAGCGGGCACAGGAGGATCGGCGAGCACCGGTATGGGGGCGCTCGCCCTACGTAAGCAGGAGCTCCGAGGTCGACAGCAGGTTGCACATACGGCTTCCCACTATGGCGACGGATCGCCCGAACGTCAACCTCAGGCCGACAGCGAGATGGCGTGAACCGAGCGGATCGAGTCGGCGGCGCGCAGGCGGTCGAGCACGTCGTCGTCCGCGGGCACGCTGGTGGCAAGCACCATCAGCGCTGCGGTGCCGTCCGCCGTCTGGCCGACGTCCATGTCGGCGATGTTCACGCCGGACTCGCCGAGCACCGTCCCGACCACGCCGATGACCCCGGGCACGTCCTCGTTGCGCACGATCAGCATGTGGCGCGCCGGTGGGACGTCGACCTTGTGATCGTCGACCATGACGATGCGCGGGTCGCCGCGCAGCCCGGTGAGCGTCCCGGCGATGGCCCGGCTGCCGGCACGCACGGTGATCAGGTTGACGAAGTCGTGCGACGTGCTCGTCGACGACTCGCGCACCTCGATCCCGCGCTCCTTGGCCAGCTGCGGGGCGTTGACGAACGACACCGGATCGTCCGACACCCGGTCGAAGAAGCCCTTGAGCAGCGACAGCGTCAAGATGCGCGTGTCGTAGTCGGCGATCTCGCCCGTGTACTCGACGCTGATCTCGCCGGTCTCGGTGGCGTCGGCGTAGCAGGCGAACACCTCGCCGATCCGCTCCGCCAACGGCAGGAAGGGCCGCACCGTCTCCGAGGCCTCGGCGGCCCCGACGTTGACGGCGTAGGGCACGAACTCGCCGGCGAGGGCCAGGCCTACCATCTCGGCGATGGTGTCGCCGGCCTTGTCCTGTGCCTCGACGGTCGACGCTCCCAGGTGCGGCGTGACCACGACTTCGTCGAGGGCGAACAGCGGGGAGTCGGTGCACGGCTCCGTGTCGAACACGTCGAGGGCGGCGCCACCGACATGACCCTCGGCGATGGCGGCAGCGAGGTCCGCCTCGTCGACGATCCCGCCGCGCGCCACGTTGACGATGCGGATCCCCGGCTTGGCGGCACGCAGGCGCTCGGCGTCGATCAGGCCGACGGTCTCCGGGGTCTTGGCGACGTGGATCGTCACGAAGTCCGACTCGGCGAGCAGCTGGTCGAGGTCCATCAGCTCCACGCTCATCTGGCGGGCACGGTCGGCCCCGACGAACGGGTCGTACGCGACGAGACGCATGCCGAAGGCCAGGGCCCGTTGCGCGACCAACTTGCCGATGCGGCCGAGGCCGATCACGCCGAGGGTCTTGTCCGACAGCTCGACGCCGGTCCAGCGGCTGCGCTCCCAGCGCCCGGCCTTGAGCGCGCTGTGGGCCTGCGGGATGTTGCGCGCCTGCGCCAGCAGCATCGCCAGCGTGTGCTCCGCGGCCGACAGGATGTTCGACTGCGGCGCGTTCACCACCATGACGCCGCGCGCCGTGGCCGCTTCGACGTCGACGTTGTCGAGCCCGATGCCCGCCCGACCGACGACCACTAGATCGTCGGCGGCGCCGAGCACCTCGGCGGTCACGGTGGTGGCCGATCGGATGATCAGCGCGTGGGCGCCCGGGACGAGCTCCAGCAGCTCGTCCGGCGTCGGTGCCAGCTGCACGTCGACGTCGTGACCGGCAGCCCGGAGCCGGTCCAGGCCTGCGTCGGCGATCTGCTCGGTGACCAGGATGCGCGCCATAGGCCGACCATCCTGACGGGTGCGGCCCGACTGTCGCCAACCGTCGGTGCGCCGGCCGGTTGCGACGGGCTCAGGTCCCGCCCGACAGGTAGTAGGACGCGGCGAACGCCGCCAGCGGGAGCACCACCATGGCGATCGCCCACACGATGAGGATGGGCTTCCACGGGATCGGTGCCTTCTCCAGCTCGGCCTCCGGGTCGTCGATCTGGTCCGGCTCGTCGAACCCCAGGAGCACGGCGGCACGGCGGGCATCGACGTACACGGCGCACACCGCCCACTCGCCGTTGCCCGGCACCTCGTCGAGGTCCTGCAGCGGCCACGGGACCTCCGGCGACGCATCGTCACCTGCCGATGCGGGGTCAGCGGGCGGCGGCGTCTGCTCGTCCAGCTCGGCGGCGTCCGAGCCGGGCGACTGCTCGGGGATCCGCTCGACGGTGGCACCGACGCCGCGCTCCACGAGCGAACGCGCCGCGTCGACGGCCTCCGCCTCGGTGGGGTACCGGGCCACGAGCATCAGATCGTCGTCCACCGCCGCACTTCCCGTCTCAGGTCCCCGACGTGGCGTCGAGGTGGTGGATCACCAGGTCGGGTGCCGGCGCCGCCTCGGGGTCGCCGTCCGTAGCGCTGGCTTCGGCGATGCCCAGCACCCGGCGGTAAAAGTACAACTCGTCCCGCAGCACGCGCTCGATCGTCGCCGCCTGGCGGAACCCGTGCTGCTCGCCAGCGAAGGCCACGTAGGCGTGCGGCACCTGCGCCTCGTCGAGGGCGGCGACGAGCGCCTCGGCCTGCGACGGCGGCACGACGGCGTCGTCGAGCCCCTGGAAGACGATGACCGGTGTGCCCAGATGGTCGAGGTGGTGCACCGGGGAACGCTGCCGATACACGTCGGCAGCTTCCGGCCACGGCCCCACCAGGGTGTCGGTGTAGTGCGCCTCGAACTTGTGCGTGTCCGCCACGAGGCCGGCGAGGTCGGTGACGGCGTAGAGGCACGCTGCGACCCCGAAGGCGCCGTCGGGTGACAGCAGGGCTCCGAGCACGGTGAAGCCGCCGGCGCTGCCGCCGCGGATCGCCATGCGGCCAGCGTCGACGATCCGGCGCGTCGCCAGATCCGCGGCCACGGCACACACGTCCTCGACGTCGGCGACGCCCCAGGCGCCGTCGAGGGCACGGCGATAGCGACGCCCGTAGCCGGTGGAGCCTCGGTAGTTGACGTCGGCGACGCAGAAGCCTCGTGAGGTCCAGTACTGCGTGGCGAGCGCCAGCATCGGGCGTGCCGCGGAGGTCGGGCCTCCGTGGATGAGCACCAGCAGCGGCGGCAGCGACGCCTGCGCCTCGACGACGACCTCGGGGTTCGTCGGCGGATACACCAGGGCGCGCACGACGCCGCCGGGGCCGGACACCTCGACGTGCTGGGGCGTCGACCACCACGAGGGGTCGATGCCGAGCGCTCGAGGCGTCCGGTGCACCACGACGGTCGGATCCTGCCCGGCCACCAGCGCGCCGGCGACGTCGACGAGCTCGATGACCGACGGCTCGGCGTCGAAGCCGGCGGCGACGGCGGCGACGCCCCAGGTCGTGGCGGTGAGGCCGTCGACGGCGGTGTAGCGGTCGAGCACGGTCACCGGCGCCGGCGCGCCGACCAGAAGCCGATCGCGCCCGTCGCAGCGCCCGCAGGCGACGAGGGTCTCGTCCGGCGCCCAGGCGTACCAGGACTGCCCGAACACCCACTGCGGCTGGGCCAGCTCGGTGCGATCGACCACCAGCACCGGTTCGAGCGCCGCGGCGCCGTCCGGACCCGCCGTCGGCAGTCCCGGCTCGGCGCAGCGGTACAGCGACCACCAGCCGTCGTCGGCGTGGTCGTCGTCCCCATCGTGGTGCGATCGGTCCGAGACCAGGTGCAGGTGCCCGGTCGGCGCCCACTCCGGCTGGGCGATCGATTCGTCGGGGCCACCTGCGACCCGACGTGGCTGCGCGAGCACCGGTCCGTCTGGGCCGAAGTCCAGCGCCGCCGCCCACAGCTCGGTGCCGTCCCACGGCATGCGCGGGTGGTCCCATTGCAGCCATGCCATGGCGGTGGCATCCGGTGATGGGCGCGGGTGCGACACGAAGTCGGCCCCGGCGACGAGCACCACCGGGCGAGCTGGCTCGGCCCCATCGGCCACGACCCGGACGGCCACCAGGTCGTTGGTCGGCTCAGCATGGTCCCCGCCGACGACCGTGCCATGGTGCTCGCGCACCGCCAGGACCCAGGTCGTGCCGTCGGGCGCGTCCACCAGCCGTAGGTCGGCGAAGCGTTCCTCCCTGTCGAGCGCCTCCGCGGTCAACGGCCACGGTTCGGCATCGATCCCCGGCCGCCACGCCCACAGCCGCTGATCGGTCCAGTTGGAGAAGACGGCGAGGCCGCCGGCCACCCACCAGGCCCCGCCGCCGTACTCGTGGACCCGGGTGCGCGCCGAGAACCCGTCCGGCAGGACGTCGGTGGGAGTCTCGGCGTGGTCGAGGCGGCGACGGACCAACTGCACCCGACCGGCCTCGGCCGGGCGGAGCTCGGACCACCACAGGTGGTCGCCGTCGCAGACGGGGCCGCCGAGCGACACCGCTGCCGCCGTGACCACCGCCGGGGTGATCGGCGACGGCCAGGCGCCGGGCGCCGGCGGGTGGGTCACCCGGCGATCAGCCGGTGAAGGCGGGGGTGACGTTGGTCGGCTGGGCCGCCGTGGAGGTGGTCGACGGCGCCGTCGTGGTCGTCGTCGGGGCGATGCACGGCGTGGTCACCTGCACGGTCTGGTTGTACGTCTCCTGCATGCCACCCTCGGTGTAGAAGACGGAGACGGCGACGGTTCCGGTGAACGTGCCCGGCATCTCGGCGATCCATTCGGCGCTGCCGCCGGCGGGGATCGGGTTGGTGCCGACGAGCGTGACCGTGGTGGGCACGTCGGGCGTCGGGACGGCCTCGACCGTGGCCACGTCGACGACGGTGCCGCCCACGGTGGGCGAGGTCACCGTGATCGTGATCCACGTCGTCTGGTCACGCAGGTTGCTGCAACCCGGCGTGGCGGTGACGGTCGCCGGCACGTACTGGGCCGACGCCGGCAGGCTGGACGCCACCAGGGTGGCGCCGGCGATCAGGGGGAGGAGGAGCAACTTGCGCACGGGGGTCTCCGTTTCGATCGTGCGCCACTCCCGCAGCGACGCAACGCGACGACGGTAGCCGCGCCGACGGCGTGGCGACAGGTTTCGACGATGCCGCGCCGTGCCCACCCCGATTCCGATTCGCCCACCCGCACCGCAGCCGACACACTTTCGGGCGTGACCGAGACGCCCGCCATCACCATCCCCGCCGACCTGCTCCCCGCCGACGGCCGGTTCGGCTCCGGGCCGTCCAAGGTGCGGCCCGAGGCCGTCGCCGCCCTCGCCGCAGACGCCGACCACTTCCTCGGTACGTCGCACCGCCAGGCGACGGTGAAGTTCATGGTGGCACGGCTGCGCAACGGCCTCGCCGAGTTGTTCGCCCTCCCGGACGGGTACGAGATCATGCTCGGCAACGGCGGCACGACCGTGCTGTGGGACGCCTTGGTGTTCGGCCTGATCGACAAGCGCAGCCAGCACCTCAGCTTCGGGGAGTTCTCGTCGAAGTTCGCCACCTGCGCCGCCGCGGCGCCGCACCTCGGCGAGCCGCTGATCATCACCTCGGAGGTCGGCACCCACCCCACAGCCGTCGCCGACGACCGCGTCGATGTCTATGCCCTCACCCACAACGAGACCTCGACCGGCGTGATGATGTCGCTGGCACGACCCGAGGGCGCCGCTGCCGACGCCGTCGTCGCCGTCGATGCCACCTCGGGGGCAGGCGGGCTGCGCTTCGACCCGACCGAGGTCGATTGCTACTACTTCGCCCTGCAGAAGTGCTTCGGCGCCGACGGCGGGCTGTGGGTCGCGGCGTTGTCGCCGGCGGCGGTCGATCGCATCGAACGCATCGCCCAGTCGGGACGCTGGATCCCGGAGTCGCTCAACCTGTCGGTGGCACTCGACAACAGCCGCAAGGACCAGACGTACAACACCCCGGCCCTCGCCACCATCCACCTCGCCGTGTCGCAGATCGAGTGGTTCAACGAGCACGGCGGTCTGGAGTGGGCGGCGACCCGAGCCGACCGCAGCGCCGCCACCCTGTACGGCTGGGCCGAGGATCGACCGTTCACCTCGCCGTTCGTGGCCGATCCCGCCGACCGCAGCCATGTCATCGGCACCATCGACTTCACCGACGACGTCGACGCCTCGGCCGTGGCCGCCGTGCTGCGTGCCAACGGCATCGTCGACACCGAGCCGTACCGCAAGCTGGGCCGCAACCAGCTGCGCATCGCCATGTTCCCGAGCATCGACCCGACCGACGTCGAGGCGCTGACCCAGTGCATCGACCACGTCGTCGAGCGCCTGTGAGCACGACCGACTGATCGGCTCGCGACCGGGGGGTCGCTGCGCCGAGCACCACCATCCGGGGGGAACCATGACCGCAACCACCGAGCTGCGCGCCGGCCTGATCGGGCCGGGCGGCCCGTTCGAAGTCGTGCGTGAGGCCGTCGACGGGGTCGAGGTGCCGGTGTACCGGGACCGCCTCCCCAACCTGCGCACCGTCGCCGAGCTCTCCGCCGGGCGCGGCGAAGATCCGGAGCGGCCGTTCCTCGTCCACGGCGACCGCCGCATCGGCTTCGGTGAGTTCTTCGCCTTGGCCAACGCCATGTCCGGCGCGCTCGTCGACCAGGTGGGCTTCGCCCACGGCGACCGGGTGGCGGTGCTGTCGGCGAACAACCCGGAGTGGTGCATCAGCTTCTGGGGCACGGTCAACGCCGGTGGCGTGCTCGTGGGCCTCAACGGATGGTGGAAGACCGACGAGATCGTCTACGGCCTGCAGGACTCCGGCGCCACGGTGCTCGTGGCCGACGCCAAGCGCTTCGAGCGCATCGCCGCGCACCTCGACGACTGCCCCGAGGTGCGCGCCGGCTACCTGATCGACGTCGACCCGTCGGAGACGGCCGCCGCCGGCGATGCACGGGTCCGCCCGTTCGCAGAGCTGATCGCCACGCCGACGGCCACGTTCCCCACCACGCCGATCACCGAGGACGACTACGCCGTCATCTTCTACACCTCCGGCACGACCGGTCGCCCCAAGGGCGCCATCTCCTCGCACCGCAACATGGTGGCGAACCTGCAGAACACCATCTTCAACACGGCACTGACGGCGTTGGTGGAGGCCGACCGACCACGGCCCGACGGCGAGGAGACCCCGGCGTCTCCGGGCGGCCCGGCGCCGCAGACGGTGGCGTTGCTCACCTCGCCGTTGTTCCACGTCGCCGGGTGCCACTCGAGCCTCGTCGTCGGGACGCTCGGCGGGGTGCGTCTCGTCATCCCCGAAGGACGCTTCGATCCGGCGCACGCGCTCGAGCT
>CAZYKR010000075.1:0-3877 GCA_964648005.1 uncultured Iamiaceae bacterium
GCCGGAGGCGACTCGTACCTCCCGGGCGAGCGACGGATCATCGCCTGCGCCTGCGACGTGAGCGACGAAGCGCAGGTCGACGCCGCCATGGCGCGCACGCTCGACGAGCTCGGCCAGGTCGACGCGCTGATCGCCAACGCCGGGGTCGGTGGGTACGCGCCGTTCGTCGACATGAGCCTCGCCGAGTGGCGACGGGTCCAGGCGATCAACCTCGACGGTGCGTTCCTGAGCCTGCGCGCCGGGGCCCGCCACATGGTCGAGCGCGGTGCCGGCGGGGCGCTGGTGGCGACGAGCTCGGTGTCGGCGATCCACGGCGCGCCGCGCATGCAGCACTACGCCGCGGCGAAGGCCGGCGTCATCGCCATGATCCGCGGCCTGGCGGTGGAGTTGGCCCGGCACGGCATCCGCGCCAACGCCATCCTGCCGGGGTGGACGGCGTCGGGCATGCTCGACCCGGACCAGGCGAGCCCGAAGTTCGTGGACGCCACGATCGGACGCACGCCGGTGCGACGGTGGGGCGTGCCCTCTGACCTCGGCCCGGCGGCGGTGTTCCTCGCCGACCCGACACTGGCCTTCCACACCGGCGACACCCTCGTGGTGGATGGCGGCTACTCGATCTTCTGACAAGATGCGGACCACCACCCAGCGAAGGAGGACCCACGATGCGCGTCGTGGTCGATTTCGATCTGTGCGAGAGCAACGCCGTGTGCATGGGCATCGCGCCCGAGGTCTTCGAGGTGCGCGACGACGACTTCCTCTACGTCCTCGATGAGACGCCGAGCGAGGACCTTCGGCCCAAGGTCGAAGAAGCGGTGCGTCGCTGCCCCAAGCAGGCCATCTCGATCGAGGACTGACGCGCCATGCCGTTCGGCGCTGTCACGATCGTGGGCGGCTCGCTGGCGGGGCTGACGGCGGCGCAGACGCTGCGCGGCGAGGGCTTCGACGGCACCATCACCGTCGTCGAGCCCGAGCTCGGCGATCCCTACGACCGCCCACCGCTGTCGAAGGAGGTGCTGGCCGGCGCCTGGGGACCCGAGCGCGTCGTGCTCGGCGCCGCCAAGGCCGACCTCGACCTCACCTGGGAGCGGGGGCACCACGCCGTCCGGCTCGACCTGCAGGACCGGTCGGTGCAGTTGGGCGACGGACGGCGCCTGCCGTTCGAGACGCTCGTGCTGGCGACCGGCGCGACGCCGCGCATGCTGCCGGGTGCCGCGGCGCTCGGCGGGGTGCACGTGCTGCGGACGCTCGACGACTGCCTGGCGCTGCGCGCCGACCTCGACGACGCTCCCGATCGGGTGGTCGTCGTCGGTGCCGGCTTCATCGGTGCCGAGGTGGCGGCGACCTGCCGGGGGCGGGGCCTGCCCGTCACCATGCTCGAAGCGGCGCCCGTGCCGCTCGAACGGGTGCTCGGCGCCGACATGGGGTCGGTCTGCGCCGACCTGCACCGCGCCCACGACGTCGACCTGCGGCTCGGCGTAGGGGTCGATCACCTGGTGGCGGACGACGGCGGGCGGGTGCGCGCCGTCGCCCTCGCCGACGGGAGCGTCGTCGAGGCGTCGGTGGTGGTCGTCGGCATCGGGGTGGCGCCGCGCATCGACTGGCTGGCCGGCTCCGGCTTGACGATCGACGACGGCGTCGTGTGCGATGAGCACTTGCGGGCCGCGCCCGGCATCGTCGCCGTGGGTGACATCGTGCGCTGGCCCAGCCGACGGTTCGGTCGCTCGCTACGGCTCGAGCACTGGGAGCACGCCGTGCAGTCGGGGGAGGCGGCGGCGCGCACGCTGCTGGCCGAAGGTGGCCTCGTCGACCGCCCGCTCGAGGCGTACGACCCGGTCCCGTGGTTCTGGTCCGACCAGTACGACCGCAAGATCCAGCTCGCCGGCTTGTCGGGCCCCGACGATCGGGTCGAGGTGGTCATCGGCGACACGGCCGAGCATCGCTTCGTCGCCCTGTACGGCCGTGACGACCGCGTCGTCGCCGTGCTCGGCATGAACCGTCCCCGCCACGTCATGCAGCTGCGCTCGCTCGTCGCGGAGGGAGTGAGCTTCGACGAGGGTCTGGCGCGGGCACGGGAGCTGGCGTGAGCGAGCGGGTCGAGGTGATCGACCCGGTGACCGGCGCGACCCTCGACACGGTCGAGCGCGCTCGGGTCCGGTCCGAGAACCTGTGGCACCGGTCGGTGTTCGTGGTCCTGTTGCGCGGCGACGGCGTGGTGGTGACCCACCGACGCGCCGAGTGGAAGGACATGTGGCCCGGCCGCTGGGACTGCGCCTTCGGTGGCGTGGTCGCCGCCGGGGAGGCGACGGCCGTGGCGGCCGAACGGGAGCTCGCCGAGGAGGCCGGAGTCCACGGGGTCGCACTCGAGCACCTCGGGCGTGGGATGCACGACGACGAGGCCGTGCGTGAAGTCGGCGACGTCTACCTGGCGCGCTGGGACGGTCCGCTGGACCCGGCCGACGGCGAGGTGGTCGAGTTGGGCCGCGTGCCCCTGGCCGAGCTCGACGCCTGGCTCGACGCCACGCCGGTGGTGCCCGACGCCCGCACGATCGTGGCGCCGTTGCTGCTGCAGCTGATCAGCGGAGCCGGTTCGTGACCGGCGCTGCCGCCGTCCTGCTGGCGCTGACGCTCGTCGTCGCCGTGGCCGACTGGATCGCGGTCGGCCTGCGCAACAAGCCGCTCGAGTACGTGGCCAAGCCGGCGACGATGGTGGTGCTCATCGCTGCCACCGTGGCGCTGGACCCGGTCGATCCGACGGCGCGGGCCTGGTTCGTGGCCGCGCTGGCCTTCGGTCTCCTCGGCGACGTGTTCTTGATGCTGCCGAACCAGGAGAAGCTCTTCGTCGGCGGTCTCGGCTCGTTCCTCGTCGGGCACCTCTGCTACGTGATCGGGATGCTGGTGGCGGGTGTCAGCTCGGGTGGGCTGCTGGTCGGGTTCGTGCTCGTGGTGGTGTCGCTGGCGACGCTCGGGCGCCACATCGTGCGTGGGGTGCAGGCCGGTCATCCCGAGCTGGTCGTCCCGGTGATGGCGTACGTCGGGGTCATCTCGGCGATGGTCGTGGCGGCGTTCGGCCGGGTCAGCGCCCCGGCGATCATCGGTGCGCTGCTCTTCTACGCCTCCGACGCACTGATCGCCTTCAACCGGTTCCTCGACAGCAGACCGTGGATGCCGATGGCGATCATCGTGACCTACCACCTCGGTCAGGTCGGCTTGGTACTGTCTCTCATCTAGGCGGCCCGACCATCGAGAGGTGGGTCATGCGGAACCCTCACCGCACCCGACGGCTGATGGCGTGCGCCATCGTGGGCGTGGCGGCGTTGCTCGTCACGTCGTGCGAGTTCGTGCCCATCCCCGGCGTGACCGGGTGCACCATCACACCGGCCAACAGCTTCTGGCGCGCCCGCGTCACCGGGCTGAGCGCGCACCCCTCCTCGGCGTCGTGGATCGCCAGCGCCGGGTCGACCCGCACGGTGCATGCCGACTTCGGCTCAGGCCTGTGGGACGGCGGGCCGATCGGCATCCCCTACGACGTGGTCGACAGCTCGGTGCCGGCGGCGGCGGTGACGTTCACCTACGACGACGAGAGCGACGCCGGGCCGTACCGGGTGCCGGCCAACCCGTCGATCGAGGGCGGCAACGCCTCGAGCGGCGACCGCCACATCCTGCTGGTCGACCGCGATGCCTGCCGCCTGGCCGAGCTGTACGCCGCGTATCCGGCGGGCGGCGGCACGTGGAGCGCCGGGTCGGGTGCCGTGTGGGACATGCGCTCGAACGCCATGCGACCGGCGGGGTGGACGTCCGCCGACGCCGCAGGCCTGCCGATCCTGCCGGGCCTGGTCCGCTACGAGGAGGTCGAGGCGGGCAAGGTGCTGCATGCCAT
>CAZYKR010000075.1:3887-16281 GCA_964648005.1 uncultured Iamiaceae bacterium
CCGGGTGACGCTGCCGCAGACCCGACGGTCCTACGTGTGGCCGGCGAGCCACCAGGCCGGGAGCACGACGTCCGCCGCTGTCGCGCCGATGGGTGCGTGGCTGCGGCTCAAGCCGTCGGTCGACGAGTCGACCTTCCCGCCGCAGGCCCAGCCGATCGTCCGGGCGCTCAAGACCTATGGCGCCGTGGTGGCCGACAACGGATCGGCCTTCTACCTGAGCGGCGTCCCCGACGCGCGGTGGGACAACGACCAGCTGCGAACGCTCGGCCGGCTGACCGGTGCCGACTTCGAGTTCGTCGACGCCTCGTCGCTGCAGGTGGCGCCGAACTCGTACGAGGCGACGACCGCGAGCTGAGCCGCGCCGACGCGGGTACGCTCCCGTCTGGCCGTCGGAGTGAGGTTCTCGGGTGGCGGATGGGATCGGTTCCCGCCGTTGCAGAGGTGGTCAGCCGAGCTCCGGCGGCCGCGGCGCGTCTCCCGCTCCCGAAATTGGGCTGACCAGCGCGGCATGCCGGAGTGCCGAGCCCAATTCCGGCTGTGTGACCGGAGACGCTTCCCCCGCGACTGCGTGTTGCAGTAGCGTTACGGGATCAGCACCCCCGGCCTCGACGACCTGGCGGGCACGGCGCCGGTCCGGCGACGTGGTGCCGCTGCTGCGATCCGCCAGCTCGCGCACGATCTGCGCCACGGCGCGGTCGACGCCGACGACCCCGTGTCGCCGCATCATCCGCCGCCGCTGCCGACGAGCCGCAACCGCCTGCTGGTCCGCATCGCCCTGACGGCGCTCGCCGGGTTCGCCGGTCTGCTCACCATCGTGGCCACCGCCCCCGTCTGGGCGAACGCCCCGGCATCGTGGCGGTTGACCTTGCCGGGCGTCCCGCATCCGCCGTCGCCGTTCGCGGCGGGGTTCGTCTTCGCCGTGGGGGTCGTGCTCACCGGCATCGGCTGGGTCGGCATGGTCGGCCTCACCGACCGCATGGGCGTCAAGCGTGGCCTGCAGGTCGTGGTGCTGGTGGGTCTGGTGTGGACCGTCCCCGTGCTGCTCGGTCCTCCGCTGCTCAGCAACGACGTCTACAGCTACTCCGCCCAGGGCGAGATGATCACCCGCGGCATCGATCCGACGGCCAACGGTCCCGTGATGCTGGGGCGCGGTGAGTTCCTCTACCCGGTGGACCCGGTGTGGCGCACGGCGCCGGCGCCGTACGGACCCGTGTCGATCCTCACGTCCGAAGGCGTGGTCCGGTTGTCGGGCCACGATCCGGCGACGGCGGTCTGGCTGTTCCGCGGGTTGGCGACGATCGGCGTCATCATGTCGGGCGTCGGCACCGTGCTGCTCGCCCGCTCCTTGCGGGTCCAGCCGGCGACGGCGTTGGCCCTGGGTGTGGTCAACCCGTTGGTGGTGATCCACCTGATGGGCGGCGGGCACAACGATGCGTTGATGATGGGGTTCCTGCTCCTCGGCCTGGCGGCCGAGCGCCGCAACCGCAAGGTGCTGACGATCGTCCTGCTCACCGCGGCGGCGGCAGTGAAGCTGCCCGCGGCGTTGGCCCTCGTCGTGGTGGCGTGGGTCTGGGCCGGCAAGGGTGCCCCCGTGCGCAAACGGCTCGCCAGCATGGCCAAGGTGGGGCTGTCGTCCCTGGCGATGCTGGCGGTCCTGTGCGTCATGGCCGGCATCGGGATCGGTTGGATCCTCGCCCTGCGCAGCACGGGCAAGGTCATGGACACCTTCTCGCTGATGACGATCCTCGGCTACTTCGCCACCGATCTCGCACATGCGGTCGGCATCTCGCCCGACAACGCCGAGCTCCTCGTGGGGCCGGTCCGCATGCTCGGGCTGCTCGGTGGCCTCGTGGCGATGGGGTGGTGCGTCGCCAAGGCGGACGAGTGGGGCGTGGCGCGCGCGGTGGGCCTGGGCATGCTCGCCATGGTGCTGCTCGGCCCGGTGGTGTGGCCGTGGTACCTCCCGGCTGGCTTCGCGCTGCTGGCAGCGTCGGGCGTGGGACGTTTCCGTCCGAGCTACATCGTCGTGGTGGCCAGCGTGACGGCGCTGGTGTGGCCGACCTCCGTCGCGCCGGTCGAGTGGTTGCTGCGCTTCCAGCGCGTGCTGAGCTTCTTCGTCATCGTGCTCATCGCCGGCGCGGCGTGGGCAGCCCAGGAGCTGGCGACGCGACGCGCGGCGGCACGCGCCGTCCCCGGTGTGGGCCCCGACGGCGGACCAGAGCCGGAGCGCGCAGTGCGTCAGGTGGAGGCCGCCGAGAGTGGCTACGAGGTGTCGCCCGGACTAAGGTGACTGTCGGAATCTTGTCGGGTCGGCATATCGTTCCGGTGGTCCCGCACGATGACGTTCTCGAGGTAGGGGGATCGCCGACCACCCCCGCCTCGACGCCTCTGCTTCGTTGGGAGTTCGCCGCTCTCCCGCTCCGCTCTGCGGGGCAGCAGAGGTCTCCCGAGGGGCCCCGTTGGGGCCCCTCGGTTCGTCTCCCCTAAGGTGTCGCCCCGTGGCAGCACGCACGCAGGAGCCTCCGAGTCGCCATGCGACTTCCGGCACCGCTCTCGTTCGTCGCGCGCCTGCGCGCTGCGCTCGGCACCGAGGCCGCCGCGCTGCGGCAGGCCTTTGCCGCGCTGCTCGTCTCGTCCGGCGGTGACCTCCTCGCCGGCGTCACGCTGGCCGGCATCACGGGGCGGCTCGAGGAGCTGCCGGGGCTGATCATCCTGATCCCCGCGGCGATCGGCATGCGGGGCAACATCTACGGCGCGCTGGGCAGCCGGCTCGGTACGGCCATCCACACCGGTCAGTTCTCCCTCAGCCGGCGTCGCGAGACGCTGGTCGGTCAGAACATCTGGGCATCGGGCGTGCTGACCCTCGTCATCGCCGTCGCCATGGCGTTCGCGGCGCGCGCCGTTGCCGGGATCTTCGGCAACGACTCCATCTCGGTGGCCGACTTCGTGGTGATCTCCGTGCTCGGCGGCGTGCTGAGCTCGATCATCGTCCTCGGCGTCACGCTCGGCGTCGCCACCCTGGCCGTCCGGCGCAGTTGGGACATGGACAACGTGGCGGCCCCGCTCGTGACGGCGTCCGGGGACATGGTCACGCTGCCGAGCCTGGTGCTGGCGAGCCTGCTCGTCGGGCTCACCGGCGTCACCGTGGTGGTGGCGGTGCTGTGCGTCATCGCCGCCGCCGTGGCCCTGGTGCTGGCGTGGCGGGCCGAGCACGCCGTGCTGCGGCGCATCGTGCGCGAGTCCGTTCCGGTCCTGCTCGTCGCCAGCGCCATCGACATCGCGGCGGGCGTGACGATCGAGCAGCAGCTGGATCACCTCATCGCCTACCCCGCCCTGCTGGTGCTCGTCCCGCCGTTCCTCGAGGACACCGGCGCGCTCGGCGGGGTGTTGTCGAGCCGGCTGTCGTCGAAGCTGCACCTGGGCATCATCGAACCGACGGCGCGCCCGCAGCGCGCCGCGCGCATCGACTTCGCGCTGATCCTGTTGCTGGCGGTCCCGGTGTTCGTGCTGCTGGCGGTCTCGGCCGACATCGTGGCGTGGGCGTTCGGCATGGCCAGCCCCGGTCCGCTGCGGATGGTGGCGATCGCGCTGGGCGGGGGACTGGTGTCGACGTTCGTGGCGATGGTCGTGGCGTACTACGGAGCCATCGTCACGGTGCGGCTCGGCCTGGACCCGGACAATCACGGGGTTCCGCTGTTGACCTCCACGCTCGATCTGGTCGGCGCGCTGTCGCTCATCGGGGCGATCACGTTGCTGGCCGGCACCTGAGCACCCGTGCGCGCCCAGCCGGCGAGCTGGGCCATGCCGATGGCGAAGATCGCCACCAGCAGGCCGTTGCGCACCAGCACCGGCCCGACGCCGAGCATGCCGCCCTCGATCTGGTCGAGGATGAACAGCATCCCCAGCGTGGACGCGGCGACGGCCGCCAAGGTGAGCGCCCCGAGCAGCCGGTCACCGGCGGCGACGAGGATCGCCGCCCACGGCACGAGCCACAGCAGGTACTGCGGCGAGATGATCGGCGCGAACACCAGCAGGCTGGTGATGGCGACGAGCGGCGCCAGGCCGAACGTGATGTGGTCGCCGGCCCCGGCCCGGCGGCGCCGGTCGGCGAGGACCCATGCCAAGGCCGCGCCGCCGAACGAGAGCACGGTGAGCGTCGGACGGCTCCAACCAGGCATCACGCCGGTGCGCCAGGCGCCGGACTCGACCTTGGCGCGCTCGGGAGCCAGGGCGTGCACGACGATGCCGGGCAGGCTCTCGATCTGCCAGCCGGTGGCGCCGCGGAACGAAAACACCTCGATCGGTCCAGCAGTGCCGGCCCACAGCACCCAGCCCGCCACCAGCGCGACGCTGGCGGCCATCCATGCCCCGAGGGCCCGTCCGCGCCGCTCGACGAGGAACGCGCCGCCGAGCACGATCGGCCAGGCCTTGGCCAGCACGGCGGCGGCCGTGACCACGCCGGCCGGAAGGTCGTGGCGTTTGCGCAGCAAGGCCATACCGCCGGTCGCCAACGCCACGGCCACCAGGTCCACGCGGAAGTACGGGAACGGGTAGAGCAGGAACGGCGTGCCGAGCACCAGGTAGGCGAGCAGTGCGGCGCGGCCCCATGCCCACCACAGCACGGCTGCGGTCACCAGCTCCAGCGCCAGCTGGGACCAGCCGAGCTTCCACAGCATGGCGACCGGGTCCAGGTCGTCGACGGCGACGATGGCGACCAGCGCTCCGGGCGGGTACTCGACGGCGAAGTCCTCGTACGGGGTGCCCTCGGCGAAGGCGATCTCGTGATAGCGGCGGGCGTCGCCGCCCAGGATGCTGCCGGGTGCTTCCTGGCCGCTGCCGAGCGCGAGCACCAACGAGAGCACCCGCAGGCCGATCAGCACCGCGACGACGGGCCAGAACCACCGCCGGCGCGTGGCGGCGTCAGCCACGCCATGCCCCGACGGCGGCGACCGTGGCGTCGATGCACGCGGGGTCGACCGTGCCGGGCACGAGGATGGCCTCGTCGCAGACGCCCGTCGCCGCCAGCGCTTCGAGCGCGGCGCCGACCCGGCCGGCCGACGACAGCACGGCGGTGGCGGCCATCGCCTCGGCGATCGCCGTGCCGAAGATGGCGAGGTACTCGTTGGCGAAGCGGTCCAGCACGGCCGGTGCGTCGGGACCGAGGGCGTAGAAGCACGCCACCCGAAGCCGCGGCGGAGCCTCGCGCCCCGCAGCCGACCAGGCGTCGGCCGCCATCGACGCCGCGTCGCGTACCTCGGAGGGGTCGAGGCTCATCGAGAAGCCCGAGATGCCTTCGGCCCACCGAGCGGCCCGCGCCATCGCCTTGGGACCCATGGCGCCGGCGTACAGCGGCGGTCCGCCCGGCTGCACGCAGGGGGGACCCAACGGCGGCGCGTCGGGCACCGGCGGGTCGCCCGCCCACAGGCGGCGTAGCTCGGCGACCTGATCGTCGAGGCGCTGATGGCGTCGCGCCGTGGAGGCGTCGAGGGCGGCGTAGTCCTGGCCCCGCCCGCCGACGCCGAGGCCGACGTCGAGCCGCCCGCCGGAGAGCAGGTCGAGCGTCGCCAGCTGCTTGGCGAGCAGCGTCGTGGCGTGCCAGGGGGCGATGACCAGGTTGGCGAAGACGCGCACCCGGTGCGTCGCCGCCGTGGCGGCGGCGAGCGTCGTGAGCATCTCCACGTTGCGGAACGTGATGCGCTCGCCGCACGAGATGCTGGAGAACGGTCCGTCGTCGATGGCGGCGCTCCAACGCCCCAGTGTGTCCGGCTGCCAGCCGTCCGCCATGGTCGGCAGTGCGATGCCTACGTCCATCCGGGCGAGGTTAGGGCAGGGCACCGGAGGGCATCGCCATTGCGCGAGACTCGTCCGCCGTGCCCATCTCCATGCTCGTCGCGGCGTCTGAAGCGGCGCCGCCTGGCAGCGACATCGTCGTCTCGCCCGTGGCGTGGGTGGCGTTCCTCGCCTTCACCGCGGTGCTGATCGCCATCGATCTGGTCCTGCACCGCGACGACCACGAGATCTCGTTCAAGGAGGCTGCGGTCAGCTCGGCGGTGTGGATCGCCCTGGGCGTGTCGTTCACCTTCGTCATGTGGGCCTGGCTCGGCGGGGACGCCGCCACCCAGTACATCACCGGTTACGTGATCGAGAAGAGCCTGTCCGTCGACAACGTCTTCGTGTGGGCGGTGATCCTGGGCTACTTCGCCGTCCCCAAGCACCTGCAGCACCGCGTCCTGTTCTGGGGGATCTTCGGCGCCCTCGTCCTGCGGTTCGTGTTCATCTTCGCCGGCATCGCCCTGCTGAACCAGCTCGAGTGGCTGATCTTCGTCTTCGGCGGCTTCTTGCTGTTCACGGCGTGGCGGGTGGCGACCCACGACGAGGGCGAGATCCACCCCGAGCAGAACCCGGTGCTCAAGCTGATGCGCCGCACCATCCCGGTCACGGCCGACTACGAAGGACGGCACTTCTTCGTGCGGCGCGACCTGCGTCGCTTCGCCACGCCGCTGTTCGTGGTGCTGGTGATGGTCGAGCTCACCGACGTGGTGTTCGCCGTCGACTCGATCCCGGCGATCCTGGCGGTGAGCCGGAGCCAGTTCGTGGTCTTCAGCTCCAACGTCTTCGCCATCTTGGGGCTGCGCTCGCTGTACTTCCTGCTCGCTGGCGCCGCCGACCGGCTGGTGTACCTCAACGTCGGGCTGGGGATCATCCTGGCGTTTGTCGGGGTGAAGATGATCGCCAGCCACTGGTATCACTTGCCGACGCTGCTGTCGTTGGCCTTCATCGCTGTCGTGCTGACGGTGACGGTGGTGGCGTCGTTGCGGGCGACGGCCGATGATCATGTGAGTGCGGGTGAGCCGCAGGAGGGGCAGGCACATGACTGACGACACGTTCCGGACGATCGTGGTGGGCTCCGACGGGTCCGCCGGCGCGGCGAAGGCCGTGGCCTGGGCGGCGACGCTCGGCGCCCAGACCGGCTGCACGGTCGTGCTGCTGCACGCCTTCGAACCGCTGGCGGAGCTCGACCACGAGCCCGGCATCGACTTCGCCACGATCCGCGATCGGCGTCTCGACGAGATGACCGAGCAGTGGGCGGCGCCGTTGGTGGACGCCGGGGTGGCGCACCGCACCGTGCTGGTCGAGGACCGGCCGATCGAGGCGCTGGTGGACACGGCGCGCGAGCAGCACGCCGATCTCGTGGTGATCGGTTCCCACGGCCGGTCCGGTTGGCGCGAGCGGGTCTTCGGCTCCGTCGCCACCGGCCTGCCGGGGCGGTTGGACTGCGCCGTGGCCATCGTCCCGACCGATCCCCACTCGTGAGCACCGCTCCGCCACGGTTCGCTTGGCCGTCCGCCCGGGAGCACTAAGGTCGGTGTCGCTGCACCGGTGGGGTGCTGCGGGGGGATGGGAGCGGTCCATGGGTGCAACGCTGCGTCGCGGACGTGTCGTGCGAGTGTCGGTGGTGGCGATCGTCGTGACGGCGGCAGCGGTGCTCGGGATCGGCGCGCCGGCGAGTGCGGTCGTGACCCTGAGCGCCACGCCGTCGACGAACCTGGTGGACGGTCAGAACGTGCAGGTCACGATGAGCGGGCTGCCGGCGCACTTCCCGTCGGCGGGGATCATCCAGTGCGTCGGCGTTCCGGCCTCGAACACCTGCGACTCCTCGAGCCTGATGTGGGCAGGGGCGGACGGCTCCGGCAACGCCTCACAGCCGTACACGGTGTCGGCGATGCTCTCGACGACCGCCCACGGGGTGGTGGACTGTCGGACGCCGCCGCTCGGGCTCGACTGCGTGATCGCCGGTGGCACCGACATCGACAACCTCGGGGTGCAGGTCGTGACCTTCGACCCGGTCGGGCCGCTGCGCCCGCCCCCGACGCTGGTCGCCAACCCCTCGACGAACCTGGTGAACGATCAGCTGGTCGGGGTCACCGGTTCGGGGTACACGGTCGGAACGTCGGTGTACGTGCTGCAATGCGACACCGCGACCTCGACGCTGTGCCGCGGGGCGTCGATCCAGCCCATCGTGGTCGCCGGGGATCAGTCGATCACCGGAGCGGTGCAGGTGCGCGCGCAGTACGTCGTCGGCAACACCCTCGTCGACTGCCAGGCGGCTCCAGGCGCCTGTGAGCTGCGCGTTCCGGGCCTCGCCCCGCACCTGGCCGGGGTGGCTTCGATCAGCTTCGATCCGCTGGCACCGCCGACCCCCATGCCGACCATGACCGTCACGCCGGACACCGGGCTCGTCGATCTGCAGACCGTCTCGGTGACCGGGGCGTCGTTCCCGACGACCTGGACGCCGTCTCCTGGGTCCGGTGTGCCACCGGTGATGATCTCGCAGTGCCTGACGGCGGCGCCGTACTCGTGCCAGACCGCCGGCATGGCCGTCCCTGACCCAACCGGTGCCTTCACGGTGTCGATCGATGTGCGCGCCGCGCTCTACAGCTACAGCGACGACATGATCCACGACTGCCGGGTCGCCCCGAACACGTGCCGGCTGGTCGGGACCTCCTACGGGGACTACGACGTGGCGGCGTTCACGCCGCTGGCGTTCGATCCGAGCGCCCCGCTCGCCCCGCCGCCCTCGCTGGTGGCCACGCCGAGCACCGGGCTGCTCGACGGGCAGATCATCGATGTCACGGGCAGCAACTTCATTGGGGAGAACTACGGACCCGGCACCCCGATCGCCGTGCCTGACGACGGTGCCGATCAACCGTTGCGCTGGAACGAGCGGCTCGGCGGGTTCACGCCCGACCTGGCGGCGATGGGCGCCGTCGGCGACGTCGGCCCCGAGAAGCTCGCCACACCCGGCTACACCACGGTCGTGCAGTGCGTGACCGGCGAGCCGTCGTGGACCGGTTGCGACTACGGCACGGCGGCCGGCATGGCCTTCGACGCCGGCGGCAACCTGGCCGGACGGGTCCAGGTGCACGCCGTGCTCACGCTGATCGACGACGGCGGCAACGTCTCGACCGCCGACTGCCGCAGCACGGCCTGCGAGCTGCGGGCGGGCACGTTGGGGAACCCCTTGCTCGAAGCGATCGAGCCGATCGCCTTCGACCCTGGCGCGCCGCTGGCGCCACCGCCGACGATCTCCGTCGATCCGGCGCTCGACCTCGTCGACGGCCAGCAGGTCACCGTCCGCGGTGAGCACTTCTGGTGGTTCGAGGCCGGATCGTCGACGACGCTGGTCGAGTGCGGCGCCACCCCGCCGGACCTCCCGGGCTCCTGCCCGTCGAGCATGACCCTCGGTGGCGCCCCGGTTGCCGAGGACGGCTCGTTCGTGACGACGGTCCGCGTGGCGAACGGTCTCGGCGGCGTCGGCGGGATCGACTGCCGCACGGCCGTCGGTGCCTGCCGCGTGGTGGCCTTCACGTACGGACCGGGCGACGATCCGCCGGCGGCCGACCTTGGGTTCGACCCGAACGCGCCGCTCTTGCCGCTGCCCGAGGCGACGGTGTCGCCGTCGACGAACCTCGCCGTCGGGCAGCAGGTCACGGTGACCGGACGATGGTTCACGTCAGCGGACACCGTCGAGGTCGTGCAGTGCGCCGACCGCTGGCTGCTCACGCCGATCGCCTGCGATGACGCCACCGCCGTGACGACCACGACGGACGATCTCGGTCGTGCGGCGGCGACGTTCACCCTGCAGGGCTCACTGACGCTGCGCGATGGAACCCCGGTCGACTGCACCACCGAGGACTGCGCCGTGCTGGTGCGCAACCCGGAGGTGTTCGGTGAGGTGGCATGGGTGCCAATCGGCATGCTGGCGACGTCGGCGAACGGACCGACGGCACCGCCGCCGGCGGTGGTCAGCCCGAACTTCGCCGGCTGAACGGCCGCGCCGCGTCGGTCAGGCCAACGCCGGCCAGCGGTGCCAGAAGCACCGGTCGTGCAGGCGCCCCGGGCTCCACACGCCCCAGGCGCCGAGTGCCGCCCGGCGACTGTGCTCGGTCCAGCGCAGCACGTCGGTCGTGCCGACGCGCCACACCGTCTGGCGGATGCCACCCTCGTGGACGGTGTAGCCGGCCCACGTGCCGGGGTAGTCCTTGGGGGAGCCGACCTCGGTGGCTGGGATCCCGTGGCGTCGGTACCGACGGTGCCGGTGGGTGTGCCCTGCGGTGTAGAAGGCCGCCGGGTTGGCGTCGGCCAGCGTGGCGAAGAAGCGGCTCGCCTCGGACGGAGGCACGCCGGGCGGCCAGAAGTGCGGCATCGGTAGCGGCATCGGGAAGTGGTGGCCGGCCACGAACACGGGCCGACCCTGGCGCCGGGCGTCCGCCGCCAGGTCGGCCACCGGTGTGCGACAGCGGTCGTACGTGCCGACGTGGCGATGCTCGATGGTCGTGTCGGCCAGCACGATGCGCAGCCCGGGGGCGTCGTGCACGTGCACGTCGGCGCCATCGGGCCAGCCGAGCCCGGCGATCCGCAGGCCGTCGGCCGCCGGCACCGTGGTGTCCGGATCGGCGTCCCCGCGCAGGGGTCGCGCCGGCCGGGCGTCGTGGTTGCCGACGAGGGCGATCGTGGGCACGCCGCCGGCGGCGAGCTCGGCGCCGGCGAGCTCCCATTCGCTGCGCCGCCCGACGTGGGTCAGGTCGCCCTTGACCACCAGGAGCTCGGCACCCCACGCCCGCAGCTCGCGCAACGCCTGGCGCAGGCACCGCACCGGGTGGGGCACGTCCGGCTCCGGTTGCTCGCGGATCGTGCCGAAGAACCCGAAGCGGGTCTCGCCCAGGTGCAGGTCCGACACGGTGGCGAACCGGAACAGCTCGGCGCCGAGGCCCGGCGCCCCGGTGCGGACCCTCTGGCGCTCAGCGACGGTGCCGCCGGCGCGCACGACGACGTCGACGCTGCGCCAGGGCGTGAGGCCGCCGACCCGCACGGCGCCAGGGCCGCCGGGGTGTTCGATGGCGCTCGAGCGTCCAGCGGCGAGCACCTCGACCGGGCCCGGCGGCAGATCACGCCAGGTCACCTGCACGGTCGTGTCGTCGACGGCGAAGACGCTCACACGGTCGCCCGCGACTGGCGGACCTGTTGGAGCGCGGGGGAGAGCTCCTGGGCCATCTGGCGTGCCAGCAGCTTCCCGCCGTCGGTGGTGAGGTGCAGGCTGTCGCCCTGGCGGACGGCGACCTCCTCGCCGGTGTCCATGCTCGGCAACTTCCAGGTGAACTCGCCCGTGCCCGTGCCGAGCGAGCTGCGCCCGTCGATCAGCCCGACGCCGGGATGGTCACGGGCGAGCTGCACGTAGGTGTCGCGCAGCAGGGTCTCCCGACGGCGGCCCTCGTCGCCGTAGAACGGCGGCGGCAGCACCCAGTAGACCTGGCTGCCGGTGGCCTGGATGGCCTCGGTCAGCTTGGTCGCCTCGATGCCCCACTCGCGGTAGAAGGCGTCGCTGTAGTCGTTGGCGACCGGCAGGCCGTCGCTGCCCGTCCACAGCTCGGTGTCGGAGTAGTTGCCAACCATGAGGATCACGGTGATGTCGGGTTGGTACTCGCGTGCCAACTCGGGGCCAGCGGTCTGCCAGTCCTTGATCCCCGGGGTCAGCAGACCGGAGCCGTTGACGGCCTCGACCTGGACGTCGACGTCGCTGAGCGCCGGCTGCTTGCGCAGCAGGTCCTCGACGAAGGGCCCGGACTGCCCCATGATCGAGTCACCGAGCAGCAGCACGTCGACCTGCTTGTTCAGCAGCGAGCACGACGGCAGCACGCCGACGACGACGCCGACGAGCGCGACGATGAGCAACAGGCGGCGGGCGTGCACCCGACCATTGTGGTCCCCTCCGCCGCGGCGGCGGTGGCAACCTCCGTCGAGATCAGCCGAGGTGCTCGGCGAGGCGGTCGGCCTCGCGTCGGCGCAGCGCCACGTTGATCTCGAGTCGCTCGAGGTGCTGGGCCAGGATCTTGTCGCCCTGGGGCACTTCGTGCGTCTCGAAGAAGGCGAACACGGTGTCGGCCACCGCTGGCTCGTGCAGCGATCGGACCCCTTCGAGCATGCGGGCGATGGTGTTGGTGGGGAAGCGCTCGTTGATGTCGTCCCATCGGTCGACGACGAACTGCCAGGCTCGGGGACCGAGGTCGCGGTTGGTCATCGACAGCCGGATCACGTACGGCGCGTTCTGCGTGCGCACCTCGCCGGCGAGGCACATTTCGAGCAGCCGGTCCTGGAGGGCGGGATCCTCGAACGCGGCCAGCGCGTAGAGGTAGCGCAGCTCGACCTGCGGCGTGGGCGCGGACGAGAACCTGGCGATGAAGTCATCGAAGTCGCCGGCATCACCCGTTGCCGCGATGACCGCGACCGCGGCAGCAGCGAGGCTCGGATCGACCGACTCGCCGGCCACCACGCGCTCGTGCAGGGCGCGGGCGGTGGCGCGGGCGTCGGGATCGGCGCCGAGCACGGCCATCGC
>CAZYKR010000076.1:0-16136 GCA_964648005.1 uncultured Iamiaceae bacterium
TCGGCACGATCGTCGAGGTCGACGGCGTGCCCCAGCCGGCCCCGGCGCCCCGGTTCGACCGGACCCCGGCCACGCTCGACCGTCCGCCGGCCCCGCCGGGCCACCACACGGACGAGGTCCTGGCCGAAGCCGGCCTCGACGCGGCTGCCATCGCCGCGCTGCGCGCGTCGGGCGCGGTGGCCTGACGAACGGAGGCGTTCGCCAGGATTGGAGCGGGATTCTGACGCGGCGTCACATCTGTCGGTACTATCTGACGCCACGTCACATTCCCGTCGGTCCGCCGGCGGACGACACCGGAGAGGGAAGCGGTGCTGCTCACACTCACACCCGAGCAAGAAGCGCTGCGCGCCGAGCTGCGCGAGTACTTCGCCGATGTGGTCACCCCCGAGGTCGAAGAGGAGATGTCTCGCGGCGAGATGGGTGGGCCGGCGTGCCTCGAGGCCGTCCGGCGCATGGGGAAGGACAACTGGCTCGCCGTCAGCTGGCCCACCGAGTTCGGCGGCCGGAACCTGTCGCTCAAGGAGCAGCTGATCTTCTTCGAGGAAGCGCACCGCGTCGACGCGCCGGTGCCGTTCCTGTCGGTCAACACCGTCGGCCAGACGATCCTCGAGTTCGGCACCGACGAGCAGAAGCAGTGGCTGCTGCCCGGCATCCTGCGCGGCGAGACCCACTTCGCCATCGGTTACACCGAGCCGAACTCGGGCACGGACCTCGCCTCGCTCGAGACCCGTGCCGTGCGCGACGGCGACGAGTGGGTGATCAACGGGCAGAAGATCTTCACGAGCCTCGCCGGCTTCGCCGACTACGTGTGGCTGGCGGCCCGGACCGAGCCCGACGTGCCCAAGCACCAGGGCATCACGATCTTCATCGTGCCGACCGACACGCCGGGGTTCTCCTGGCAGCCGATCGAGACGCTCGGCGGCGCCGACACCACCTACACGTTCTACGAGGACGTGCGGGTGCCCGACGCCAACATCATGGGTGGCCTGAACCAGGGCTGGAAGCTCATCACCAACCAGCTCAACTACGAGCGGGTGTCGCTGGCCACGACCGCTTGGGCCTCGCGCCAGTACGACAAGGTCCTGGACTGGGCCCGCGAACACACGCTGGCCGACGGGACCAGGGTCATCGACCACGAGTGGGTGCAGATCTCGCTGGCCCGCTGCCGGGCGGAGATCGACTTCTTGAAGTTGTTGAACTGGAAGGTCGCCAGCTCCGAGACGATGGACCCCGGCCTGGCCTCGGCGACGAAGGTCTACGGCACCGAGCTGTACATCCGGGTGTACCGGGCCCTGCTCGAGGTGATCGGGCAGGCCGGGTACCTGCGCCGGCACTCCCCGGGCGCCGTGCTCAAGGGCCAGCTCGAGCGGGCCTATCAGGGCACGCTCATCCTGACGTTCGGCGGCGGCACCAACGAGATCCAGCGCGACCTGGTCGCCCTGTTCGGCCTGGGCATGCCCCGGACCCCGCGGATGTAGGAGGCGATCGATGGACTTCACCCTCACCGAAGAGCAGGACGCCATCGTCGAGGTGGCCACACAGGTCCTCGGCGGCACGGTCACGCACGAGCGGCTCAAGGAGCTCGAGCGCGGCGGCGGCGAGCGCTTCCTGCCCGACGTCTGGCAGGAGTTGGCCAAGGCCAACCTGCTCGGCATCGCGCTGCCCGAGGCGCACGGCGGCACCGGGTTCGGCATCCTCGAGGCGTGCCTGGTGCTGCGTGAGATCGGTCGCACGTGTGCGCCGGTGCCGTACCTGGCGTGCGTCGTCGGTGCCGCCATGCCCATCGGCGCCTTTGGCTCGCCCGCCCAGCAGGCGCGCTGGCTGCCCGGCGTCGTCGACGGCTCGACGATCCTGACTGCGGCGCTGAGCGAGGCGGGCAGCTACAGCTCGCCCACGGCGCCGACGACGACGGCCACCCCGGACGGTGCCGGCGGGTACCGCCTCTCCGGGGAGAAGTGGCACGTTGCCGCCCTCGACCGGGCGGCCCGGGTGCTCGTCCCGGCCTCGACGCCCGACGGCGGCGTGATCCTGGCACTGGTCGACCCGGCCGCCGACGGGGTGCGCACCGAGGCGCTGCTGACCACGGCATCCACGCCGGAGTGGCTCCTCGTCCTCGACGGCGTCGCTGTCGGCGCCGACGACGTGCTCGGTGGCGAGACGCCGGCCGGAGCCGAGGCGCTGGCGTGGACGATCGACCGCTGCGTCGTCGGCACCTGCGCCGTCCAGGCCGGCGTGTGCCGCCAAGCGCTCGACCTCACCGCCCGTTACACGTCCGAGCGCCACCAGTTCGGCGTGCCGATCGCCACCTTCCAGGCGGTGGCGCACCGAGCAGCCGACGCCTACACGGACACGCTCGGCGTCGAGACGACGATGCTGCAGGCGGCCTGGCGCCTGGCCGAGGGTCTGCCCGCCGAGGACGAGGTGCACATCGCCAAGTTCTGGGCCGCCGAGGGTGGCCAGCGGATGATCCACGGCTGCCAACACCTGCACGGCGGCATCGGCGTCGACACCGACTATCCGCTGCATCGGTGCTTCCGGTGGAGCAAGGAGCTGGAGCTGGCGTTCGGGGGGGCGACCGAACATCTGCGCCGGCTCGGAGCAACATTGGCCTAGGAAACGAGCCCGGCGGCCGCCTACCACAGGGGGGTAGGGTGCCGATCGGGGATGCGAGGGGGACGATCCTGGTGAAATCGCGACTGGTTCTCGTCGGCGCGCTGTGCGGCGCCGCACTGGTGGCATCGGCGTGCGGCACGCGCCTCGACGACCGCGAGTTCCGCCGCGTCAACAGCGGGGTCGGCGGCGCAGGTGAGGCGGCGGCACCGGGTGCCGAGGGCGCGTCGGCGACAGGAGAGATGGTCGGGACGCTCCCCATGCCGTGCAACCCCGGCCCCGACGACCGGTCGGCGTTCACCGACACCGACCAGGGCGTCACCGCCGACACGGTCAAGATCGCCACGATCGCCGACCCCGGCGGCCCCAAGCCCGGCCTCAACCAGGGCGTGTTCGACTCGATGGAGGCCCTGATTGGCTGGTGCAACGACCTCGGCGGCATCAACGGACGTGAGGTCGAGCTCGAGCTGATCGACGGCAAGATCCTCAACTACAACGAAGCCGTGGTGCAGGCGTGCGGATCGGCGTTCGCCATGGTGGGCAGCCTGGGCGTGCTCGACAACCTCGGCACCGCGAGCCAACTCGCCTGTGGGCTGCCCAACATCCCGGCAGCGGCGGTGAACCCGGAGCAGACGGGTGCAGACCTGACGTACCAGTCGCTTCCCAACCCGCCGTGGACCTTCAAGGTGTCGCCGGGGGAGTGGCTCGCTCAGGAGCGTCCGGAGGTGGTGGACGCCGGTGCCGCGATCTACACCGACCTCCCGACCACCCAGATGCAGGCGGAGCGCCAGGTCGAGGCCTACGAGCAGATCGGCTACGACTTTCCGGTCGTGTCGCCGTCGGACCTCAACGAGCAGAACTGGGGACCGATCGTCACCGAGATGAAGAACAAGGGGGTCACGTACACGACGCTCAGCGCCTCGTTCGAGGAGATGATCCCGCTGGCCAAGGAGATGGACCGCCAGGACTTCCATCCCGTCGTCGAGCTCGAGACGAACTACTACAACGACAAGTTCCCCGAGCAGGCGGGTGGCGTGGCCGACGGCTTCTACATCCGGGCGCAGACCTGGCCCTTCGAGGAGGCAGCCGACAACGCCGCCATGGCGAAGTACCTCGAGGTCATGGAGACCTACAAGCCCGAGGGCGTGCGCGAGTACCTCGGCCTGCAGGCGTTCTCGGCCGGGCTCTACTTCCTGCAGGCGGCCAACGCCGCCGGTCCGGACCTGACCCGTGCGTCGCTCATCACCGAACTCGAGAAGATCGAGCGATGGGACGCCGGTGGCCTCCAGGCGCCGACGGCGCCGGCGGAGAACAAGGGCACCTCGTGCTTCATCATGCTCAAGGTCCAAGACGGCGGCTACGTGCGCGAGTACCCGAAGCCCGACGAGGACGCCGACGTCTACAACAACGACATCGCTCCCGGCTACGCCTGCCCAGAGGACTCCAAAGAGGTCGAGCTCACCGGTGACGACTACCGCTCGATGGGCATGACCGTCGAGCAGGCCAAGCAGCAAGTCGGCGGCTGATGCTGGCGGTGTTGGCCCAGACGGGGGCGGGTGCCCTCGAGAACTTCTTGACCTTCACGGTCTTCGGGGTCGTGCTGGCATCGGTGTACTTCATCGCCGCCAGCGGTCTGGTCGTCACCTACACCACCACCGGCATCTTCAACTTCGCCCACGGCGCCGTGGGCATGCTCGGCGCCTTCGCCTACTGGCAGCTGCACGTGCGCTGGGAGCTGCCGGCGCTGCTGGCGGCGCTGATCGTGCTCGGCGTCTTGGCGCCGTTGTTCGGCTTCGTGCTCGAACGGGTGATGCGCGGCCTCGAAGGGGTCAGCACCGTCACCAAGGTCGTCGTGTCGATCGGCCTGCTCTTCGCCCTCATCAAGCTGGCGCCCATCATCTGGGACCCGAAGGGCTCCTACTCCGTGCCGGCCTTCTTCGGTACCGACAAGGTCGACATCCTCGGCGCCGGCGTGACCTACCACCAGCTGATCACCATCGGTGTGGCGGCGGTGGTGGCGTTGGCCCTGCGCTGGATCCTGTTCGGCACCCGCGCCGGCGTGTCGATGCGCGCCGTCGTCGACAACCGGTCGCTGGCCCAGCTCACCGGCACCCGCCCGGCGCGCGTCTCGATGATGTCGTGGTCGCTCGGCTCGATGCTGGCGGCGCTGTCGGGCATCTTGATCGCCGAGCGGTTGGGCCTCGAGGCGACGGCGCTCACGTTCCTCGTCGTGAACGCCTACGCCGCTGCGGTCGTCGGCCGCCTGTCGAGCCTGACGCTCACCGCCCTGGGGGCCGTCATCTTGGGGCTGGCCCAGGCCTACACGCAGGGCTACCTCCAGGAGAACCCCTCCTGGATGCCCGAGAACTGGTCCCTGCTGGCCATTCGCGGCGTGATCCCGGTCCTGATGCTGTTCGCGGCGCTGCTGTTGATGCCGAACGCCCCGCTGCGCACGCAGGGCATCCAACGCAGCCGGGAGATCGTGGGGCGACCGACCTGGCGCCTCGCCGCCATCGGCTCGGCCGTGCTCGTCGCCGTCACCGCCGTGGTGGCGGTCGTGGTCAGCGACGCCGACGTGCTCACCATCGGCATGGGGCTGTGCTTCGCCATCGTCATGCTGTCGTTGGTGCCGCTCACCGGGTACGGCGGCCAGATCTCGCTGGCGCAGATGACGTTCGCCGGCTTCGGCGCCTATGCCGTCGCCACGTGGTTCGACGGATCGGTGCTCGGCATCGTGGCGGCGATCGTCCTCGCCGGCGCCGTCGGGGCCATCGTGGCCCTCCCAGCACTCCGGCTGTCGGGCATCTACCTGGCGCTGGCGACCTTGGCGTTCGCCTTCTTCACCGAGAAGTTCATCTTCAACCAGCGGGCGCTGTTTCCCACCACCGCCAAGCCGGTGCGACGACTCGAGCTGCCGTTCGTGGACCTGAGCAGCGACCGCACCTATCTCGTGTTCCTGGCGGTGATGTTCGTGCTCGCCGGCCTGCTCGTTGTGTGGCTGCGGCTGTCGCCGTTCGGTCGGCGCCTGCAGGCCATGAAGGACAGCCCCGCCGCCTGCGCCACCCTCGGCATGAACCTCACCCGCACCAAGCTCCAGGTGTTCGCCCTCTCGGCCGGGATCGCCGGCTTCGGTGGCGCCCTGATGGCCGGGTTGCAGCGCGCCGCCGACACCAACCAGTTCACGGCACTGCAGAACCTCCCGATCCTGCTGATGGCGGTGGTGGGCGGCCTCACGATGGTGTCGGGCGCCCTGGCCGGCGGCCTGTTCCTGGCCTCGTTCACGCTGGTGCCGCGCTGGGTCCCGGACTTCGACGTGCTGGGGACGACGTCGACCGCCCTCGTCGAGGACCTCTTCGCCCTGCTGCCGGGCCTGCTCGGCATCACCCTCGGCCGCAACCCCAACGGTGCCGTGGCCCAGATCGGCGCCGCGCTGCGCGACCGCAAGGAGCGTGCCGCGCTGGACCCGGCCGAGCGGACCTCGCGACTGCCGGTCGATCCAGTGGCGGACCTGGAGTCTGCGGGGGTGGACCGCCCGTTCACCGACGAGGACGTCGAACTGCTCGATCGCGTGCTGGCGATCGACGAAGCGGAGGTGGCTGCCGGTGTCACTGCTTGACGTGTCGGGTGTGACGGTCCGCTTCGGCGGGCACATGGCGCTGCACGACGTGGCCCTGTCGGTCGACCCCGGGCGCATCGTCGGGCTCATCGGTCCCAACGGCGCTGGCAAGACCACCATGTTCAACGTCATCACCGGCCTGCAGGAGCCGACGACGGGCAAGGTGGCGTTCAACGGCATCGACATCACGGGCTTCAAACCCCACGACCGTGCGCAGCGCGGCATCGCCCGGACGTTCCAGCGGCTGGAGCTCTTCGGCTCGCTGACGGTCGAGGAGAACCTGCTGGTCGCCGGCGAGGTGCGTCGCACCTTCGGGGAGCACAGCGCCTCGGCCGCCGATCGCGCCACCGAGGCCATGGCGACCGTCGGCATCGAGCACCTCGCCGACATCCGTGCCGACAACCTCTCGACCGGGCAGGCCCGGCTGGTCGAGCTGGCCCGTGCCCTGGTCACCCGCCCGAAGCTGCTGCTGCTCGACGAGCCGGCGTCGGGCCTCGACGCCGACGAGACGACGGCCTTCGCGGCACTGCTCCAGCGGCTGGTGCGCTCGGGCATCGGCATCTTGTTGGTCGAGCACGACGTCCCGCTGGTCATGTCGGTGTGCACCCACATCCACGTGCTCGACTTCGGTGAGCTGATCGCCCGCGGCACGCCGGACGAGGTGCAGCGCGACCCGCGGGTGATCGAGGCCTACCTGGGCACGCCGGCCGAGGCGGCGTCGTGAGCTCGCACGAGGGCGTCGACCACGACGTGCCGCTGCTCGAGCTGCGCGGCGTGCGCGCGGCCTACGGCCGCATCGAGGTGCTGCACGGCGTCGACCTCGCCGTGCCCGAGGGAGCCGTCGTGGCGTTGCTCGGGCCCAACGGCGCCGGCAAGACGACGACGCTCAACGTGTGCGCCGGGCTGATGGAGCCGACCCAGGGCTCCGTCTACCTGGCGGGTCGCCGCATCAACGGCGCTGCGCCCGATCAGCTGGCACGGCTGGGGGTGTGCACCATCCCGGAGGGGCGCGGGGTGTTCCCCAACCTCACCGTGCGCGAGAACTTGTCGATGATGACCTTCTCCGGTCGCTCGCTGCCCGAGGTCGAGGCCGTCGCCTACGAACGGTTCCCGCGTCTGGCCGAGCGGCGCAGCCAGCTCGCCGGCACCATGTCGGGCGGTGAGCAGCAGATGCTGGCGATGGCGCGCGGCCTCGCCACCGACCCGGCTTTGCTGCTGCTGGACGAGCTGTCGATGGGCCTGGCACCGCTGATCGTCGAGGAGCTGTACGCCATCGTGGCGCAGATCGCCGCCACCGGGGTCTCGATCCTGGTGGTGGAGCAGTTCGCCCGGACCGTCTTGGGCGTCGCGGACTACGCGGCGATCATGGCGTCCGGACGCATCGTGCAGGTGGGCACGCCCGCTGACCTGGAAGCCGAGCTCTCCTCCGCCTACCTGGGCGGCTGAGCACGTCGAGCAACGAGGGGAACCCGTGGAGACCAACACCCAACGAGTCGAGGAGTTCAAGCAGGAGGTGGCATCGATGCACCTCAGCGCTCCCGTCGACGCCAACGAGCGCAATTGGCTGCTCGTCGGCATCGGCCTGGCCGTCGCCGGGATCGTGTTCATCGTGTTCGGCTGGTACGGCGCCTCGGGCGAGGCGGACGTCGCCAAGCAGGTCCCGTACATCATCTCGGGCGCCGTCGTCGGCCTCGGCTTCGTCATGGCCGGCTGTGCGCTCTTCCTGCGGTACTCGCTCGGCCGCTACCTGCGCTTCTGGCTGGTGCGTGACCTGTACGAGCAGCGCGCCCAGACCGACCGCATCATCGAAGCGCTGCACGCCACCGGCCGCGGGCACGAGGAGTTCTGACGGTGGCGCCCGGAGCGCCGCGCGTGGCGCTCGTCACCGGCGCCGCCAGCGGCATGGGGCAGCTCGCGGCCTGGCGTCTCGCCGCCGGTGACGCCACGGTCGCCGCGCTCGACGTCGACACCGAGGGGCTGGCGCGCACGGCGCGCCGTGCGCCGAACATCACACCGATCACCTGTGACGTCACCGATGTCGACGCCGTCGAGCGTGCCGTCGCCGAGGTCGTCGATCGCCTCGGGCCGATCGACCGGGTGATGAACGCCGCCGCCATCGCCCCGACGGGGCGCCTGCTCGACCAGCCCGTCGAGCAGATCACTCGGGTGATGGAGGTCAACTACTTCGGCCTGGTCAACGTCACCAAGGCCACCATGCCGGCGATGGTCGAGCGCGGGCACGGCGAGCTGGTGCAGTTCGCCTCGCTCGCCGGTTGGCTGCCGAGCCAGACCTTCGGCGCCTACTCGGCGACGAAGTTCGCCGTCGTGTGCTTCACCGAGACCCTGGCGCACGAGACCGCCGGTTCCGGGGTGCGCGTCTGTGCCGTGTGCCCCCCGGTGGTCGACACCCCTCTGCTCGAGCAGATCGGTCCGAACGGCCCCAAGCGCTTCGACGACATGCCGCGCATCGCGCCCGAAGAGGTGCTCGACGCCATCGAGGTGGCGCTCGAGCGGGGACAGCTCTTCGCGTTCCCCGGGCGTGGCACGCGCTCGCTGGTGCGCCTGCGTCGGTTCATCCCGTCGGTGGTCTGGCGCCAGATCGATGCGATGGAGGCCGGCAGCGCACGCCCGACGCTGCTCCCGCCCCGGTCACGCTGAGACGATCTCCGCCGGGCCGAAGCTGGCCCGCATCAGTCCCGCCGTCATGCAGAACACGGCGCGCTTGGGCAGGCCGAGGTCGGCCAGCTCACGTGCCATCGGGTGCGTGGCGCCGAGCTGCACGACCACACCGCCCGGCCGGGCCGTGACCCGACGGTTGTCGGTGACCCACGGGGTGCGCCGGAGCACACCGTCGCACCACGAGTAGGCCGACATCGTCATCTCGCGCGCCGGTAGCGGGATGACGCCCTTGCGTGCCGACAGGCCGAGCACGAACTCGCCGTCGTCCACCAGCACGGCATCGGTCCAACGCCCGTGATCGGTGTAGTCGATCGTCGCCACCCACTTGGGGAAGCCCCACACGCCCCTGCCCGCCTCGCAGGTGAAGGTCTGGTTGACCGGGAGGCGGTGGATGAGCGTGCTCACGTTGCCGCCCATCGGTGACGGTGCCTTGGCGCCCGGCGCCAGGTCGTGCGGGTCGACCGTGAACGCCACGGCGATCTCGTTGTACGGGCCGAGGTCGTTGTCCAGGTACTGCACGGCGGACAGCGCGCACACGGCCGTGCCCGGGCGGGGACGGCTCACCCGCAACCCCGTGTCGTCGATGAGGCGCTGGGCGGCGTCGGCGTCGACGAGGAACGTGGCGGCGAACATCTTGGCCGAGCGCACCTCGACCGGGAGGGTGACGAGCTCGTCGCCCACCGCCACCACCTCCGGCGCGTCGATGGGCAGCACGTCGGCGGTGGTGGAGGACATAGAACGGATTCTAGTTCTGCGTCTACGATGCCGGCCGTGCGAACCGTCGTCGTCACCGGATCGGCATCGGGCCTCGGCGCTGCCGTGTGCGAGCGCCTCGCTGCGCGCGGCACGCGCCTCATCGGTGTCGACCTCGCCGGCGCCGAGATCGAGGCAGACCTGGCGGTGCCCGCCGGGCGTTCGGCCGCCATGAACGCCGTCCTGGAGATCAGCGGCGGCGCCATCGACGGGCTGGTGGCCTGCGCCGGCGTCGGGCCGCACATGCGCGACACCTCCCTGATCTCGTCGGTGAACTACTTCGGGGCGGTGCACATCATCGACGGGCTGCGTCCGGCCCTGGCGGGGGGCCTGGAACCTGCCGCGGTGGCGATCGCCTCGAACTCGTTGAGCCTGGTCCCGATGCACGATCTGTCGCTGGTGGAGGCCATGCTCGCCGGGAACGAGGTCGAGGCGGCCCGCCTTGCCGCCGAGCTGCCCGGCGCCACGGTGTACGGGATGAGCAAGCTGGCGTTGGCGCGTGCGATCCGGCATCGGGCGTCGGCGTGGGGCAAGGCCGGGATCCGCCTCAACGCGGTGGCGCCCGGCCCGGTGCTCACGCCCCTGCTCCAGGCGTCGCTCGACGATCCCGAGCTCGGCCCGCTGGTCGATGCGCTTCCGGTGCCGCTCGACCGCCGCGCCGAGCCCGGCGAGATCGCCGCCACGGTCGAGTTCCTGCTCGGGCCGGACGCGTCGTTCGTCCATGGCGCCGTGCTGTTCGCCGATGGCGGGACCGACGCCCTCGTGCGTCCTGACCAGCCCTGACGCCGGTCGGCGCGGCACCGGCCATGGGCACGCAGCGCCCGCGGCCATTAGCGTTGGGCGTTCGTCCGATGACGGACAGGGAGATCGATTGCGATGGACTTCAAGCGGAGGGACTGGGCGCTGCTCACCGGCGGCTTCACGCTGTTCTTCGTCTGTGCCGTCACGCTCGTGTTCCAGCTCGGCCTGGTGTTCTTCGTCGTGTTCCTCGCTGTCGCCGCCGCGCTGTGGGCTGCGGGCATGCGCCTCACCCACCCACAGTTCCGCAGCGCTGACGGCAAGCTCGATCTGAGCCAGCCCCTCGCCAAGTTGCGGGCGCCGACCCTCGACCAACCTCGGATCTGGACCGACGACGGCTCGATCAAGCCACAGAAGCAGTTCGAAGCGGAGATGGAGGCGTGGAACACCGCCCGCCTCCAGCTGTTGGAGGAGATCTCCGCCGACGCCGACCGCAAGAAGGCTGCCAAGGCCGAGGCGAAGGCGGAGCGCCAAGCTGAAGCGGAGGCCAAGGCCAAGGCCGATGCGGAGGCCAAGGACAAGGCTGAAGCGGAGGCCAAGGCCGAGGCGGAGGCCGCAGCAAAGGCAGAAGCAGAGGCAGAAGCAGAGGCGCCGGCGCCGCCGCCGCCGGCTGTCGTGGGCAACGCCGAGCCCGTCGAGAAGGCCGAGCCTGTCGAGACGCCGCCGGTGGTGGCGGCACCCCTGGTGCTGCGCACGCTCGAGGATGTCGAGGCCGAGGCAGCCGCGTCGGCGCCCGAGGCAGCCGCGGTGGCGGAACCGGAGACAGCGGCGGCGGAACCCGAGGTCGACGAGGCGGCTCGAGCGGCACAGGAGCGTGCCGAGCAGGAGCGTCGTGCTGCCGCAGCGGCGGCCGTTGCGGTCGAGGCCGAGGCGCGCGCCGAGCAGGAGCGAGCCGAGCGCGAACGGCGTGCTGCCGCCGACGCCGAAGCGGCAGCCGTGCGCGCCGAGCAGGACCGCCTGGCGGCCGAGATGGCCGAGCGTGCCGCTCGCGCCGCCGAGGCGCCCGAGCCGGAACCGGAGCCGGAGCCGGAGCCCGAGCCCGAGCCGGAGCCGGAGCCGGAGGCTCCCGAGAGCGACGCCGAGATCCTCGCCGCCAGCGATGCGGCGGCGCTGGGGGAGGCCGATAGCGAGACGACGGCGGGTGGCGCCGACGAGCAGGATCCGAAGGTGTACTTGCTCAACAAGGTCCGGCTGCGGCTCAGCGACTACGAATGAGCCGCTGAGCCGCCGCGTACCGGTGGCCGTACCTCAGGAGGGCAGGACGTCCTCGGCGCCGAACGGCAGCGCGATCGACTTGTCCTCGAGGTACTCCTGCAGGCCTTCGGGGCCGAGCTCGCGGCCGATGCCCGAGGTCTTGAAGCCGCCGAACGGGGCGCCGAAGTCCATCGCCAGCTGGTTGACCTGGTAGGTGCCGGTGCGGACCCGTCGGGCGATGTCGAGGCCCCGGCCGTTGTCCGCCGTCCACACCGAACCGGACAGGCCGTAGTCGCTGTCGTTGGCGATGGCGATGGCGTCGTCGTCCCCGTCGTAGGCGATGAGCGACAACACCGGACCGAAGATCTCCTCGCGGGCGATCGTCATCGAGTTGTCGACGTCGGCGAAGAGCGTCGGCTCGACGAAGAAGCCCCGATCGAAGCCGGCGGGACGGCCGCCGCCCACGACCAACGTGGCGCCCTCGGCCTTGCCCTTGGCGATGTAGCCCTCGACGCGCTCACGCTGGCGCTCGGCGACGAGCGGGCCGCACTCGGTGGCGGGGTCGAGCGGATCGCCCACGGTGAAGTTGCGCAGCGCGTCGGCCAGCGCGTCCCGCACCTCGTCGTAGCGGGCCCGTGGCGCCAGGATGCGGGTCTGTGCCACGCAGGCCTCGCCGTTGTTCATCAGCGCTGCGGGGAGCAGCTGCGGCAGAGCGGCGTCCAGGTCGACGTCGTCACACACGATGGCGGCCGACTTGCCGCCGAGCTCGAGGGTGCAGCGCTTGAGCTGCTCGCCGCAGATGGCGCCGATCTTGCGCCCGGCGGCGGTCGAACCGGTGAACGACACCTTGTCGACATCGCTGTGGCGCACGAGGTGCTCACCGGTCTCGCGCCCGGCGGGCACGATGTTCACGACGCCGGCGGGCAGGCCGGAGCGCTCGAGGATCTCGGCGAGCTTGAAGGCGTCGAGCGGCGTCTCGGGTGCCGGCTTGACGACCATCGTCGACCCGGACGCCAGCGCCGGCGCCAGCTTGAGCATGGTGATGAACAGCGGCACGTTCCAGGGGATGATCGCTGCGGCGACGCCGACCGGCTCACGCCGCACGACGGTCGGGCCCAACATGCCGGCACGGACCTCCTCGAAGGCGAAGTCACGCGCCAGCTGCGTGTAGGTGTCGAGGACGGCAGTGGCGGCGAAGACGTGCCCCATCTGGGCGAAGCCGATCGGCGCGCCCATCTCGGTCGAGATCAGCGTGGCGAAGTCGTCGAACTGCGCGGTGATCTCGGCCGAGATCGTCGCCATGATGTCGGCGCGCTCGTTCGGGCTCATCTGGGGCCAGGGCCCGTTGTCGAACGCCGCCCGTGCCGCGGCCACGGCGGCGTCCATGTCGGCGGGCGTGGCGTCGCGCACGCTGCCGACCACCTCGCCCGTGGTGGGCGACACCACGTCGACGGTGTCGGTGCCGGCGGCGTCGACCCACTTCCCCCCGATGAAGAACGTGTCGTAGTTGAGCATCCGTGTCTCCTGTGTGTGGTGTCGGCCGGCCCTCAGCCGACCCGGTTGGTCCCCGCCTCGGCCAGCTGCTTGGCCCAGGGATAGTCGGGCTTCCCGCTCGGCGAGCGGACGATCAGATCGACGAGGTGCAGCTCGCGCGGCACCTTGTAGCCGGCGAGGTGCTCCCGGCAGTGGTCGCCGAGGGCGTCGAGCTCGGGCGTGTGACCCGGCCGAGCCTGCACGACGGCGACGACCTTCTGGCCCCAGCGCTCGTCGGCGACGCCCACGACAATGGCGTCGAAGACGGTGTCGTGTGCCTTCAGTGCGGCTTCGACCTCTTCGGGGTAGACCTTCTCGCCGCCGGTGTTGATGCACACCGACCCCCGGCCGAGCAGCGTGATGGTGCCGTCGGCCTCGACGGTGGCGTAGTCGCCGGGCATCGAGTACCGCTTGCCGTTGGGTCCGGTCACGAAGGTCTTCGCCGTCTTCTCCGGGTCGTTGTAGTAGCCGAGGGCGATGTTGCCCCCGCGCGCCACCATGCCCACCACGCCCGATCCGGGCTCGACGAACTCGAGGTGCTCGTCGAGCACGACGGTGTCCTTGCCCGGTGCCACCGTCGGGCCGGCGCCCTTCATGGCGGTGTGTTCCTTGCTGACGGTCAGGATGCCGTTGAAGCCGGACTCGGTGGCACCGATGGAGTCGGTGACCACGAGGTTGGGGAAGCGGTCGAGGAAGCGCTCCTTGACGGCGGGCGAGAAGACGGCGGCGCTCGAGCTCAGGCTCAGCAGGCAGCTGAGGTCCAGGGTCTCGCCGGCGGCCTCGAGCTCCTCGAGCGCCTCGATCAGCGGGCGCCCCATGGCGTCGCCCACGATGAGGATCGAGTTGCCCCGGTGGCGGTCGATCGAGCGCCACACCTCGACGGCGTCGAACTTGGGCACGAGGATGTTGGCGTTGCCCTGGAAGAGCTGCATCAAGGTGCTCACGAAGGCCGCGCCGTGCATCAGCGGTGGCGTCGACATGAAGATCAGCTGCCCGAGACTGTTGCGGGCGTTGTCGGCGTGCTCCCACTCGGACGCCACCGGGATCCGGGTGAAGGGGTCGATGCCGCCGGCGAGGGCGAAGAAGATGTCCTCGCTGCGCCACATGACGCCCTTGGGCATCCCGGTCGTGCCGCCGGTGTAGATGATCACCTGGTCGTCACCGGAGCGCTCCGGGAAGTCCCGTTCGGGCGACCCCGACGCCATCGCCTCTTCGTACGGGATCGGGTCGAGGCCAGCCTGGTCGGCGCCCGAGCCGTCCTCGATCATGACGAGCGTGCGCAGCAGGGGGAGGTCGTCGCGCACGGCGGCCACGCGCGGGCCGTACTCCTCGCTGTAGATGAGCCCGACGAGATCGGCGTTGTCGAAGAGGTAGCGCAACTCGTCCTCGACGTAGCGGTAGTTCACGTTGACGGGCACGGCGCGGATCTTGGTGATCGCCAGCAGCGCCTCGACCCACTGCAGCGAGTTCATGGCGTAGATGCCGACGTGCGCACCCGGCTCGACGCCACGGTCGGCGAGCACGTGGGCGAGCCGGTTCGCCCGCTCGTCGAGCTCGGTGAACGTGCGGGACTCGTCCTCGCAGATCAGCGCCAGGCGATCGGGGACGGCATCGACGGCGTGCTCGAACAGGTCGGCGACGTTGTAAGCCATCCCCTAATAGAACACGTTCCTAAACGATCGTTCAAGTAGCGCCGGGTGGGCGCTCGGCCATGGCGCCGGCCAGCTCGGCCAGGGCCTCGGGGATGCGTCGGGCCAGCTGGTCGGGGTCCGGCATCAGGTTGGCGGCGGCGATGATCCCGACATCGATCGAATCCCGGTAGCTCATCATCGTGATGTTGCAGCCGGCGCCTTCCATGATCGGACCCATCGGATAGGCATGGCCGAGCTCGGCGCCGGCCAGGTACAGCGGGAACGGCGGACCGGGCAGGTTGGAGACCATCAGGTTGATGGCCGGCGGGTGGCGGTCGGCGAGGTTGCGTCCCGAGTAGGTGCCGATGAGCAGGCGGGCCAGCGTCGGGTCGGCCTGCTCCGCCCACCCGGCAAGGGTGTCGGGGTCGAAGAGACGGTGCTCGTCCTTCGACGCGGCGGCGGCGCGGATCGTGGCCTCGAAGCGCGCCACGGGATCGGCGAGGTCGGTCCGCAGGTGGCTGAACATCGTCGACAGCTTGTTGCCGGTCGCCGAGCCGTCGGCCTGCGCCCGCACGCTGATCGGGCACGCGGCCACCAGGGGTTGCGCCGGCAGGGCGTCGCAGTCGAGCAGCAGCGACCGCAGCGCCCCCGCGGCGACGGCGAGCACCACGTCGTTGACGGTGGCGCCGAACGGCGCCTTGATGGCTTTGACGTCGTCGAGGCCCAGCCGTGCGAACGCCACCGTGCGGCGGGCCCCGATGGCGCCGTTGACCGGCGTCGGCGGGCAGACAAGCGGGGTGGCGCCGCCGATGTCGTCGGTCGCCAACGGATCGAGCGCAGCGCGCCGCCGGCGCACGGCGATGGTCGAGCGCACCGTGCGTCCGAGCAGGCCGCCCAGCTCGGCGACCGACCGGGCACGGGTGCCGATGCCGAACGCCGCCAGCTCCAGCGGCGTCGGTTCGGTCGGCCCGCTCGGCTCGGCGGGCCCGGTCGACTCGGCGGCCGGCGCGGCTGCTGCGGGCGCCTCTGCTGCCGTGGCCGGCACGGGCTCGAGATCGAAGAACGCCACCATCTGCTCGACGCCGGCCACCCCGTCGATGGCGGCGTGGTGGAGCTTGGCGACCAAGGCGATCCGGTCGCCGGCGAGGCCCTCCACGATCCACATCTCCCACAGGGGACGGGAGCGGTCGAGCGGTGTCGACGCGATCGTGCCCACCAACTCGGCCAGCTCGGCTTCGCCGCCGGGCGCTGGCACGGCGGCGCGATGGACGTGCTGGTCGATGTCGAGGAAGGCCTGCTGGCGGACGGCGATGAGACCCTGC
>CAZYKR010000077.1:0-16097 GCA_964648005.1 uncultured Iamiaceae bacterium
ATGCGGTCGTGTTCGTTCACGTCGACGAACGACCGGCCGTGCAGCTCCTCGGTCCTGCGGTTGTTGAACAGGTCGGTGCCGTCGATCGCCGCCTCCACGATGCCGACCGGCACGAGATCGGCCAGCGTCCGGAAGCTCGCCTCGGTGGCGCGCTGGCGCGCCGCGGCGGCACGGGCGGCGGCGCGGTCGCGTGCCAGGGCGTCGTCGAGGCGCGCCCCGGCGGGCGCGCCCTCGTGGATGACCAGGACGTCGCGGGGGTCGGCGGCCGCGCCGGGGGGGGCGCGCACGCCGCGCCCGCGGGTGCCGGCGCGCGCCGGCGGGAGGTCGACCTCGATCTGGGCGTCGATGCCGGTGGCCTGCACGGCGGCGACGAGCTCGTCGAGCAGGTCGCACGCGGCGTCGGGCAGGTCGAGCTGACGTGGCGTGCGGCCGATGAACTGATCGGGGTCGAGGTCCCAGGCGTCTGCCGCGGCGTGGTTGACGAACCGGTAGCGACCCGAGCCGTCGAACACCATCACCTCGTCGTCGAGGGCCTCTGCCAGGCGGACGAACGCCGGGGAGGTGGTCCGGCCGATCGGGTCGCCGTCGCCTTCGCCGCCGTCGAGGGTCATCGATCAGTTCCGACGCAGGAGGCGATCGCGCCAGGTGCGATGCGCCACGCCGTCCAGGTTGCCGCGGCGGGCGGCGTCGAGGCGTTGGGCCCGCAGGGCGTCGGTGTCGTCGTCGCGCAGCTCGGCCAGGTCGTCGCCGACGATCCAGCGCAGGATCTGGTCGGCGAGCCCGGGGTTCCGGGCCAGCGCCGGACCGTGCAGGTAGGTGCCGATGACGTGGCCGGTACCGATGCGCGCCACGACGCCCTCGGTCCCGTCGCCGTTGCCGACGCCCGCCTCGACCTGGGCCAGCGCCGCGGCGCCATCGTGGCGCCGGGTGCGGCCGCCGTGGTTCTCGAAGCCGGTGAGCTCGGTGACCAGCGCCGGATCGATACCGGGGTCGTCGTCGCTGAGCGGCGTCGCCACGGGTCGGGCGAGGAGCTCGCCGACGGCTCGCGGCTCGTCGGTGCGCACGGTGTCGCAGGGCAACAGGCCCAGGCCCTCGATCGGCGCGCCGTCGTTGCCGGGGAACGTGTGGCCGGCGATCTGCATGCCGGCGCACACGGCGAACAGCACCCCGCCGGCGCGCACCCCGGCATGCACGGGGCCGTCGGTGCCGAGCTCGCGCGCCGCTTGGATCTGGGGGGCGTCCTCGCCGCCGCCGAGGAGGTAGACGTCGGCCGCCGTCGGGACGACTCCGCCGGCGGGCACCTCGACGATCTCCGCCGCCAGGCCGCGCCACGCCAGTCGCCGTTCGAGCACGAGGGCGTTGCCGCCGTCGCCGTAGGTGCCGAGCAGGTCGGGGAAGAGCAGGGCGATGCGCACTGCGGATTCAGCCATCGCCGGGCTCCTCGCGGCCGACGGCGTCGAGGTAGTCCTGGAAGGCGGTGTAGTTGGCGATGAGGCCGACCCGCGGGGCCGGCGCCGCCGTCGGGTTGCCGCGCCGCGCCGCCAGGGCCACCGCCTCCTCCAACCGGGGGGCGGTGGCGTGGTCGACCTCTGCGTAGTGCAGCCGCACCGCCAGATCGTGACGGCGCTCGCCCGTGGCGACGACGAAGCGGCCGCGCAGCGCCTCGTAGGGCACGTCCCACAACCACGACGGGTCGCGGCCGTCGGCGATGCGGGCGTTGATGGCGCACACCACCGGCGTCGGCGCCGGCTCGAGCATGGCGATGGCCTCTTGCCAGCCGGCGGGGTTCTTGGCCAGCAGCATGCGCACCTCGGCTCCGGCGATGGTCGCTGTGCGGTAGCGGCCGGCGACCGTGGTCACGGTTGCCATCGCCGCGGCGGCGTCGTCGAGATCGGCACCGGCGTGCGCGGCGGCGACAAGCACCATGGCGGCGTTGGCCAGGTTCACCCGTCCGGGCAGCGACAGCGTCACCTCGACGGGCGGGCCGTCGGGGCGCTTGACGACGCCGCGGGCGCCGCCGGTGACGCCGTCAGGCGCGCCGGCGTCGGTGCGGAGCTGCCATGCCGGCGACGGACGGGCGAACGAGCACGCGGTGCACGACCACCCGTCGTCGTCGAAGGCGATCCGTCCGGCGCAGGACGGGCAGCCGGCGGCGTCGAGCGTCCAGCCGCCGCCCGTGCCGACCCACACGACGTCGTCGTCGGGCACCGCACCGGCGGCCCACACCACGAGCGGGTCGTCGGCGTTGGCGACGACGGGTGCCGGGTGCAGCCGGCCCAGCGCGGCGCGCCATGTGTCGGCGATCTTGCGGACCTCGTGGCTGCGGTCGAGTTGGTCTCGGCTGAGGTTCAACAGCACGACGCCGGCCGGCCCGACCTGCTCGAGCACCGGACCGAGCCAGCGCTCGTCGACCTCGAGCGCCGCGAACGGGGCATGCGGCGCGCTGCCGAGGGCGGCCACGACGCCGGGCGCCATGTTGGCGCCGAGGTGGTTGCTGGCCACCTCGCCGAGGGTGCCGAGCGCCGCGGCGAGCAGGCGTGTCGTCGTCGTCTTGCCGTTGGTGCCGCTGACGAGCGTCGTGCGCCGCCCCGCCGCCAACCGCGCCAGCAGGTCGGGGTCGAGCGCCAGCGACACGCGCCCCCCGATGACCGACCCCGTGCCGAGCCCGGTCAGCTTCGACGCGCCGGCGACGGTGCGGCCGGCGCCGACGGCGACGCGGCTGCGCAGCGGCGGTCGGGGCGGCGTGGTCGGTGAGGCGGTCATGGTGGGACGAATCGTACTGACCCCGCCACGGCACCCACGCGGGCCCCGTCGCCGCCCGTGCCGAGGGGCGACGGGTCGGGCGGTTCCGCAGGAGGGGTTTTGGTTTAACTCACTTTGAGCATAAGATGACGCCGTTCACGTCACCCGACCGCCGGATCTCCTCCGACCGGCAGGGCGGGTGGAGGAGGTGGTCATGAGCATCGGCGGCTACGCACACGACGCGTCGGGCGATGTCGTGCCCCGTTCGAAGGGGCGGCCGTCGGTGGTGCACACCGACGCCACGGCGGCGGTCGCGGCCGACGCCGAGATCGCGCAGATGAGCGAGGCGGACCTGCTCGCCGGCATCGACCGGCTGCGCGTCGAGCGCGACGCGGTGATCCTGGCGCACAACTACCAGATCCCCGCCGTGCAGGACCTGGCCGACTTCGTCGGTGACTCGCTGCAGCTCAGCCAGCAGGCGGCGGCCACCGACAAGTCGGTGATCGTGTTCTGCGGCGTGCACTTCATGGCCGAGACCGCCGCCATCTTGAGCCCGGACAAGACGGTGCTCATCCCCGACGCCGAAGCCGGCTGCTCGCTGGCGGCGAGCGTGACCGCCGACGAGGTCATCGCCTGGCGTGACGAGCATCCCGACGGAGTCGTCGTCAGCTACGTCAACACCAACGCCGACGTGAAGGCGGTCAGCGACTACTGCTGCACCTCGGCCAACGCCATCGACGTGGTGCGCTCGGTGCCCGAGGGCCGCGACATCCTGTTCCTGCCCGACATGTTCCTCGGCCTCTGGGCCGAGCGCGAGTCGGGCCGCAAGCTGCACCTGTGGTTGGGCGAGTGCCACGTGCACGCCGGCTTCCGGCCGGAGCACGTCCTCGAGGCGCTCGACGCCCACCCGGGCAGCGACCTGTTGCTGCACCCCGAGTGCGGCTGCGTCAGCCAGTGCATGTACCACGTCGCCGAGGGTGACATCCCCGCCGACCGCACCCACGTGCTGTCGACCGGCGGCATGGTCCGCTACGCCCAGACGACCGAGGTGCCCGTCGCCATCGTCGGCACCGAGACGGGCATGCTCCACCGCATGCGGGCGGAGAACCAGCGCACCGACTTCCTGCCGCTCAGCGAGTCGGCCGTGTGCGAGTACATGAAGACCATCACCGTGCCGAAGGTGTACCGGTCGCTGCGCGACATGGTCGACGTGGTCACCGTGCCGACCGACGTGGCGGACAAGGCCCGCCTGGCGATCGACCGCATGGTCGCCACCGTCCCGGCCTGAGGGAACGCCTGCGCTTGCCCGTTGCCGCCCTGCCGAGACGCCGGCAGGGTCAGGCGGCGGGTTCGGCCCAGGGGTAGGCGTCCATCACCCAGTCCAGGCTGCGGAACGCCACCGTGGCGGCGGGGCGGACCACCAGCGGATCGACCAACGGCAGCACGGGCAGCCACAGCTCACGGCGCACCCGCCGCGGCAGCATGCCGACGGCCGCGGCCGCGATGACGCCGTACGCCGGACGAGCGTGCAGCGGCAGCGGCGGTGCCAGCAGGAACCGTGCCGCAGCGCGGGCCTCGGGCGTCGGCATCAGCTCGGAGCGCATGACGCGGAAGTAGTGGCGGAGCTCGTCCACCGACGTTGCCGCCGGCTCGGCGCCGAACAGGTCGCACACGACGGCCCATTCGGCGACGTAGCGGTCCGCTTCGGCGTCAGTGAGCCGGCCGTTGCCGTAGCGGCGGTACGCCCGCAGCATCGAGTCGACCAACGTGTGGTGCACCCACGTGAGCAGATGCGGGTCGTTGGCGGCGTACGGGCGCCCGTCGGGTGCCACGCCGACGACGCGCTCGTGCACGGCCCGTACGGCGGCGACGGCGGCGCGGGCGTCGTCGACCGTGCCGTACACGACCGTGCCCAGGTAGGTGGCGGTGCGAGCGAGGCGCCCCAGGGGGTCGTCGCGGTAGGTCGAGTGCTCGGCCACGCCCGCCATCGCCAGCGGGTGCATCGTCTGCAGCAGCAGGGCGCGGACCCCCCCGGCCAGCAGGCAGTGGTCGCCGTGCACCTGCCACGTCACCGAGTCGGGCCCGAACAGGCCGCCGTCGGCCGCGGGCATCCGATCGGTGAGGCGCTCGCGCGTCGGGCGATCGTCGCCGACCACGATGCGGGTCACCTCGAGGGCGAGCTCGCGCCGCGCCGGGCGCGTGATCCCGTCGACCACCGTGCCGGGCAATCGCTGCAGCGCGTCGAGCATCACGTCATTGTGGCCGCGACGGCGGTCACTGCGTGGCCAACCACGCAGTGATCGTCGTCAGCAGCGGTCGGTCATCGGTGCGGACGTCGAGATGGTGGACCCCGGCGGCGGCTGCGGCCCCGGCGTCAGCGTCGGTGTCGCCGATCAATAGGGCGCGGTGCGGGGCCACGCCGCCGAGTCGGCGCAGCGCCTCGACGACCGCAGCCGGGTCCGGTTTGGCGACGCCGACGTCGACCGAGGTGACCACCACGTCGAGCTGGGCGTCGAGGCCGCTCGGGCCGAGCAACGACCGGACGTCGGCCTCGACCATGACGGCGGTGTTGGTCACGGCGGCGGTCGGCACCCCGGCAGCGCGCACGGCGCGCAGGGCGTCGAGGCCGTCGCGCAGGATCGTGACCCGGAGGTCGGCGACGGCGGTGCCGGGCGGCGCCTCGGCGACGATCGTCCCGCCGAGGTCGACCAGCAGGGCATCCAGCACCATCCCGAGCCGATCGAGGCCGCCATCGGGCCCCGGCGGGTGCAGCGGCGTGGGCGGCTCGACGGTCACGGGGCGGCGCCGGCGGCCAGGGCGAGCAGACCAGCCGTCTCGCCCACGACGCACGCCGCGCCGAGGACGTCGCCGGTGAAGCCGTCGATCCGGCGCACCGCCAGCAGCGTGACGGCGGCGGCGCCGACAGCGACCGCCACCGGTGCCAGCAGGCCGCTCAGCCCGCCGGCGACCGCCCCGACGAGGGCGGCGACGGTCAACGTGCCGGCCCCGAGCATCGCCGCCGTCGTGCGGGCCGTCGCGGCGTCGTCAGGGAGGAAGGCGCGGGCGAGCCCGTCGGCGCGGGCGTAGGGCACCACGAGCGCCACCACGGCGATGGCGGCACGTGCCGTGGCCCAGACCGTGAGGAGCCCGACGATCGTCACCGGTGTCGTGGCGAGGCAGGCGACCCGCACGAGCAGGACGGCGCCGACCGCGGCGACGCCGAACGCGCCCGTCGTCGGGTCGGCCATGACGGCGAGGCGGCGGTCCCGGTCGAGCGGCGGCAGCAGGCCGTCGGCGCTGTCGGCCAACCCGTCGATGTGCAGCAGCCCGGTGATGGCGAGGTCGGCGGCGATGACGAGCGTGGCGGCGACGAGCGGCGTCCACACCGCGTCCGATGCGGCCCACACGACGCCGAGGGCCAGACCGATCAGCGCCCCGACCGCCGGGAACCACCGCAGCGTCCGGCCGTCGGGCGTGGTGGCGCCGCCGAGACAGGTCAAGAAGGCGAGGGCGGCCGTCACGGCGCTGCCCGGTGGATCGACGCATGCTCGCCGGCGGTGTGATCCTCGGCGAGCGTCGCAACCACGTCCTCGACGCGATCGAGGCGCAGGGCCCGCCCGGCGACCACCAGCAACGCCTCGTCGGCCTCGGCGGCGACGGCGGCGTTGAGCGCGCCGAGCGCGTCGCGGAAGTGCCGCCCCACGGCAGTCGGCGGGTGCACGCCCATGCCGACCTCGTCGCTCACCAGCACCGTCGGCGCACCCGCGGCCCGCCGCGCCCGCAGGGAGGCGAGCAACTCGTCGGTGTCGGGCGTCAGCCCGTCGGAGGCGGCGACCCAGGTGCCCAGCGCGTCGACCAGCGCCGGGGCTGTCGGATCGTCCGGGTCGGCGAGGGCGGCGGTGAGCGCGTCGGGGAGGGCGGCGCCGCACTCGATCGTGCGGAAGCGCTCCTGGCGCAGGGCGCGGTGGGCGTCGATGCGCTGCGCCATGTCCGGGTCCGTGGCGACGCCGGTGGCCAGATACCAGACCCTCCCGGTGGGACCTCGCGCCGCCAGGACGAGGCGCTCCGCCAGCGCCGACTTGCCCGATCGGCTGCCGCCGAGGACGAGGGTGATGCGGGGCGAGCTCACGGCGCCGATGGTGGCACGTGCCGGCCCAGCGGCCCAGCGGGCCCATTCGTTCCTGAGGCCGGGCGATCGCCGATTGACCGATCCGGGGCGCCTGTGGTTCGCTGGCGCGACAACTTGCACCGCACCAATCGGGGGAAGCCGGTCGAAGTCCGGCGCTGACCCGCAACCGTAGGTCGGGCTCGGGGATCGTCCCCGCCCGACGAGCCGGAGCACCCGATGATGCGGATCGCTCCGAACCGCCGTCGAGGTCTACGGGAGTCGGAGCCCGGGTGGGCCCGGACGGTGCCGGTGCACCGATGGTGGCCCGAGCGGGCGCCGCGTCCGCCGATCGAGGTGACGGTCCGGGTGGGAGGACCCGCCAGTGACCAGCTCGATCCCGTCTCCGCCACGCCTGCGCCGTGCGTGGGCTGCCGCCGTCGCCGTGACCGTGTCGGTGGTGGCGGTGTGCAGCGCCGTGATCGGCGGCGCGCCGCCGGCCGGCGCCGCCGTCGGCCCGTCCGTCCCTGGGGTGTGCACCTCGGTCGGTCTCGCCGACGGGGCGTCGCGGGTGGCGTTGGTCATCGACTACGGCGACGTGGCGGGCAGCCCAGGTCGCGTCGACACCTACTGCGTCGGCGTCGAGGGTCGGGTCACCGGGTTCGACCTGCTGGCGGCCGCCGGGCTGCCGTTCCGCACCAACGCCAGTGGGTTGGTCTGCGGGATCGGCGGGTTCCCCGGGGCGCCGGAGTGCGGCGACACCACCGACGGCGGCTACCGGTACTGGGCGTACTTCCGTGGCGGCGACGACTGGGCGTACCGCTCGGTCGGGCCGGGGTCGTCCTACCCGAGCGACGGGATGGTCGAGGGGTGGCGCTTCGTCCAGGGCAAGGGCAACCCGACCGACCCGCCGCCGCGCCACGCGCCGGGCTTCGCCACGGTGTGCGCCGCCGCGCCCCCGACCACGGCGCCACCGACGACGCCGCCGCCGACCACCGCCCCGGCGCCCACGACGCCCTCCGGTCCGGCGCCCGGCGCGGCGGGTGGACCGACCACCACGGCGCCGGCGGAGGCGTCGACCGCCACGACGGCCGGGACCGGTGCTGCGTCGGACGCCGTGACGGCGACCGACGGCACCGCCGGGTCTGAGGGAGCCGCCGACGCCGCCATCGGCACGACCGACGGGACGGCCGACGGGCAGGTGGTAGGTCGTGGCGCAGACGACGGTGCGGTGGCGCTGGCCGCATCCACGATCACCGACGTCGATGGCGGCGGCGGGAGCTCCGGGCCGGTCGCCGCCGGCGTCGGCGGCCTCGCCGTGCTCGGGCTCGGTGCAATGGCGGTGCTGCGGTTCCGCCGTCGGGACGAGGTCGACCTGCCGTGACCTCGCCGACCGCCGCGCCGCCACCGGCCGCGACCGAACCGCCCGGAACGGGCGGCGGCACGCCGGCGTCGGCGTCGGGGTCTGCTGGGCCGGCGTCGCGGTTCGGCGCCATGCCGTCCGACGCCGAACGCCGACGGGTGCGTCGACCGCGGTGGTTGCACCCCGGTGCGTGGTGGCTGTGGGCGGGCGGGATGGCCACGGCGGCCATGCGGACGACCAATCCGATCCTGCTGGGGCTCGTCTTCGCCGTCGTGGCCTACGTGGTGGCCGCCCGACGGTCGCATGCACCGTGGGCGCGCTCGTTCGGTGTGTTCGTGCGCCTCGGCGTGTTCGTCATCGTGGTGCGCGTCGTCATCGCCATCCTGTTCGGTGCCCGCCTGCCGGGCACGGTGGTGTTCACCGTGCCCTCGGTCGAGCTGCCGGCGTTCATGGCCGGCGTGACCCTCGGGGGGCCGGTGACGATCGAGGCGCTGGTGGCGGCGGCGACCGACGGGCTGCGCCTGGCGGTGGTGCTGGCGTGCTTCGGTGCCGTCAACTCGCTGGCCAGCCCGTACCGGATGCTGCGGGCGCTCCCGCCGGTGCTCTACGAGGCGGGCGTGGCCGTGACCGTGGCGCTGTCGTTCGCGCCGCAATTGGTGATGGACCTGGGGCGGCTCAAGGCGGCGCGGCGCCTGCGCGGTCGACCGACGCGCGGGCTCGAAGGCGTGCGGGGCATGGCGCTGCCGGTGCTCGAGGGGGCGCTCGATCGCGCCGTCGGCCTGGCGGCGTCGATGGACGCCCGCGGGTACGGCCGGCGTGACGCCGCCGGCGCCGGTGCCCAACGGTTGGCGGCCGTCGCCACCGGCGGCGGGCTGCTGGCGATCTGCGTGGGCGTCTACGCCCTGCTGGACGGCAGCTCGCCCCGTGCGCTCGGGCTCCCGGTGCTGGCGATCGGTGCGGCGTCGGTGGCGGTGGCGCTGGTCGCCGGCGGCCGGCGCTCGTCGCGCACGCGCTACCGGCCGGACCCGTGGCGCAACCCGGAGTGCCTGGTGGCGGCCTCGGGCGCAGGGGCGCTGGTCGGCGTCGTGGCGGTCGGCGTGGTCGACCCCGAGGCGCTGATGTTGTCGACGTCGCCCCTGACGTGGCCGTCGGTGCCGCTGCTCGCCGCCGTCGGCATCCTCGGCGGTCTCGTGCCGGCGGTGGCCGCGCCGGTGCCACCTGACGGGGCCTCGGCCGGCGGGGGTGCCGGGTGATCCGCTTCGCCCATGTGACCGTCACCTACGACGGCGCGCCGACGCCCGCGCTCGTCGACGTGGACCTGGAGATCCCCGAAGGCGAGCTCTGCCTGGCCGTCGGACCGACCGGCTCGGGCAAGTCGACGCTGCTGCGCGCCGTCAACGGCCTCGTGCCGCGGTTCAGCGGTGGGCACCTGGCGGGCACCGTGTCGGTCGACGGCCGATCGACGGCCACGTACCCGCCGCGCGACCTCGCCGATGTCGTCGGCTACGTGGGCCAGGACCCAGCCGGCGGTTTCGTGACCGACACGGTCGAGGAAGAGCTGGCCTACGTGATGGAGAACCTCGGGGTCGACGCCGCCACGATGCGGCGTCGGGTCGAGGACGCCCTCGATCTGCTCGGGCTGGCGCGGCTGCGCGACCGCCCGTTGCAGCACCTGTCGAGCGGCGAGCGCCAACGGGTCGCCATCGGCGCTGCGCTCACCGCGCATCCACGGGCGCTCGTCCTCGACGAGCCGACGTCGGCCCTCGATCCGGGCGGCGCGGAGGAGGTGCTGGCGGCGCTGACGCGCCTGGTGCACGACCTGGGTACGACGGTCCTGCTGGCCGAGCACCGCCTCGAGCGGGTCGTCGGCGACGCCGATGCCGTCGTCGTGGTGCACGGCGCCCGGGCCGAGCGGGGCACGCCGGCGGCGATGCTCGCCCGGGCACCCGTGGCGCCACCGGTCGTGGAGCTGGGTCGGCTGTGCCAGTGGGATCCCGTGCCCCTCTCGGTGCGTGATGCCCGTCGAGCCGCCGCCGACCTGCGCCGGCAACTCGACGGGGTGGCGCTCCCCGCCACGCGCCGTGCGCCGGGCGAGGTCGCGGTGTCGGCGCGCCACGTCAGCGCGGCGTACGGCCGCACCGTCGTGCTCGACGACCTCGACCTCGAGGTGCGCCACGGCGAACTGGTGGCCGTGATGGGGCGCAACGGGTCGGGCAAGTCGACGCTGCTGGCGCTGATCGCGGGTCTGCGGGCGCCGAACGCCGGGCGCCTCGAGGTGGCGGGTCTGGTCCCGTCGTCGGTGGCACCGCGCCTGCTCGTGCGGCGCGTGGGGCTGGTGCCGTCCGACCCGGGGCTGCTGCTGTATCGCGACACGGTCCACGCCGAGTGCACCGCCGCCGACGGCGACACCGGCCTGACCCCGGGGACGACGGCGGCGCTCGCCGGACGCTTGGTCCCGGGCCTCGACCCGCAGCGCCACCCTCGCGACCTCTCCGAGGGCCAACGCCTCGGACTCGCCCTCGCCGTCGTGCTCGCCGCCGGTCCGCCGGTGCTCCTGCTCGACGAGCCGACGCGCGGGCTCGACTACGACGCCAAGCGCCACCTTGCCGACGTGCTCGACGAACTCGTCCGTGCCGGCCACGCCGTCATGGTCGTCAGCCACGACGTCGAGTTCGTGGCGCGCGTGGCCGACCGTGCCGTCGTGCTCGCCGACACCCACGTCGTCGCCGATGGTCCGGCACGCGACGTCGTCTGCCACTCGCCGGTGCTGGCGCCGCAGGTGGCGAAGGTGCTGGCGCCGGCGCCGTGGATGACGGTCGACGAGGTCGCCGCCGCACTGGCGCCGCGAGGTGTCGGGTGAGCACCGATCGCGGCGCCGGGGGAGCGCTGCACGCCGGCGGCGTCCTGCGGCTGCGCGGCACGGGGTGGCTGCTGCTCACCGTGTGTTCGGCGGTCGGTGTGGCGGCGTTCGTGTGGCCGTTCTTCACCGACGCCACCGGGGGCGATCCCAACGTGGCTCACGCCGCCGACGCGCCCTGGATCTTCGTGCTGCTGCTGCCGCTGTTGCTGGCCATCATCCTGCGCGAGGTGGCCGACGGCGGGCTCGACGCCAAGGCGATCGCGCTGCTCGGCGTGCTCGCGGCGTGCGGCGCCGCCCTACGCATCCCGAGCGTGGGCGCCACCGGGTTCGAGCCGATCTTCTTCCTGCTGTTGCCGGCGGGGCGGGTCTTCGGTCGGGCGTTCGGCTTCGTGCTCGGCGCCATCACCTTGTTCGCCTCGGCGCTGATCACCGGTGGGGTCGGCCCGTGGCTGCCGTTCCAGATGTTTGCCGCCGGCTGGGTCGGCTTCTTCGCCGGTTGCCTGCCGCCGGCCACGGGTCGGCGCGAGGTGCTGCTCGTCGCGGCGTACGGCGTCATGGCCGGCCTGGCCTACGGCTTCGTCATGAACCTGTGGTTCTGGCCGTTCGCCGTCGACCCGGGGTCGGCGATCTCGTTCGTCCCGGGCGCGGGCCTGGCGGAGAACCTGCGCCACTACTGGGCCTTCTACCTGGCGACGTCGCTCGGCTGGGACATCCCGCGCGCCATCACCAACGCCGTGCTGATGGTCGTGCTCGGCGGTCCGGTGCTGGCGGCGCTGCGCCGGGTCGCTCGCCGCGGCGCGTTCGGGGTGCCGGTGTCGTTCGCCGAACCGGTGGGCGACCAGGCGCGTTAGCGTTCCCGGCCATGCGCGCACGAACTGCTCGGCCCCTGCTGCTCTCGATCGTGGCCCTGTCGCTGGCCGCCGGTGCCTGCTCGTCCTCGGAGGAGCCCGTCACCACCTCGTCGGCCGGCGTCGACGACACGACCGGAGGGTCCTCGCCCGACGGCACGGCATCCGACGGCACCGCACCGGAGAGCACCACCACCACGCCGGTGGCGCCCTTCGAGCTCACGTCGAGCGCGTTCGCCGACGGTGCGCCGATCCCGCCGGAGTTCACCTGCAGCGGCGACAACATCTCGCCGCCGCTGGCATGGTCGACGCCACCGGAGGGCACCGAGTCGCTGGCACTGCTGATGGACGACCCCGACGCGCCGACCGAAGAGCCCTTCGTGCACTGGGTCGTGGTCGACATCCAGCCCGACGAGACCGAGATGCGCTCGGCGCAGCCGGTCGGCATGCAGGGCACCAATGGCGGCGGCACCACGGGGTACCTCGGACCGTGCCCGCCCGAGGGCGCCCCGCACACCTACCGCTTCCAGCTGTACGCGCTGCCCACGGATGCGCCGACCGACGGCGGCCCCCGCCCCGACGTCGAGACGATCCAGCGCCTCGCACCCGACGCCCTGGCGATCGCTGAGCTCACCGGCACCTTCCAGCGCGTGGCGCAGGACTAGCGACGGGTCAGTCGTGCACCGCTTCGGGCGGCAGTGGGGCGTCCAAGGCCGGGGCCAGCGCCGCAGCGGACTCGACGAGCCACGCCACCTGCACCGGCGTGGCGTCGGCGCGCACGACCAGCACCACCTCGCGGAAGATGGGCGGGTCGAAGTCGACGACGACCGCGCCGAGCTCGGCGGCCTGCGTGGCGTAGGTCCCGGTGACGAGCGCCGCCCCCTCGCCGGCGGCGATCAACGGCAACCACAGGCTGCGCTCGCTCGACTCGAACACCACGTTGGGCTGCCGGCCGACGGTGGCGAAGGCCTCGTCCATGCGGCGCCGGCTCGGGTCGCTGGTCGGTGAGGCCAGCAGGGGGAACTCGGCCAGCTGCTCCAGGGTGATGCCGTGCTCGGGCACCGGCGTCCCGGGCGGGAGGGCCACCCGCACCCGTTGGTAGGTCAGGTGGTGGGCGACGAGGTCGACGCCGAGGTCGGGGCGGTCGGTGATGCCGGCGTGGGCTGCTTGCGACCGCACGAGCATCGCCACCTCGTCGTGGTCGTCGGCGTGCGACACCCGTACCCGCACGTCGGGGTGCGCGTTGCGAAAGGCCGCGAGCAGCGCCATGCCAGGGTCGACGGCGAGGCCTTCCCGCAGCGCCAGCTCCACGTTGCCCGCTTGGGCCCAGGCCCGGGATGCCGCACGGGCGGGCAGGGCCGCCAGGTCGGCGCCGATGCGTTGTGCCGTCGCCAGCACCTCCTCGCCGGCCGGCGTGAGCTCGAGGCGGCGCCCGACGCGCTCGAACACCCGGACGCCGAGCTCCGCCTCGAGGCGCCGGATGCCCTGGCTCACCGCCGGCTGCGCCACGTGCAGCTCGTCGGCGGCCGCCGCCATCGTGCCGTGCTCGACGATCGCTGCCACGTACTCGAGCTGGCGTAGTTTCATAAGCACAGCTTATTGATTGGTGCGCCGTTGGCTCTTGGACGGGCCGCGGCCGTCCATGGTTCGATCGAACGAGGTGCTCCCGCACCTCACTGCGACGCATCGGGCTCCCGCCGCCCGTGCGTCGACGTTCCCTGCGCGGCGGTCCGGCTCACCACCCACCCACCGGCCGGGCCGCCGCCAGGGAACACCTCTCGGGTGCGGGACCCGGGGACGGTCCCGCCGGGTCGGCCCACCACGTCGACCGGGGGAGCCGGCATGCACGACCTCGTCATCCGCAACGGGCTCCTGGTCGACGGCACCGGGGCTGCGGCGCGCCACGCCGACGTCGCCGTCACGGACGGCACCATCACCCACGTCGGCGCCGTGGACGGGCCGGCCCGCCGCTCGATCGACGCCGACGGCCGCCTGGTCACGCCCGGCTTCGTCGACATCCACACCCACTACGACGGGCAGGCGACGTGGGACCCGCAGCTGTCGCCCTCGTGCTGGCACGGCGTGACCACGCTGGTCATGGGCAACTGCGGCGTCGGGTTCGCCCCGGCAGCGCCCGACCGGCACGACTGGTTGATCGGGCTGATGGAGGGCGTCGAGGACATCCCCGGCGCGGCGCTCAGCGAGGGCCTGGTGTGGGAGTGGGAGACCTTTCCCGAGTTCCTCGACGCCCTCGATCGCCGCTCGTTCGTGCTCGACGTCGGCACCCAGGTGCCGCACGGCGCGGTGCGGGCGTACGTCATGGGTGAGCGGGGTGCCAACAACGAGCCGGCCACGCCCACCGACATCGAGGCGATGGCCGCCATCGTGCGCGAGGCCGTCGTCGCCGGCGCGCTCGGCTTCTCGACGAGCCGCACCCTGGCGCACCGGGCCATCTCCGGTGAGCCCGTGCCCGGGACGTTCGCCGCCGAGGACGAGCTGTTCGGCATCGGACGGGCGCTCGGCGATCTCGGCACCGGCGTGTTCGAGCTCGCCCCCGCGGGAGCGCTCGGCGAGGATCTGGACGCGCCCGACCTCGAGGTGGCGTGGATGCGTCGGCTCGCCGCCGCCATCCGGAGACCCGTCTGCTTCGCCCTCAACCAGAACAACGCCGACCCCGACGCCTGGCGGCGGCTGCTCGACCTCGCCACCGACCTGGCGGGCGAGGGCGCGCCAGTCCGGGCGCAGGTGCACGCTCGGACGGTGTCGCTGCTGCTGGGGCTCGAGACGTTCCACCCCTTCCACTGGACGCCCAGCTGGGGCGAGATCGGGCTGCTGTCGCACGCCGAGCTGGTGGCGGCGATGCGCACGCCGGTGTGGCGCGAGCGGCTGATCTCGGAGATGGCCTCGGTCGACGACCCGGTCTTCACCGGCTACATGGACCCGGCGCAGGCGTTCTGCCTGGGCGATCCACCCGACTACGAGCCGGGACCCGACGAGAGCCTCGTCGCCATCGGCGCTCGGCGTGGGGTGTCGCCGTGGGAGGTGGCGTACGACCAGCTGCTCAGCGACGGCGGCACCGGGCTGATCAACCGTCCGGTGCTCAACTACGCCGCCGGCGACCTCGGGCCGACGTACGAGATGCTCACCAATCCGACGACCGTGTTCGGGCTGGGTGACGGCGGCGCCCACGCCAACCAGACGTGCGACGCCAGCTCGACGACCTCCATGCTCAGCCACTGGGTCCGGGATCGCACGCGCGGCCCGCGCATCCCACTGGAGCAGGCGGTGGCGAAGCTCACGTCGGCGACCGCCGACACGTACGGGCTGGGCGATCGCGGTCGGGTCGTGCCGGGCCTGCGCGGCGACCTGAACGTCATCGATCTCGATGGCCTCCAGCTGCACCGACCCACCGTCGCCCACGACCTGCCGGCCGGCGGGAAGCGGCTCATCCAGCGCGCCGAGGGGTACGGGGCCACGGTGGTGGCCGGTGCCGTGACGTTCGTGGACGGCGAGCACACCGGCGAGCTGCCCGGCCGCCTCCTGCGCGGCGCACGCTGAGCCGGGCGAATCGCTCAAGGTCGACGGCCGCGGTGCCGACACTCTCTGTGCTTGCTCCTCAAGCGCCAAGCGACGGGGCACGGTGCCGGCACACCGTGCCCCGTTGCCGCGCTCGGGCCCATGTTCTTGTGGTGCGCAGCCGCGCATACCCGGGTGGACACCACACGATCGGGAGCGTGCAGGGTTGCGGCGTTCGGGGGCGGTCAGCCTTGAGGCTTGGTGTACACGGCGACGAAGTCGCGGGTGTCCGGGGACAGGTAGCGGTCGCCGGGGGAGCGCTGGCCGCCCTTGTCCTGTGACCCTTCGAGGCTGGGCGTGCCAATACAGGTGCCGTCGGGCCCCGTGCTGAAGAGGTTGGCCGCCACCCACTCGGGGTTGATGTCGCCCTCGAAGCCGCGCACGGCGCCGGCGTTGATCAGCGTCTGAGCGAGGTCGCGCGGCTGGAGGCCGGGGCCGCCGACGTAGATGAGCGCGCCGTCGGCCGTGATGCCGTAGCCGGAGCGCCAGATGAAGTAGCTGTTGGCCAGCTCGGCGCCCCAGTCGTTGGTGTCGATGTTGGCGACCGGCTGCCCCTCGTCGACGAGCAGTTCCAGGTTCTGCCGCACGGTCGTCATCCCGGGC
>CAZYKR010000078.1:0-15885 GCA_964648005.1 uncultured Iamiaceae bacterium
CGAGCCCTTGGCGGCGGCGCGCGGTGTAGATCTCGTAGTTCCAACTAACATAAAAAAAAAAAACTCCCCATCGTCCGAGTTGGCGGCCCGCACCGCCTGGTTGCGTACGGCTCTGGCGTCACGCTGGGGCGATCTCGGGACGGAGCAACGGGCGTGGCGCGACGCGGTGCTGGCCCGCCTGCTCGCCGTCGATGCCGACGTTGTCGTGTTCACGCACTTCGTCGCCATCAACGTCGCCATCGGTGCAGCGACCGGTGACGATCGGGTCGTGTGCGCTTCGGTGGGCCACGCCTCCGTCACGACGTTCGAGGTGGTCGCCGGCGCCGACGGCCGGCGGCTCGAGCTCGTGGCCCTCGGCGACGAGCAGCCCACCGTGGTCCGCTGACACGGCGCCGGCAGCGGTTGCCGGGAGACCGGGGTGATTCGGTCGCACCGGGTGCGCCGCCTACGCTGGTCGTCGGACCGGACGACCCGACCGCTCGATCCCCAGGAGTCCCCCGTGCAGCTTCCTCCCCGTCTCCGTCGCGCCCGCGCTGCAGCGGTCGTCATCGGTGCCAGCGTTCTCGTCGCTTCGTGCGGCGGCGGCGGTGATGTCCAGGCCGGTGGCGGCGACGGCGGCGCCGAGGGCGCCGAGAACGGCGCGCCGGTGTCGACGGCAGCGCCGATCGACGTCGTTCCCGGCATGCCGCCGGTCGTCGACCCGACGAACCTCTACAGCGAGACCGGTCCCAACATGCTGGCCGACACGGTGAAGGGTGACGCCTTCCGCGTGTACGTCCCCAACGAGCGCTCGGGGACGGTCACCGTCATCGACCCGACGACCTACGAGGTCATCGACACCTATGCCACCGGTGCCATCCCGCAGCACGTCGTGCCGGCGTGGGACCTCGAGACCCTCTACGCCCTCAACAACAGCGGGAACTCGCTCACGCCGATCGATCCGGCGACGGGCGAGGACGGCAAGAACATCCCGATCGAGGATCCGTACAACCTGTACTTCACGCCGGACGGGCAGCACGCCATCATCGTCCAGGAGGCGCTCGAGCGGTTGATGTTCGTCGACCCGCACACCTTCGAAGAGACCGACGACGTGATGCAGCTCGAGTGTGCCGGGCTGAACCACATCGACTTCTCGATCGACGGCAAGTACCTGGTTGCCACCTGCGAGTTCGAAGGCGCGGCCGTCAAGGTCGACTGGGTCAACCGCACGGTGCTCGACAAGCTCGTGCTCGACGACGCCAACGTCGTCGAGGGCGGGTATCAGAACCTGCCGATGCCCCAGGACGTGCGGGTGAGCCCGGACGGCTCGACCTTCTACTTCGCCGACATGATCAGCGACGGGGTCCACATCGTCGACGCCGCCACCTTCACCGAGAAGGCCTTCCTCAAGACCGGGCGTGGCGCCCACGGCCTGTACCCGTCGCGCGACGGCAAGCAGCTGTACGTGATCAACCGTGGGGCCAACACCTTCGACGTACCGAGCGGACCCGGTGGCATCACCATCATCGACTTCGCCACCAACGAGATCGTCGAGCAGCACCCGATCCCCGGCGGCGGCAGCCCCGACATGGGCAACTTCACCCCCGACGGGGGCGAGCTGTGGCTCGGCGGTCGCTACGACCACGTGGTGTATGTGTTCGACACCCAGTCCAAGGAGTTCACCCATCAGATCGAGGTGGGTCGGGGTCCTCATGGCCTGACCGTGTGGCCCCAGCCCGGTCGCTACTCCCTGGGCCACACCGGCAACATGCGGTGAGCCGCGCCGCCCGCAACTCGTTCGCCGGGATCGCCGTGGTGGCGCTGACCGTCGGCGCCGCTGCGTGCGCCGCTCCGGTCCTCGACGCGGGGCGTGTCGCGCAGGCCGTCCGCGATCAGGCCAAGGGGGTCGAGCTGGCCGACGTCGTCTGCCCGCCCGACGTGGCGGCGGCCGCCGGCGCCACCTTCGAGTGTGTGGCGACCGGCGCCGACGGGACCCGTGTGTTCGTCACCGTGACGCAGCGCGACGACGCCGGCGACGTGACGATCAGCTACGGGCGGGGCATGGTCGACACCTCCTCGGTGGCGGCGATGCTCGACGCCGAGGTCGAGGCCACGCTCGAGGCCGAGGTCGAGCTGCGGTGCCCGGCGGCGGTGCTGCTGCCCGATGCCACCGGCTCGTTCGCGTGCAGCGGGGTGGACGAGGGCGGCGACCGGTTCGAGATCACGGTGCAGGTCGTCGACGGTGCCGTCGCGCCCGACGCCTGGGATCTCGTCCGCTGACGCGCGCCGTTCGCTCAGCGCTCCACCAGCTCGCCGGCACCCCGGAACACCGATGTGCCCTCGACCGAGCGAACGAGCAGGGCCGGCCCGGCGAAGCGGCGGCCCTCGAGCGTCGTGAACGACAACGTGTACGCACCGTGGGCGAACGTCGGTTCGGCGAGGGGTACCACGATCGCCTCCCAGTCGGCGACGTCGGACTCGGGGCGGTGCACCACCACGACGTCGGCGTAGCGCAGGCGGACATCGGTGCCGTCGATCTCGAGCGTCGCCACGTCGTGGCGCTCGGCCGCCATCAGGGCGTGCGGGTCAGGATGTCAGCGCCGTCGTCGGTGACGAGGATCGTGTGCTCGAACTGCGCCACCCGGCTGGCGTCGGGCGTGACCGCAGTCCAGCCATCGGGCCACACGGCGTGCTGCCAGGTGCCCATGGCGATCATCGGCTCGATGGTGAAGGTCATGCCCGTCTCGAGGGTCCGCGTGGCAGACGGCTCGAAGTAGTGCGGGATCTGCAGGTCGGCGTGGAACCGCTCGCCGATGCCGTGGCCGATGAAGGCCCGGATGACCTCGAACCCGGCGGCCTCGGCGTGGGTCTGGATGGCCCGACCGATGGCGTTGACGGGTTGGCCCGGCGCCACGGCGGCGATCCCGAGGTCGAGGCACTGGCGCGTGACGGCGATGAGCCGCTGCGACTCGGGATCGACATCGCCCACCTCGAAGGTGGCGTTGGTGTCGCCGTGCACGCCGTCGAGGAAGATCGTCACGTCGATGTTGACGATGTCGCCGTCGCGCAGCGCCCGATCGTCGGGGATGCCATGGCAGATCACCTCGTTGACGGAGGTGCAGACGGACTTGGGGAACCCGCGGTAGTTCAGCGGGCTGGGATAGCCGCCGCGGGCGATGGTCGCCTCGTGGACGACGGCATCGATCTCGTCGGTGGTGACCCCAGGGGCGACGGCCTTGCCGGCGAGCTCGAGGATCTCGGCTGCGGCGGCGCCGGCGCGTCGCATCCGCTCGATGACCTCGGGCGACTTCACGGCCGGTTCGTCCCACACCCGTGGCGTGCCGGTCTCGGCATAGTCGGGTCGGGCGATGTCGGCGGGCACTGGTCGCATCGGGCTCTGGCGGCCCGGCTTCACCAGCGCCGCGTCGGCGCGGTGGCAGCGCTTGTACTTCTTGCCGCTGCCGCACCAGCAGGCGTCATTGGACTTCAGCATCGACGACGCAGTGTAGGGGCGCCCTCCGTCGGCTCCCTCGCCCGACCTCGGATTGCGCGCCGCTGCCACGCCAGCAACGATGCAGTCCCATGACCGTGATCAGGATCAACGCCATCACCGTGCCGCCGGAGGGCGGCGGCGAGCTCGCTCGCCGGTTCGGGGCCCGTGCCGGGGCGGTGGACGGCGCCGACGGCTTCGAAGGGTTCGAGCTGCTGGAGCCGACCGACGGGCGCGACACCTGGCTGGTCATCACCCGATGGCGGGACCAGGCAGCCTTCGAGGCGTGGGTGGCGTCTCCGGCGTTCGCGCACGGACACCGGTCCGAGGCGGAAGCCGCCGCCGGAGGGGAGCAGCGTCCGGTGGGCGTGCACTCCGAGTTGTGGAGCTACGACATCGCGCTGGCGGCGACCCCGTCGGACGGTGCGGACGCCTGATTCGTGCTCCTCGACGTCCACGAGTCGTTCGCCTGGTTCGTCGTCGTGGCGAACGGGTTGGCCGGGCTGTGGTGCCTCGCGGCCAACTGGCTCGAGGCCTTGCGGACCCGCGCCATGTGGTGGTTCGTCGCCGTCGCCCAGCTCACGGTGTTCGTGCAGGTGATCCTGGGGGTCGCCATGGTCGCCGGGCAGGGCATCGAGGCGCCCAAGTTCCACATGTTCTACGGCTTCGTCGCCATCATCGCCATCGGCATCATCTACTCGTACCGGGCGCAGCTCAAGGCGCACCAGTACCTGCTGTACGGCCTCGGCAGCCTGTTCATCATGGGGCTGGGCATCCGGGCCATGATCGTCGGCCTGCGCTGAGCCGCCCGCAGACGGCCGCCGCCCTCAGAGGTTGACGACCGGACAGGTCAGCGTCCGGGTGATGCCGTCGATCATCTGCACGCGGCTCACGACCATGCGCCCGAGGTCGTCCATGGTGTCGGCCTCGGCGATGGCGATCACGTCATACGGGCCGGTCACGTCGTCGGCCGAGCGCACCCCGTCGATGTCTCGGATCTCGCCGGCCACCTGGGCGGCCTTGCCGACCTCGGTCTGGATCAGGACGTAGGCGCTCACGGTCATCGGTGCCCCCGGAGGATCGTGGCGGGCACGCCAGGCCCACCTGGCGCCGCATGGTACCGCTGGCCCGTCGGACGCGCTCCGGCCCCGGCGGGAGGAGCCGGGGCCGGAGGTCGACGCTCGGAGGGGAGGGAGCCGGCGTCGGGGAGGCGTTGGGGAGGTCGGTGCCCGTGCGAGTGACCGGTCACACCCCGTTGTCGGCGGGGGCCTCGGCGACGTCGATGGCGTCGGCGCGGCCGGAGCCCGTCGCCACGAGCACCTTGCGAGGGGTCGCCTGCTCGGCGATGGGGATCGTCACGACGAGCACGCCGTCGACGTAGGACGCGGCCACGCCATCGCTGTCGAGGTGTTCGCCGAGGAGCACACGGCGACCCATCCGTCCGAACCGGCGCTCGGCGCTGAGGACGCGCTCGCCCTCGGTGGCAGGCCGCCGCCGCTCGGCGGACACCCGGAGCTCGTCCCCGTCGACCTCGACATCGATCGAGGTGGCGTCCACGCCGGGCAGGTCGAAACGCAGCTCGATCTCGTGCTCGCGGCGGACGGCATCCATCGGCATGGCGGGTGCGGCGGAGCCGCCGGCGGCGGTGAGCGCGCGGTCGAGCTCGCGGAACGGATCAACATGACGGAACGGGTCGAAGCGCATCAGCATCATGGCCTCCGTGGTTCGGGTGTGGTGCGTGTGCTGGATCGTCGTAAAGGCTAGCAGAAAAGTTGAGCGTAATCCACTCAAGAAACCTATGACATCGGGCACAAAGCGACCATCGGCCGCTGGTGGCATGGCGGTCCCAGACGCGACGAGGGGGAGGCGCCGAGACGCCTCCCCCTCAGGTCGGAACCGGTGTGCGGCGGACGCCGCGTCGCTCAGTCGGCGAGGCGCTTCTGCAGCGCGGCGAGCTCGTCGGCCAGCTCGGCCGGCAGATGCGTCCCGAAGGTGTCGTAGTGCGCTTCGATCTGCGGGATCTCCTGGCGCCATGCCTCGTTGTCGACGGCCAGGACCTGTGCCATGGCGGCGTCGTCGAGGTCCAGACCCGACCGATCGATGGCGTCGAGGGTCGGGACGTGCCCGATGGCGGTCTCGCTCGCCGGTGCGGCGTCGTCGAGACGTTCGATGACCCACTTGAGCACCCGGCTGTTGTCGCCGAAGCCCGGCCACATGAAGTCGCCGTCCTCGTCCTTGCGGAACCAGTTGACCCAGAACAGCTTGGGCAGCTTGTCGGCCTCGGCTCCGGCGCCGACCTCGAGCCAGTGCCCGAAGTAGTCGCCCATGTTGTAGCCGCAGAAGGGGAGCATGGCGAAGGGATCGAAGCGCAGCTCGCCGACCGTGCCGGCGGCCGCCGCCGTCTTCTCGGACGACATGATCGAACCGAGGAACACCCCGTGCTGCCAGTTGAACGCCTCGGTCACCAGCGGGACGTTGGTGGCGCGCCGGCCGCCGAAGAGGATGGCCGAGATGGGCACGCCGCTCGGGCTCTCCCAGTCGTCGGCGATCGACGGGCACTGCGCCGCCGGTGCGGTGAACCGGGCGTTGGGATGGGCGGCGGGCGTGTCCGACGCCGGGGTCCAGTCGTTGCCCTTCCAGTCGACCAGGTGCGCAGGCGCCTCCTCGCTGAGCCCCTCCCACCAGATGTCGCCGTCGTCGGTGAGGGCGCAGTTGGTGAAGATCGAGTTGGCGTCGAGCGTGTGCAGCGCGTTCTTGTTCGTGTGCTCGGAGGTGCCCGGCGCGACACCGAAGAAGCCGGCCTCGGGGTTGATCGCCCACAGCCGGCCGTCCTCGCCGAACTTCATCCAGGCGATGTCGTCGCCGACGGTCTCGATCTTCCACCCGGGCAGGGTGGGGATCATCATCGCCATGTTGGTCTTGCCGCAGGCGGACGGGAACGCCGCTGCCACGTAGCGCTTCTCGCCGCCCGGGGGCGTCACGCCGAGGATCAGCATGTGCTCGGCCAGCCAACCGCCGTCTCGGGCCATCGTCGAGGCGATGCGCAGCGCGAAGCACTTCTTGCCGAGCAGCGCATTGCCGCCGTAGCCCGAGCCGTAGGACCAGATCTCGCGCGACTCGGGGAAGTGGACGATGTACTTGTTCTCGGCATCGCACGGCCAGGCGACGTCCGCCGCGCCGTCGGCCAGCGGCATGCCGACCGAGTGGACGCACGGCACGAACTCGCCGTCGCCGAGCACGTCGAGCGCCGGCTGACCCATGCGGGTCATGATCCGCATGTTGACGGCCACGTAGGGCGAGTCGGACAGCTGGACGCCGATGTGGGCGATGGGCGATCCGAGCGGGCCCATCGAGAACGGCACGACATACATGGTGCGCCCGGCCATGGCGCCGCGGTAGAGCTCGAGGAGCTCGGCCTTCATCTCGGCCGGAGCGCGCCAGTTGTTGGTCGGTCCGGCGTCGGCCTCGTTCTCGGAGCAGATGAAGGTGCGGTCCTCGACGCGGGCCACATCGCCGGGGTCGGAGAGAGCGAGGAAGCTGTTGGGGCGGACGTCGTCGTTCAGGCGACGGAACGTCCCGCCCTCGACCAGCTGCTCGCACAGCTGTGCGTACTCCTCCTCGGAGCCGTCGCACCAATGGACGTCGGCGGGCTGGAGCACCTCCGCCCACTCGTCCACCCACGCGAGGAGCTTGGTGTTCGTCGTCGCTGCCATCTGACCTCCGACCCCATCGTCGAATCGTGTGTGCAACGTCGGGCCGCGCCCGACCGTGGGGTCATGGTACCGACCGTTGCTGCGCGCCATGAACTCGGAGCGGACGGGAGGTGGCGCGCCGATGGACGGCGACCGGCGACGGTCCCGCTGTGCCGCTCGCTCAGCCGGCGCCGAGGTCGCCCGTGGGCGTGTGCATGTCCACCTCGGAGCCGAGGCGCAACCCGGTCGCCTGGTTGCCGGCGACGTCGAACACGACGCGTTGGCCGGGGCGCAGCATGCGGAAGATCGAGCCCTCGAGGGCGTCTGGCGCCAGCTCGTACTCGGCGAGGTCGGTGTCGGCGACGAGCGAGCCGGTGCCGGTGATCGGGTCGAACGCCTTGATCACACCCTGCATCGTCGCAACCTCAGCGGGCGGCTTTGGTGATCTTGCCGGCCTTGATGCAGCTGGTGCAGACGTCGACGCGTCGTGTCCGGCCGTCCACGATGGCGCGCACCCGCTGGATGTTCGGGTTCCACCGCCGCTTGGTGCGACGGTGCGAGTGGCTGACCTTCATGCCGAACGACGGCTTCTTGCCGCAGATCTCGCAGGTGGATGCCATGGCGGTTGGACCTTCTCCTCGCGGGTGCCCGGACCTCGTGGTGTCGGGACAGCCGGGAGAGGGTAGCAGGAGGTCTCGGCGGTCCCCAATCGACGGCGCGATCGGTGGCCCGGGCGCAGCGGTCGCCTACGATCCGCCCTCAGGCCGGGACCGGCCGGATCGGAGGCACGACGCTCGGATGGCGGTGGCAGAAGCGCTGACGGTGCACCAGCTGCGCGAGGTCATGGTGACCTTCGCCCAGCTCCTGGAGCAGCACAAGGCGGTCATCAACGCGCTCAACGTGTATCCCGTGCCCGACGGCGACACGGGGACGAACATGACGCTCACCGTCACCTCGGTCGTGGCCGAGCTCGACGGCGTGGCCGATGCCGACGACGTCGCGGCCGTCTGCAAGGCGATCAGCCACGGGTCGTTGATGGGAGCCCGGGGCAACTCCGGCGTGATCCTGTCGCAGATCCTGCGCGGGATCGCCGAGGAGGTACGTGACGCCGGGGTGACGACCATCGGTCCCGAGGTGCTCGCGGCGGCCCTGGCCCGCGCCTCGGACGGCGCCTACGGCGCGGTGCTCAAGCCGGTCGAAGGCACGATCCTCACCGTCGTGCGCGAGGCATCGGAGGGGGCGACGGCGGCCGCCGCCGGCGGGGCCACCCTCGTCGGCGTACTGGAGGCAGCGCGCGCCGCCGGCGGTGCTGCGCTGGCCCGCACGCCCGATCTCTTGCCGGTGCTGGCCGAGGCGGGCGTGGTCGACGCCGGCGGCACGGGGCTGCTGCTCCTGCTCGATGCCGCGTTGGGCGTCGCCGATGGCCGGCCCCTGCCCGACCCGCCCGCCGTGGCGTCGGTGGCGGCCGTGGAGCACGGCGCGCACCACGACCACGACCACGACGGTGACGGGTTGGCCGACCTGCGGTACGAGGTCATGTTCTTCCTGGAGGCGCCGGACGAGACCATCGCCGCCTTCAAGGACGTGTGGGCGGGCATCGGCGACTCGATCGTCGTCGTCGGCGGTGACGGCCTGTGGAACTGCCACATCCACACCGACGACATCGGCGCGTCGATCGAGGCCGCCATCGACTGCGGCCGTCCGCGCGACATCCGCGTGACCGACCTGATGGAGCAGGTCGAGGAGGAGCGCTGGGTACGGGAGGCCGCGGGCGAGCACGACGACCGCCCGGCCAACGCCGACGAGCCGGTCGGCTGCGCCGTGGTCGCGGTCGCCACGGGCGCCGGGGTCAGTCGCATCTTCCACTCCCTCGGCGTGCAGCGCATGGTGCGCGGCGGGCAGACGATGAACCCGTCGACGGCCGAGCTGCTCGAGGCGGTCGAGAGCGCGCCGGCCGACGATGTCGTGCTGTTGCCGAACAACAAGAACATCATCCCGGTCGCCGAGCAGGTGGATGCGCAGACGGCCAAGACGGTGCGCGTCGTGCCGACCACGGGCATCGCCGAGGCGTTCGCCAGCCTGTTGAGCTACGACCCCGAAGCGACGGCGGACGACAACGCCGCTGCGATGGCGGAGGCCGCCGACGCCGTGGTCGCCGGTGAGGTCACCCAGGCGGTGCGCGACTCCACGTGCGAGCTCGGCCCCATCGCCACCGGCGATTGGCTCGGCATCGGGCGTGACGGGATCAAGGCCGTCACCGGTGCGCTCGACGAGACGTGCGTGCGCCTGCTGGACGCCCTCGTCGCCGACGACCACGAGCTGGTGACGATCATCGAGGGCGACGGTGCGTCGGACGCCGTCACCCGCCACTGCACGGTGTGGCTCGCCGAGCATCGCCCCGATGTGGGGACCGAGGTGCACCACGGCGGCCAGCCGCTGTACCCGTACCTGTTCGGCATCGAGTAGTCGCTCGTGGCCCGCCGCCTCCCCCAGCTGGCGCAGGTACCGGTCGGCGACCTGCGCGGGGTCGGACCGAAGACGGAGACCGCGCTGGCGGCCGTCGGCGTCGCCAGTGTGCTCGACCTGTTGCTCTACTACCCCCGTCGCTACCTGGACCGCACGGCGACGGCGACGATCCGCGACCTGGCGGAGGGCGAGCAGGCGACGGTCCTCGTCGAGGTCAAGCGGGTCACGGCTCGGCGCACGCGCAACCGGCGCTCGCTGGTCCAGGTGTCCGTCGGCGACGGGACGGCCTCGATGGGCATCACGTTCTTCAACCAGCCGTGGCGTGAGCGGCAGCTGCGGCCCGGCATGCAGGCCCTGGTCTACGGCAAGCTCGAGCGCTACCAGGGCAACCGGCAGATGACCAACCCGGTGGTCGATCTCGTCGGGGACCGGACGGGCCGGATCATCCCCGTCTACCCGCAGTCCGAGAAGGCGAACCTCATGTCGTGGGACGTGGCCAAGCTCATGGACGAGGTCCTCGAGCGCGCCGGGACGTTCGCCGACCCCCTCGACGACGACGTGCGTCGACAGCTCGACCTGATCGATCGCACCGCCGCCTTCGTCGGGATCCACGCCCCCGAGTCGATGGCCGAGGCGGCGGCGGCGCGCCGGCGCCTCGTCTTCGACGAACTGTTGCGGGTCCAGCTCGAGCTGGTGCGCCGCAAGCGCGAGCTCGAGCGCACGACGACGGGCATCGAGCACGTGGTCGCCGGACTCGACGCCGGTGCGGCGGCGTCGGGCTCGCTCGTCGCCTCCTTCCTCGATCGCCTGCCCTACGAGCTGACCGGAGCGCAGCGGCGGGCGGTGCGCGAGCTGGCCGTGGACCTGGCCGGACCGCATCCCATGCACCGCCTGCTGCAGGGTGACGTCGGTGCAGGCAAGACGGTGGTCGCCCTCATCGCCATGCTCGTCGCCGTGCAAGGCGGGCACCAGGGGGCGCTCATGGCCCCGACCGAGGTGCTCGCCGAGCAGCACCACGCCGGCATCGTCGCCCTGCTCGACGGGCTCGAGGTGCCCGACGGCGCCGAGGGATCGCTCTTTGCCGAGGCCGGCCTGCGGCGCCCGCTGCAGGCGGCGTTGCTGACCAATCGCACGGGCGCCGCCGAACGGCGCCGCATCGCTGCCGGCCTGGCCGATGGCTCGATCGACATCGTCGTCGGCACGCACGCCCTGATCCAGGACGGCGTGGCGATGGCGTCGCTCGGCCTGGTCGTCATCGACGAGCAGCACCGCTTCGGTGTCGAGCAGCGAGCCGCGCTGCGCGACAAGGGCACAGGCGACGCCGTGCCCGACGTGCTGGTCATGACGGCGACGCCGATCCCGCGCACCGCTGCCATGACGGTGTACGGCGACCTCGACGTGTCGGTGCTCGACGAGCTGCCGCCGGGCCGCACCCCGATCGTCACCAGTTGGGCCCGGGGCCCGCTCGAGGAAGAGGCGGTGTGGGCCGACGTGCGCGCCGAGGTGGCGGCCGGGCGTCAGGCCTACGTCGTCACCCCGCTCATCGAGGAGTCCGACAAGCTCCAGGTCGCCTCAGCCCAGGAGACGTTCGACCGCCTCACCGCGAGTGACGGCGAGCTGGCGGGCCTGCGGGTCGGCCTCCTGCACGGGCGGCTGGGCGCGGCGGACAAGGAGCAGACGATGGCGCTGTTCCGCAGCGGCTCGCTCGACGTCCTCGTCGCCACCACCGTCATCGAGGTCGGCGTCGACGTCCCCAACGCCACGGTGATGGTCATCCTCGACGCCGACCGGTTCGGCATCGCCCAGCTGCACCAGCTGCGCGGCCGCGTCGGTCGGGGCGCGGCAGCGTCGCGCTGCCATCTCGTCGCCGATCCGACGACGGACGACGGCGAGTTGCGCGCCGAGGCGGAGGCGCGGCTCCAGGCGCTCGTCGACAGCACCGACGGGTTCGTGCTCGCCGAGGTCGACCTCGACCTGCGGGGCGAGGGGACGTTGATGGGCGAGCGCCAGAAGGGACGCAACGATCTGCGCCTGGCGTCGCTGCGGCGTGATCGGGAGTGGGTGGGTAGCGCCCGGGACGTGGCGTTCGCCATCGTCGACGCCGATCCGACGCTCGAGCGGCACCCGCTGCACGCCGAGGAGTTGGCGTTGTTCCTCGGCGACGACGACGCCGGCGACTACCTGCTCAAGTCGTGACGCTCACCGGGTGTGCGCGTCGAAGAAGTCCAGCATCAGGTCCGAGGCGTCCACCGTGCGTGTCACGGGCCCGAGCGCGGGCACGTCGAACGCCGCGCCCGGCCACGTGTGGCCGCCACCGATGACGGCGTAGAGGTGCACGTCGCCCTGCATGGCGCACGACCGGTACAGGACTCGGGTGACGTCGGGCGACAAGAAGGTGGGGATCGGCCCGTCCTGGCACAGGTTGCGGTCCAGTGCGATCTCGCGCACCACGTCCTCGACGCCGCGCACCGGGTAGGTCCCGAGCGCCAGCCCGGCCTGGTACGGGACGATGTGGTCCGCGGTGCCGTGGAACGCGATCAGCGGCATCGGACGCTGGTCGGTGCAGGTCGGGTAGATGTTCGGCCCGGCCACCATGCCGATGGCGGCGAAGACGTCGCGGCGGTGGCATCCCAGGCCTCCGGTCATCGACGCGCCGTTCGAGAGCCCGGCCGCGTAGATGCGGCGCAGATCGATGCAGGCGCGCCCACCGATCCACTCGAGCACGGCGTCGACGAGGTGCAGGTCGACCGGTGACGGCGGGATCGCCCAGATCGGGCCGTTGGCGGTGGGTGTGATGGTGACGTAGCCGCGGGTCTGGCCCTTGGTGGCGAGACGTGAGTACAAGAACTGCTGCGTCCCGTTCGACCCCGAGCCGTGGAAGTCCAGCACCAGGGGCCGGGCGCCGTCGCCGGTGCCGACGTCGGGGATCGTGAGCAGGAACGTGCGCACGATCCCGTCGACCTCGATCGTCTCTGTCGTCGTGCCCGGGCCGCGTGCCGGGGCGCCGTTGGTGCAGCCGCGCGAGGTGCGCACGGGCACCGTCGGCGGCGGCGTGCGTCCGTCGTCGAGGTCGAGAGGGACGCCGAGCGGCGACGTGCAGCCGGCGGCCAGGAGCAGGCCGACCAGCGCGGCGATCAGGGCCGAGGCTCGCCGACGGATCACCAGCCACCTCCGCTGGGAAGGTCGCCGCGGCCGGCGTCGCCATCCACGTCCTCGTCGGCGAGCTCCATGTCGAAGCGCTCGAGGCAATCTGCGCAGCGGTACGCCACGATGTCGCCCGGCCCCCACGGTTCGTACCCCTCGCTGGGAGGGTGGGACAGCAGGTGGGCCGTCCCACCGCACTCCACGCACACGATCTCGGCAGGGACGGTCACGTACGGCATGATGCCTTGTCGTGCGCGTCGTTGCAGGGAGCCGTCGAGGACGTCGCCTCGCCGCGCCATCCGGCGAGAGCACCAGGCCGACGTCGGACCGGGTGCGCGAGGCCGTCCACAACGCGCTCGACGCCCGTGGGCTGCTCGTCGGGGCGCGGGTGCTCGACCTGTTCGCCGGATCGGGGGCGATGGGCATCGAGGCGTTGTCTCGCGGGGCGTCGACCTGCACCTTCGTCGACCACGCCGGTCCGGCCGTTGCGGCCATCCGCGCCAACCTGGCGGCCCTGGAGCTCGCCGACCGGGCCGTCGTCGTGCGTGCCGCCGTCGAGACCTACCTCGGCGGGCTCGACCCCGCCGGCGCCCCCGTCGACGTGGCCTTCGTCGACCCGCCGTACGCCTTCGACGACTGGGATGCGTTGCTACGCGTCCTCCCGGCGACGGTGGCGGTGCTCGAGAGCGACCGCGAGCTGGTGCTCCCGGCACCGTGGAGAGCCGACCGCTGCAAGCGCTACGGGGGTACCGTGGTGCAGATCGCCGCCAAGGAGTTGCCCGCCGATCTGCCGACGGGCGAGGCTTGACATCCCCCCTCGGAGCAACGGAGCAGTCGTGGCAACCGTCCTGTATCCCGGATCGTTCGACCCGATCCACAACGGGCATCTGGAGATCATCGAGACGGCGGCGCGCCTGTTCGACCGGGTCATCGTCGCCGCCATGCGCAACCCGCAGAAGGGCGAGCCGCTGTTCTCGTTGGGCGACCGCGAGGAGATGCTCAACGAGTGCGTGTCGCACCTCGACAACGTCCGGGTCACCATGTTCTCGAGCCTTGTCGTGCAGCTCGCCCAGGACGTCGGGGCCGACTTCATCGTCAAGGGCCTGCGTGCCGTGTCGGACTTCGAGAACGAGCTCCAGATGGCGCAGATGAACCACAAGATCTCTGGCGTCGACACGCTGTTCATCCCGTCGACCTCGGGCAACTCGTTCCTGGCGTCGCGGCTCATCCGCGAGATCTCGCGCTTCGGTGGCGACGTGACCCGCATGGTCCCGGCACCGGTGGCGAAGCGGCTCGAGGAGCGTCAGCCATGACCGATTTCGAGGTGTTCGACGACGAGTTCGACGACGACGACGTGCCCCTGACGCCGGCGCCGGCTCCGTATCAGGCGGGGGAGGCCGAGCAGCTGTTGCTGCGCCTGCGCGACATCGTGTCGAGCGCCCCCAACGTGCCGCTGTCGTCCACCCCTCGCATCTCGCGCGAGGAGGTGCTCGACCTGCTCGACGAGGCGCTCGATCGCCTGCCCGAGGAGCTGCGCGCCGCCCGGTGGCTGCTGAAGGAGCGCGAGGAGTTCCTCGAGAAGGTGCGGCACGAGGGCGAGGACATCATCGCCGCCGCCCGGGACCGGTCCGAGCGGATGGTGCAGCGCACCGAGGTGGTCAAACAGGCCGAGAGCCGCGCCTACCAGATCCTCGACAACGCCGAGGTGGAGTCTCGACGGCTCCGGCACGAGGTCGAGGACTTCTGCGATCAGAAGCTCGCCAGCTTCGAGATCGTGCTCGAGCGCACGATGAAGCTCGTGGCGTCGGGGCGGGCGAAGTTGCAGGGCACGGCGTTGCTCGACCTCCACGGCGAGCCCGGCGACGAGGACGAGGGCCAGCTGCCCACGGGCCCTGAGCACGACCACCTGCCGCCGCCGCCGGAGCCCTACGACCCCGACGTGGCGTGAGCAGCGCGCACGGCCCGCTCGTCGTCGGTGTCACCGACCTGCTGCGCGAGCCGGGGAAGCAGCGCACCGTCGAGCGTGCGGTCCCCGCCGACCGGCTCGAGGTCGGTCGCTCGGCGATCGATGCCGGCGTCGACGTCGACATCGACCTGGTCCTGGAATCGGTCCTCGGCGAGGCGGTCACGGTGCGCGGCACGGTGGCGGCGCCGTGGACGGGGGAGTGTCGCCGTTGCCTCGAGCCCATCGCGGGCGTCCTCGAGGCCGATGTGGCGGAGCTGTACGAGCGGCATCCCTCGAGTGAGGAGAGCTTCGCCATCGTCGACGATGCCGTCGATCTGGCGCCGGTGGTGCACGACGCCTTGGTGTTGGCGCTGCCGTTGTCGCCGCTGTGCCGCGTCGACTGTCCCGGGCCGAGCCCCGACGCCTACCCGGTCACCGTCGCCGACGATGCGGCGGAGACCGCGGCGCGCGACGACCGCTGGGCGGCGCTCGACGCCGTGACCTTCGACGACGGGGAACCGGCCGACGGCGCCTGACGCACGATGGGGACCTCTGCGCGTGCTCCCGACGAGGTGACCCCGGCCGCGACGCCGGCGCCCCCACAGGGCGCTGGTGCCCAGGCCTGCCTGTTGGCTCTGCTGGTGGCGTGGGCGCCCATCGCCCTGTTCCTGGCCGACAACGCCAAGGCCGTGATCGACGTCGGCCCGCTGCTCGTGTTCGGTGCCGGGCTGAGCCTCGTGTGCGTGGGTGTGGTGTGGGTCGTCGGGCGGCGTCGCGGTCGAACGGCGGCCCGGCGCGCCGCCGGGGCGTGCGCCGTCGTGGTGCTGAGCACGTTCCTGTACGGCCGGTGGTTGTCGACCGAGCCGGCGTCGGGGGTCCGCGGCACGATCGGCGTCGTGCTGTGGCTCGTGCTCACGGCGTTGCTCGCCACGTTGGCGGCGCGGGCGATGGCGGTGCCGGCCGTGCGCCAGTTCGCGCTGATCACCGTCGCGCTCGTCCTCGTGCTCGCCACCGTCACCACGGGCAGCGTGGCGGCGGCGCGCCGTGGCGCGGAGGCCCTCGAGGCGCCGACGTACGCCTGGCCGGCTCCTCCCGAACGCACGCCGAACATCTACTGGTTCGTGCTGGACCAGTACGGCCGCACCGATCAGCTGCGCGCCATCACCGGC
>CAZYKR010000079.1:0-15807 GCA_964648005.1 uncultured Iamiaceae bacterium
GTGCGACCGCTCCCCCGCCCGCAACAGGTACACGATCGCCGTCTCGACCGGACGCCCGTCGACCGCCTCCGGCGACTCGTGCACCCTCCGGTACCAGCCGCCCTCGGGGTGCGGCTCCAGCTCCAGCTGCGCGATGCGCGCCTGCGCCTCGTCCATCACCAGGTGACGATGGGCGCCACCGGCGCCGAGCAGCCACCGGTGAACGGCTCGGGCACGGCGGTGACGCAGAACTCGTAACGGCCGCGCTCGGCGCAGTCGGCGGCGAGGCCCTCGAGATCGAAGTTCTGGCCCTGGATCTGACCCATGTCGCGCAGGTGGATCATGTGCACGGCCATCATCGCCGCCCAGTCCTCGGGCGGCCACACCTCGAACACGTAGGTGTCGTCGAAGACGGCGCCGAGGTCGTGCTGGCGCACCCAGCGGATGGTCTTGGTGGACAGCCCCGGGCAGTCGTGGTTGTACCCCCACGTGTCGCCCCCGTGGAACAGCTGCATGTGGCCGGTGCGCACCAGCACCACGTCGCCGGGTACCAGCGTCACCTTGGCGTGCTCGACGGCGGCGTCGAGGTCGTCGGGGGTCACGGCATAGCCCGGCTCGAGCCGCTCGAGGCCCATCGCCGCCGGCAGGTCCAGCAGCACGCCGCGGGCCACGATCGGGTCGATCTTGTCCGCACCGCACTTCGTGGCGCCGGCGTGTGCCGTCACCTTGGTGTCGGGGAAGCCGTTGTAGATGAAGCCGCCGTACGTCACGTGCGCCAGCGCGTCGATGTGCGTGCCCGCCGACATGGCCATCGTGACCGTGTCGTCGTTGAAGGCGGCGTCGCCGTCCTGGCCGGTGTAGGTCTGGTTGAGCGACAGCATCGTGCGCAGCGGTGCGATGCGGCCCGGCGCGCCGCCCTGCTGCGGCGAGGTCTGGTCGAGGGGCAACGCCAACGTGCGATGCGTGCCCTCCTGCACCAGCGCCACGCCGCGACGCGTGGCGTCGGCGTCGATCAGGTTCTGGGTGCCGCGCTCGTCACGCTCGCCCCATCGCCCCCAGTTCGACACCTCGGCGGCGAGCTCGGCCAGCTCGGCCGGCAACGCCACCGCTCAGGCCTCCGTGACCGACAGCACGCCGCGCGCCAGCTTGCCGTCGTGCATGTCGTCGAGCACGGCCTGGAGCTGCTCGAGCGGATAGGTCTGGGTGACCAGCTCGTCCAGCTTGAGCCGGCCGGCCAGGTACAGGTCGACGAAGAGCGGGATGTCCTTGTGGGGGCGGCCGGCGCCGTAGCGACAGCCCATGATGGTCTTGTCGTTGTAGAGGCTGGCCACCATGAACGACGCCTCGGTGCCGAGCTTGGGCACCCCGAGGATGACGCAGGTGCCACCCCAGTCGAGGAGGTCGATCGACTGGCGGATCAGCGCCGGGTGCCCCACGCATTCGAAGCTCACGTCGACACCGTCGGGGCAGATCGTCTTGACGGCCTCGGCCGTGTCGCCCTGGCTGGCGTCGATGAAGTGGGTGGCGCCGAAGGCCCGGGCGAGCGGCTCCTTGGCCGGGTTGGTGTCGACGGCGATGATCGGCAGGGCGTCGGCCAACGCCAGGCCCTGGATCACGTTGAGCCCGATGCCACCGACGCCGATGACCAGCGCCGACTGGCCGTGCGAGACCTTGGCCCGGTTGAACACGGCGCCGACGCCGGTGATCACGCCACACCCCAGCAGGGCAGCCACCTCGAACGGCACCGCCTTGTCGATGGCCACGCACTGGCCTGCCTTGACGACGGTCTCGTCGGCGAAGGCGCCGATGTTGGCGAACTGGAAGATCTTGCGGTCGCCCTGGGTGAACGGAGCCGACAGCTTGCCCATCGACTGCTTGCAGTGCGTGGGTTTGCCGGTCTCGCAGGCGGCGCAGGTGCCGCAGTTCGACAAGGTCGAGATGACGACGTGGTCGCCGACGGCCACGTTGGTCACGCCGTCGCCGAGCGCCGTGACGATGCCGGCGCCCTCGTGGCCCAGCACCACCGGTGGCGGGAAGGGGATGACCCCTTCGACGACCGAGACGTCGGAGTGACACACCCCGGCGTTGACGATCTGCACCCGCACCTCGCCGGGGCGCGGGTCGCGCACCGTGAGGTCGTCCAGCACGGCGACGCCCGCGTCGGCGCCCTCGAACACGATTCCTCGCATGGTTCTGCTCCCCCTCGGCCGCGGCTCAGCCGGGCCAGACGATCGACTGCAGCTCGCTGTAGGCGTGGAAGCCGAAGCGCCCACCGTCCCGGCCGACGCCGGACTTCTTGAAGCCGCCGAACGCCATCTCGTTGTTGCGCTGGGCGGTGTTGATGCCGACGTTGCCCGTCCGCAGCTGCTGGGCGACGGTGAACGCCCGGCCGGTGTCCTTGGAGAACACGTAGTCGTACAGCCCGAACTCGGTCGAGTTGGCCATGGCCACGGCCTCGTCCTCGTCGTCGAAGGGCAGCACCACGATGACCGGGCCGAAGATCTCCTCCTGCACCACCCGCATGCCGGGCTTGCAGTCGGCGATGAGCGTCGGCGTGACGTAGAAGCCCCGGTCGAGGTCGGGTCGCTCGCCGCCGGCGACGATCGTGCCGCCCTCGTCGCGCCCGGCGGCGATGTAGCTCTCGACGCGGTCGCGGTGCGGGCCGGAGATGACCGGACCCACGATGGTCTTGTCGTCGAGCGGGTCACCGACGGGAAGGTAGCCCTGCGCCAGCTTGAGCCCCTCGACGAGCTGGTCGTAGATGCCCCGCTGTGCCAGCACCCGCGTCGGCGCCGTGCAGATCTGGCCCGAGTGGAAGGCCCACACGCTCGTGATGTTGGTGATGGCCGTCTTGAGGTCGGCGTCGTCGAACACGATGCAGGCGCCTTTGCCGCCGAGCTCGAGCAGCAGACGCTTCATGTCGTGGCCGGCTACGGAGCCGATGCGCTGGCCGACCCCGGTGGAGCCGGTGAAGCTCACCATGTCGGTGCGGTCCGACGCCACGAGCGCCTCGGCCGGCGCCGGTCCTTCGGAGGTGACGACGTTGACGACGCCGGGCGGGAAGCCGGCATCGGTGAGGATCTCGCCGAGCTTGATCACGGCGAGCGGGTCCTGCGGTGCCGGCTTGATGACCACGGTGTTGCCCATGGCCAGCGCCGGACCGATCTTGCCCGCCATGTTCACCAGCGGGAAGTTGTACGAGGTGATGCACGTGACCACCCCGACCGGCGCACGCCGCACCACGCCGCCGACGATGCCGCCGGGAGCGAGTGCCGTGGTGGTGGTGATCGCCGGCTCGATCGGGATCTGCAGCTCCTCGGTGACGCCGCGGGCGTAGCGACGCAGGCGCACACCGACCATCGGGACCTGCATCTGTTTGGCCACCTTCATGGTGGCGCCCGTCTCGGCCTGCACGAGCGGCACCAGCTCGCGGTAGCGCTCGTCGAGCAGGTCGGCGGCGCGCGCCAGCATGGCGGCGCGGTCCTCGGGCTTGGTGCGCGACCACGCCGGAAAGGCGTCAGCGGCGGCGGCCACGGCCGCCTCGGCATCGGCGACCGAGGCGTTGGGCGCCCGGCCGACCACCTCCTCGCTGGCGGGGTTGACGATGTCGTAGGTGCCGTCGCCGGCGGTGACCCACTCGCCGCCGATCAGCAGCCGGTAGTCCTCGTCGGGGTTCGGTGTGGCGCTCACGGCTGGAAGTCCAGCTGGAGCAGCTCGATGGCGTTGCCGCGCACGAGCTTGCGCTGCAGCTCGGGCGAGAGATGCCCCATGAGCTTGGACGCGACCTCCTTGGTGTGCGGCCAGGTCGAGTCCGAGTGGGGATAGTCGGTCTCGAACACGATGTTCGACGGCCCGATGCGGTTGAGCGCCTCCTCGGTGAGACCGAACTCGTCGTCGAAGAAGCAGGCGTACATCTGGCGGTAGTAGTAGGTCGACGGCGGCTCGGGGACGGCGTCACCCACGGCACCCCAGCCCCGGTTGTGCTCCCACACCTTGTCAGCCCGCTCGAGGATGTACGGGATCCAGCCGAGCTGGCCCTCGGCGTAGGCGAGCTTGAGGTTCGGGTAGCGCACCAGCACGCCCGACATCATGAAGTCGACCATCGACATCATGCAGTTGGCGAAGGTCATGGTCGACCCGACCATCGGCGGTGCGTCCTCGGACGTCGAGGGCATGCGGGACGACGAGCCGATGTGCATGTTCACCACGACGCCGGTCTCGTTGCAGGCCTCGAAGAACGGGTCCCACTCGCCCGAGTGGATCGAGGGCAGACCCAGGAACGGCGGGATCTCGCTGAAGCAGGTGGCGGTGACGCCGCGGGCGGCGTTGCGCCGCACCTCATCGGCGGCGAGCTGCGGGTCCCACAGCGGCACGATCATCAACGGGATGAGCCGACCGTCGGTGCCGGCGCACCACTCGTCGACCATCCAGTCGTTGTACGCCTGCACGCACAGGAGCCCTAGCTCCTTGTCGTGCATCTCGGTGAAGGTCTGGCCGCAGAACCGGGGCATGGTCGGGAAGCACATCTGTGCCTCGGTCCAGTTGACGTCCATGTCCTCGAGGCGGGCCGTCTGGTCGAAGCAGCCGGGCCGCATGTCCTCGTAGGTGATGGGCGTGACCGTGACCTCTTCGCGAGGCACGCCGACGGCGGCGGCGAGACGGGTGTGCGGGATGGCCTTGTCCTCGAACATCCACCAGTCGGCAACCGGCCCGTCGGACCCCTCCTCCCCCATCTCGTAGGCGAACTTGCCGCCGATGAACGTCATCGACTTCACCGGGTGGCGCTCGACTCGGGGGCCGACGGCCTTGTACTTCTCGGGCAACCGGTCCTGCCAGACGTTGGGCGGCTCGATGACGTGGTCGTCGACGGAGATGATCTTGGGGAAGTCCTCCATGCGGGCCAGGCTACCGCCAATCTGACGCTGTGTCAGCCAAAAACTGAAACAGGTTCTACCGCCGGTTGCTAGGGTGCGGCGCCATGGGACGCTACGAACAGGGGCCGTACGACAACGTCGAGGTGGGCACGATGCTGTTCACCCTGGTGGAACCGCATCGCGGCCAAGAGGTGGCCTACAACCGCTGGTACGAGCGCGACCACTTCTACGCCGGCTGCATGATCGGCCGCTCGTGGTTCGCCGGCGGCCGGTGGGTCGCCACCGCCCCACTGAAGGCGGCCCGCTTCCCCAGCACATCCCCCTTCCTGCCCGACGTCGCAGCCGGCTCCTACCTGGCCACGTATTGGGTGGAGAAGGGCCAGGACGCCGAGGCCATCGCCTGGGGTTCGGAGCAGGTCCACTGGTTGCACGCCAACGAGCGCATGTTCGAGGGCCGTGACCACATCCACACCCTGATGTACGTCCACCGGTGGTCGTACCAGCGCGACGAGGACGGCGTGCCGCCGGCGCTGGCGCTCGACCACGGCTTCCCCGGCGTGGTGGCGATGATGGTCGACCGCGATCCCGACGCCGACGCCCGCGGGTTCTCCGGCTGGCTCGTCGATGACTGCCTGCCGGCTGCGATCGGCGCCGACTCGGCCATCGAGCTCGTCGTCGCCGCCACGCCGATCCCGCTGCCGGAGGGGGCGCCAGTGTTCCAACCCGAGAACCCGGGCCAGGAGCGCCGCACCCTGCTGTTGTGCTTCGTCGACCGCGACCCGGCCGAGTCCATGGCCTCGGTGCGCGCCCTGGCCGACGCCATCGAGGCCGGCGACGGGACGGTCAGCTACGCCGCCCCGTTCCTCGCCACCGTCCCCGGCACCGACACCTACACCGACCAGCTCTGGTAGCTCAGCCGACCATCTGCGCGGGGTCCAGGACTACCGTCGATCGTCGGGATCGCCTCGGGCTTGAGGGTCGGCGGTCTCCGTGGAGTCGGAAGGCTGGTCGTGTCGAGACGAACCCGACGAACCCCGGGATGCCTCGCCCCATTGCTCGCGATCGCGGCGCTCGGCGCGATCACGCTCGTGGTGCTCGGCCAGGTGCTCGGAGGCTCGATTCCTCCAATGTCACTGGTGCCCGAGCTCCCCGCGGATGCGACCGCAATCGCCAACGACACGGAGTACACGGAAGGCGCGGGCGGGATCGGGTCGCGCAATCTCCTCCTCGTCTCATCAAACCGGCCACCTGACGAGCTGCTCGAAGCTGTGGCGACGTCATTCGACGCTGACGAACGGTGGCACCGGAGCCCGAATGGCTTCGACGATTCTGAAGAATGGTGTACCCAAGCGATCCGGCACGATGACGGGACGCAGGAACGCACCTCGGCAACCGTCTCCATTGTTGAGGCAGGCGAACTGATCCCCATCGGCCAGTTCGACGGGACCGTCGTTCCCGAACGGTCGGTGCTTGTCAAGGTTCACACGGCGTACCACGTCTTCGCTGACGTTGGGGCCGTCATCGGGCCCGACGTAGGCGACGATGCGGCTGGCGCTCACCCCTGTGATCCGGCGCGATGAGAACGGTCGACACCGCGCCGGTGCGGTCACCCGAGGAGATGTGTCAGCCGACGAAGCGGTCGGCGGAGAAGCGCTCGACCATCTGCCACGTCGCCACGGCGGACCCCGCGCACAGCGCCGCCCAAGGGATCGTGCGCCACGGCTTGGGGATGCGGGTCAAGAAGCTCCCATACACCGGGTAGATGACCCAGTCCGCCAGCGCGAAGCGGTTGAAGCTGGCAAGCACGCTCGAGTAGAGGGGCAGCGCGATGAGCATCACGCCGAGCATCCACGTCTCCATCGGGAAGCGATCCCGACGACTCAGGCCGGCGTAGGCCACCGGGAACGCCACGAGGAAGACGCTCCAGATGTCGAGGTTCCGGGCCACCAGCGCCGGCACCATGATCGTGTCGGCATCCGGCCACAGGTTCTCGAAGCCCTGGATCACGGCCTTCCATGGCTGGTCGAGGCCCCGCCCCCAGTCCTCTTGCACCTTGAGCCACGCCAGGGGGTCACCGGCCTGTTTCCACATCACGATGCACACGGCGGCGACGCCGACGGCGCTGGCGCCGAGGTACAGCCACGACCAGCGGTCGACGCGCCGGCGCAGGACGGCCCAGAGCGCCACGGCTGCCAGACCCGGAGCCAGGTACCGCACCTGCACCGTGATCGAGAACACCACCACCGACAGCGCCGCCACTCCGGCCACGACGGGGCCCCACCAGCGACGGAGCTCCTCGCGCAGCGGTGGGCCGTGCTCGATGACGTGCACGAGCACCATGACGAGCGGCACCAGCACGCCGACGCTGCGGGTTGCCGCCATCGGCACGCACAACGCCGCCGCCAGGCCACGATGGCCGCGACGGTCGGCCCACACGATGCCGGTGCCCAGCAGGATGAACAGGCCTTCGCTGTAGAAGGCCCAGAGGAACAGCGACGCCGGCGACAGGGCGAGCAGCAGCACGGCGCGCCGAGCGATGAACTCGCCGCGCCACACCTTGGCCACACCCCACACGCCGATGAAGGCGCCGATGGCGGTGATCGTCGCCATGATGTGCACGGTCCACGGGGTCGACCGATTGATCCAGTACACCGGCGCCGACGCCCAAGAGATCATGGGGAAGAACGCCGTGTTCGGCATGTCCGCACCGGGTGCGGCGTAGCCCTGCCCGAGGATCATCAGGTACCGCTCGCCGTCGTAGTTCTCCGAGACCGAGCCGACGCCGGCCCAGGCGTTGGGCACCCCTTGCGCCGAGATGAAGTGGTGCACCAGCAGCAGGTGCACCACCCGCCACACCACGAACACCGCCAGCGGGAAGAGCACGCCGGGCAGGAATCGCCGCCCGTCGGCCTCGTACCAGGCGACCGGATGCCGCCACCACAGCGGACGCCCGCCGTCGGAGTCGGCGTCGGCGGCCTCGGGGCCCACGGCTACGGCGGTCACGAGTGCGACATCGTAGGGCCCGGCCCGGCCGCACCCCGACCGCTGTCGCGCCCTGCCGGCGCCATCAGCCGAGCATCGGCCCGAGGATGTGGTCGACCTGCGCGGACGGCAACAGGCTGCCGCCGTCCACGACCAGGTTGTGCCCGGTGATGTAGCTCGCCATCGGTGAGCACAAGAAGGCGATGGCCGCAGCCACCTCCGCCGCTTCGCCGACGCGGCCGAGCGGGGTCGCCGCCTCCAGAGGTCCGAGCAGTTCGGGCACGGCCAAGGCCGGCTCGGTCAGGCGCGTGCGGATGAAGCCCGGCGACACGCAGTTCACCCGGATGCGGTCCGGCCCGTACTCGAGCGCGGCGGACTTCGTCAGCGCAATCACGGCGGCCTTGGCTGCCGAGTACGGCGCCTCGCCTCTGGTCGGCCGCAGCCCGCTCACCGACGACACGTTGACCACCGCACCCCCGCCGGCGGCGCGCAGGTACGGCACCGCGGCGCGGATGCCGTGGAACACGCCGGTCAGGTTCACCGCGATCAGCGCCTCCCACTCGTGGTCGCGATAGGCCTCGAGTCGCTTGAGGTTCCCGATGCCGGCGTTGTTCACCAACGTGTCGAGGCCGCCGAGCGCTTCGGCGGCGGCGTCGACGGCGTCGGCCAGGTCGCCGGCCGCCGTCACGTCGGCCTCGACCGCGACGGCGGTGGCTCCGAGTCCGGCCAGGTCGTCGGCGAGCGCCTGGGCGCCGGCAAGGTCCACGTCGAGCAGCGCCACGGCGGCGCCTTCGAGCACGAGCCGGCGCGCCGTGGCCGCACCGATGCCGGTGGCGGCGCCCGTGACCAGGGCGCGGACGCCGGGCAGCAGCCCGTGCGCCGGCGGGGCGAGCGGCTCGGGCGCGTTCACGTCGCCAGCACCCCGCCGTCGACCGGCAGCGCCACTCCTGTGACGAAGCGCGCCTCGTCGGTGCAGAGCCACACGATGGCCTCGGCGATCTCGTCGGGCTCGCCGATCCTCCCGATCGGCGCCATCGCCCCCATCGCCTCCATCGCCCCGACGTCGCCCCCGGAGAAGCCCAACAACATCGGGGTGCGCACGGTGCCGGGGCACACGGCGTTGACCCGGACGCCCTTGCGAGCGAACTCGAGCGCCACGGACTTGGTCAGCCCGATCACCCCGTGCTTGGACGCCACATACGCCGGTAGGTTGGCGAAGCCCATCAGTCCTGCGCCGGACGAGGTGTTGACGATGGCCCCGCCGCCTTCGCTCGCCAGCATCGCCGGGATCTCGGCCCGCAGGCAGGTGAACACGGCGGTCAGGTTCACCGCGATCGTGCGATCCCAGTCGTCGAGCGGCTGGTCGGCCAACGCGGCGTACGTACCCGATGTCCCGGCGTTGTTGACGGCGATGTCGAGCCGGCCGAAGGCGTCGACGGCGTCGACGACCATCGCCGTCACGTCGTCGACGTCGGTGACGTCGGTGCGGCGGAACCGGACGCGATCGCCGTCGAGCAGGTCGCCGTCGGCAAGCTCGCCCTCGTGGATGTCGGCGACCAGCACGGCCGCGCCCCGCGCCGCCAGGCGCTCGACGGTGGCCCGGCCGATGCCCGAGGCACCCCCGGTGACGAGGGCGACCTTGCTGGACAGATCAGCTGCTGCGCCTGTGGCCCCGTCCCCCATCACGACGCATCATCGGTCATCGGTCCGTCGATGACAACGTTCGGCTCCGCCGTCACCATCCACACGGTGGCCGCCTGGTCGAGGAAGCTCGCCTCGTCGGGCGCCAGGATCTCGGCGTAGGCCGGGTCGGTGATGAAGTCCTGCATGGCCTGGGCCGAGCGCATCCACTGGATGGTGACGCCGTCGTACCCCTCGGTGCCCATCCAGTCGAAGTCAGCCGTCCGCCGGTGCTGCTCGTAGCGCACGATGTGCCGGGCCAGGCCCGGCGTCGAGGCGATCAGCGGGCCGTGCCGCTGCTCCCAGTGCTCGTAGAACTCGTCGGCCGTCATGCCGGGCCTGCGCTTCACGAACGCCACCAGCTTGATCATCTCGCCCTCCCCTACGGTCCGGTCAGCCAGTGGCCGGCGTTGACCCCGATCGCCTGACCGGTGACGGCCTTGGCCAGCGGCGAGGCGAAGAAGACCACGGTGCCGGCGATCTCGGCCGAGTCGGGGATGTAGCGCAGGCAGGTCTTGGACGCCACGTCGTCGTAGACCTCCTCGGGCGTGCGACCCTGCTGCTCGGCCAGGTGCTTGAAGTACCACTCGACCGACGGGCCCCAGATGTAGCCGGGGTGGATGGCGTTGACCCGCACGCCCTGCGGACCGAGCTCGACGGCCAGCGTCTTGGTCGCCATCGACAGGGCCGCCTTCGACGCGGCGTAGGCACCGAAGCGCTCCTCGGCGTGCTGGACCGACATGGTGTTGACCATCACGATGCGGCTGTCGTCCTGCGCCGTCAGGTACGGCAGCGCCGCCTGCGTCAGGTTGAGCGTGCCGAAGAAGTTGATGTCCATCGGCACGTGCCACGTCGACAGGTCCGCATCGGCGAAGTGGTCGAAGCCGCCGTCGTGGAAGGCGTTGTTGACCAGGATGTCGACCCGACCGAGCTCGTCGCTCGCCTTTGCCGCCAGGGCGTCGCAGGCCGGGCGGTCGCAGATGTCGGTGGGCGACCACACGGCACGCCGGCCGAGCGCCTCGATCTCCTCGGCGACCGAGACCAGATACTGCTCGCGCCGGGCGCCGAGGGCGATGTCGGCCCCCTCGCGCGCCAGCGCCAGCGCGATGTCACGCCCCATGCCCGGGCCGATGCCCGACACGATGGCAACCTTGCCCTCCAACAACATGTGCTCCCCCTCGGGTCGTTCGCAGTCCGCTTGTGGTCAGTCCTGCAGCAGCGGCGCCACCGTGGCACCGAAGGTCTCGATCTGGTCGACCAGCTCATCGGCCGAGCGCGACCGGAAGCGCAGCTGGAGCTGGTTGGCCCCGGTGGCGGCGTGCTTGTGCAGCGCGCCGGCCACGCGCGCAGCGGACCCGGTGATCGTCCACTCCGGCACCTCGAACGGTGGCTCGCCGAGGTAGATCGGTGCGCAGTTGATGCCGATGTCGAACGGCTCGTCGCCCTTGCCTGCCGCGGCCCGGCGCTCGCGCAGCGCGGCGATGGCGGCCGGCATCCCCTGCTTCGGCGGACCCTGCGGCAGCCAGCCGTCGCCCCGGTCGGCGGCGCGGCGCATGGCCGGCCCTGACGAGCCGCCGACCCAGATCGGCGGGCCGCCGGCCTGCACCGGGCGGGGGCGCTGACCGGCGTCGGCAAAGGACCACGTGGCGCCATCGACGGACGGGAACTCCTCGGCGAAGCAGGCGCGCACGGCATCGATGGCCTCGTCCAGCTGCGGGCCCCGCTGGGCGAAGTCGGCGCCGAGCAGCGCGAACTCGGCCTCGACGTGGCCGGCGCCGACGCCGAGCACGGCGCGCCCGCCGGAGAGGACGTCGAGCGTCGAGAACGCCTTGGCGGTGATCAGCGGGTGCCGGTAGGGCAGCACCGACACATGGCTGAGCAACCGGACGTGTTCGGTGATGCCGGCCAGCCAGCCGAGCGTGGCGATGGTGTCCCACCACTCGGTGCCCATCGTCTCGTCGAGCGGGCGCGGGATGGCGACGTGGTCGCAGACGGCCACGTAGAAGAAGCCGTTGCGGTCGGCCGCCTGCGCGATCGCCGCCAGCTCGGCGGGGCCGGCCGACGCTTCCCAGGGCTCGCGGTAGATCGTGGACTGCGATTGGATCGGCAGCTGCATGCCCACGACGACGCGCCCGGGCGGGATGATGCCGGCCATGCGCGCAGCGTAGCGCGCCAAACTAGAACGTGTTTCAAATCCAGCGATCGGCGAACGTCGACATCTGGGCGCACAGCTCGTCGAGGTCGCCGACGCGCGTCGAGATGACCAGTCGATCGGCGCCGTCGGCGACGGCGGTGTCGAGCGCTTCGGCATCGAGCAGGTCGAGCAACCCGCCCAGGCTGAGCTCGATGGCGTCGGGATCGCGTCCGGCGGCCACGGCGGCGGCGCGCATCTCGGCGACGCGACCGGCGAGCGCGTCGCCGCTCAGCCCCAGCGGCTGGAAACCGTCGCCGAAGCGGCCGGCCCGGCGCGCCGCCGCGGCCGAGTGGCCGCCGACGTGGATGGGGACGCCGCCCGGCCGGTGCGGCTTGGGCACCGAGATCAGGCGGTCGAAGGCGATGTGCTCGCCAGCGAAGCTCGCCTCGCCATCGGCCCACAGCGCTTGCATGGCGGCGAGCACCTCATCCGTGCGCGCCCCACGCGTGGCGAAGTCGATGCCGACCGCCTCGAGCTCCTCACGCATCCAGCCGACGCCGACACCGAGCCGGAGCCGTCCACCCGACAGCACGTCGAGCGTGGCGCAGCGCTTGGCCAGCTGCACCGGATGATGCTCGGGCGCCACCAGGATGCCGGTGCCCAGCACGATGTGTTCGGTCACGCCGGCGGGGTAGGCGAGCAGCTCGAGCGGGTCCGGGATGGGGCAGTCGTCGGGCAGCGGCATCCGTCCGCTCTCGGCGTAGGGGTAGCGAGCGTCGTAGCCGGCCTGCACCACGACGTGCTCGACGACGTAGAGCGACTCGAAGCCGCAGCGTTCGGCATGCTGGGCGAACGCCCGCATCCACGCCGGGTCGGCGGTGACGCCGGTGCGATACGGCGGCAGGATGCCGAACTTCACGCTGCGGGCGGCTTCTGCCCCGTCATCGCCGAGTAGACGATGCGGGTCATGGCACGCAGGGTGTCGTCGGTGCGGATGCCCCAGAACTCGAAGCCGTAGCGGTGCGCCGCCACGTTGGCGAGCATGGCGACGAGCACGCCGGCGGTCGCCATCGGGTCGACGTCGCCGGGCTTGGCGGCGCCGCTCTGGGCGCGGATCGAGTCGGCCAGAGCCTGCGTCAACGGCGTGAGGAGTCGTGCACGGATCTTGCGGAACCGGTGATCGCCCTCCTCGGTGGCGAGGTCGACGACCCGCAACACGGCCCGGTTGCGCTCCCAGAAGTCCATGAGCCCCTGCACCAGCGCCTCGGACGTGGCGTAAGCACCTTTGCCCTTCCACGGCCCGGCGTAGATCAGGTCGCACAGCGCCGGGATCTCGGCCGCCATCTCCTCGGCGAGCACGAGGATCGCCGACTCGACCTCGGGGAAGTACTGGTAGAACGTCGCTGGCGACGTGCCGGCGGCGCGGGCGATGTCGACGACCTTGAGGTCCCGGAAGGTCGACGAGCCGAGCATCTCGGCGGTCTGGTCGAGGAGGCGCTGGCGGGTGGCGCGGCCGCGCCGTCCGGGCACACGTCCGTCGGCGGCACGCAGCGCGTCCTCGTCGGGGTCGTCCGGATCCGGCTCGGTCGGCTCAGGGGCGTCGGGCACGGGCGACAGGCTAGACGTGCGCGGCCTGCTGCTGACGAACCGTCAGGGCTAGGGTCGCTTTCATGCGCAAGCACCTGATGTCCTCCGCCGTGGCCGTCCTCGCCCTGGGAGCGGTCGCCGGCTGCTCCTCGACCGACAGCGGGTCGGACAGCACCACCACCGCCGCCGGCGGCAGCTCGACCACCAAGGCGCCGGGCACCACCGCCGGCACCGCCACGCCGGGCACGGTCACCGAGGGCACAGCGGCCGGCGGCGCGCTGGAGATCTACGCCCAGGGGTCGCCCTACGGCGAGATGCTCGTCGATGGCGACGGCCGCACGCTGTACGCCTTCACCAAGGACGTCGAGGGCCAGCCGAGCGCCTGCACCGGATCGTGCACGGACGCCTGGCCGATCGCTGCCGCCACCGAGGTCGTCAGCCCCGCCGACGCCGGTGGCGGCATGGTCGAGACGTCGATCCTGGGCGTGACCGACGACGGCCAGGCAACGGCCGGCGGCCACCGGCTCTACTACTTCGTCGGCGACACCAACCCCGGCGACACCAACGGCAACGGCACCGGCGACATGTGGTTCGTGGTCGCCCCCACCGGCGAGCCGATCACCGCCAAGGCCTGAACGACGATGCGCTCGGCACGGGCGCTGGCCGCGTGTTGCGTCGCGGCCATGGTGCTGCTCGCCGGCGCGCTGCTCCCGGCCGCCGCCGAGCCCGGCGAGGCCGTGACGGGCACCGTGCTGGGCGACGGCTTCTACCCACGGGCCGTGCGCCTGGCGCACGCCGGCGCGCAGGACGGCACCGTGCTGGCCACGATCGACGACGGCGTCGACGGGTTCATCTACCGCAGCACCGACGGTGGCCAGATCTTCGAGCTGCTGTCGACGATCGATCCCGGCCCAGACGCCGTCGGCTTGTGCTGCATCGAGCTGTTCGAGCTGCCGACCCAGCTCGGCACGTTCCCGGCGGGCACCCTGTTGTGGGCCGGTTCGGTGACCACCGACGTCGGCCCGCCCCGCCAGATGGACCTGCGCATCTGGCGCAGCGACGACCATGGCGCGACCTGGGTCCCGCACGGCACGTGCGGATCCGCCGCCGCCGGGCTGTGGGAGCCGTTCTTCTTGGTGACCGACGCCGGCGAGCTCGCCTGCCACTACTCGGACGAGGGCCAGCAGCCCGCCCACAGCCAGCGCCTGGTGCAGGCGATCTCCACGGACGGCGGGGTCACGTTCTCGCCGCCCGAGGCCGTGGTCCAGCTCCCGCTGGCGTTCACCCGGCCGGGCATGCCGACGGCGGCGAAGGTGCCCGACGGCTCGTGGATCCTCACCTACGAGATCTGTGCGTGGGTCCCGAACTGCGTCGTGTTCGCCCGCCGCTCCGACGACGGCCGGCACTGGGGCGATCCCGCCGACCCCGGTGAGCAGGTCGTGATCGAGGGCGGTGACGTGCTCACCCATACGCCTGTCGTGTCGTGGTCGCCCTTCGGTGGCGGCGACGGCACGCTGATCCTGTCGGGTCAGATCCTGCTCGACCCCGACCTGGCGCCGTCGCCGGGCAACGGTCGCACGCTGCTGATCAACCGGTCCGGCGGGCTCGGCCCCTGGCAGCCCATCGCGGCGCCGGTCGCCATCGACGCGCCCTACGACAACTTCTGCCCCAACTACAGCTCGCCGGTGCTGCCGCTCGACGCTGACGCCATCTTGGAGCTGGCCTCGGCGTGGGACGGCGGCGTGTGCCGCACCTTCCACGCCCTCGGCACGCTGCCACCCCCGGAGCCGACACCGACGACGGCCACCACGGCGGTCGCCCCGGCGGCGGGCCCGGGGATCGCCGTGACGCCGACCTTCACCGGGTGACCGGGGCGTCGACGCCGACGCCGAGCCGACGCAGCGCCTCCAGGAGCGACGCCACGTCGTCGACATCCCACAGCACCACGCCCGTTGCGCCTGCGGCGGCGCTGCGCGGCATGCCGGCGGCGGTGAACAGCGTGCCCTCGGACGGCAGCCCGGCGCCGGCGTCGCCCAGCGCCACCGAACCGGAGCCGTCGCGGTTGGCGATCGACCGCACACCGACGACCTGCGCCAACGGCAACGAGCAGATCCCGACGCCGTGCAGGACCTCCACCGCCAGCACACGCCGGTCGGTCAGCGCGTAGGTCGTGCGCCGCGCCCGATAGCCGTGCCACACGAACCGCCCGATGAGCCCGTAGGTCGCGGCACCGAGCAGCATCGCCGCCACGAGCGCGACGAACGCCACGTCGCCGACCCCCACGTCGGACACCGTCCCGTCGCGCTGCGGCGGATCGACCAGTGTTCCGATGAGTCCCGCCGTCGTCGCCACACTCAGCAACGCCAGGACCAGGGAGGCGGGCACCATCACCAGGTCGGATCGCCGAAGGCGCCAGCCCGGTTGCGGCGACCCCCGCCACAGCACGGTCTCGTCCGGGCCCACCTCCCCCGCCACGACCGCCTCGACCTGCGCCTCCCGCCTCGCCGACATCATGCCGGCCAGCCTCATCCCGTCGCCGGGCGCCGGCGCACGCGTTTCGCCGCTGTTGAC
>CAZYKR010000080.1:0-1452 GCA_964648005.1 uncultured Iamiaceae bacterium
GCCATCGTCGACGCCGGCTGGGTGCCCTACAGCTACCAGGTCGGTCAGACCGGCAAGGTCGTCAAGCCGACCGTCTACATCGCGGCGGGCATCTCCGGTGCCACGCAGCACATGGTGGGCATGAAGGGCTCGAAGAACATCATCGCCATCAACAAGGACGCCGAGGCGCCGATCTTCTCGATCAGCGACCTGGGCATCGTGGGCGACGTGCACAAGGTCCTGCCGGCGGTCATCGAGCAGATCAAGGCTCGCTGACCCGACCGTCGAACGCATGCAGACGGGCCCGGCCACCACGGCCGGGCCCGTTGCGCGTCCGGGGTCAGACCAGGGGCCAGGGCACCCGACGGCCGGTCGGGTCGTGGGGGAACACCCCGTGGCGCACCAGCCCGCGGGCGCGCAGCTCGAGTTGATCGACCTCGTCGACGCTGAGCAGCGCGCGCAGCTCGGCGGGGAGATCGCCGTCGCCGAGTCGGCACAGCCCCTCGACGATCGGCGCCGGGATGGGCTCGTAGGCGAAGTCCCAGATCACGGTGCGCAGTTTGGGCTCGGCGTGGAAGCACAAGCCGTTGTCGATGGCCCAGATCCCGCCTTCGCCGTCGATCAGAACGTGGCCGCCCTTGCGGTCGGTGGCGTTGGCCACGATGTCGAACGCGCACAGGCGGCGAAGCGCGTTGTGCGTCGCCGGGTCCTCGAGGATCGTGAAGTAGTGCTGGGCGAAGTCGGCGTCGACGAAGTGCTGCATCGATCCGGTGCCCATGGGGGCGTCGTCGCGGATGATCGTGGTCGGGACGAGGTCCCAGCCGAGCGCGTCCGACAGGACGTACGCGGCGCGCTCTCGCCGGTGCAGACCCTCGGGGAAGTCCCACAGCGGTCGCTCGCCGCGCACGGGCTTGTAGACGGCGCGCTCGACCTGATCGTCGAGGACGCACTCGACCAGGAAGGTGGCGTTCGAGCTCCACGGCATGCGGCCGACGACGGTGAGGTCGCCGCGTGCGAGGACGACCTCAGTGGGCTCCATGGCCGTTCTTGCGAGGGCAGACGTGACCCGACGGGTCCATCGGGCGGCCGCAGAGCTCGCACACCGGACGCCCCGAGGACACCAACGCCTCGGCGTGCGGCACGAAGGCGCCGGCCTGCGACCGGGTGATGGCGATGCGGGCGGCGCCGGGGACCGATCGCAGCGGGTCGTCCTCGTCGCCCTCGGCGATGAGCTCCTCGGCGGCGATGACGATCCGCTGCCCGTCCTCCTCGACGCCGATCGCCAGCGACCCGACAGTCCAGTCCGGCTCGATCGGTGTCACCAGGGCCAGGGGCACGCTCGGGTCGAGCGTCGGGGCGCCACCGGTGTCGGCGAGCACCCCCTCGAGATACGTGGCGAGGGCCGCCACCTGTTGCTTCTCGAGGCGCAGCGTGAGGACGTCGGCCGCCTGGGTCGCCTGCAGGTAGAAGACG
>CAZYKR010000080.1:1462-15707 GCA_964648005.1 uncultured Iamiaceae bacterium
AGACGCGCTCGCCGGGCTCGCCGACGGCGCCGACGGTGAACCGATCGGGCTGGTCGAACGAGGCGTTGCGGCTCATGACACCACCAACCGAGCGAGGTCGTCACCGGTGTTGTTGACCGACAGTGCGACGACTCCTCCCGGCGTGTATGCCAGCGCGCTGATCGAACAGGTCGACACGACGATGCGCTGGAACAGATCGAGGTGGGTGCCGACGGCGTCGGCGACGGCCGCCTTGATCGGGTCGGCGTGCGACACGGCGACGACGGTCTCGCCGGGGTGGTCGGCGGCGATGCTCGCCAACGTCGTCACCATGCGGTGCTGCATCTCGGCGAACGACTCGCCGTCGGGGAAGCGAAAGGCGCTGGGGCGGTGTTGCACGCTCGACCACTCGGGCAGCTTGCGCAGCTCGGCCAGCTTGCGCCCGGTCCAACGTCCGAAGTCGCACTCGTTGAGGCCCGCGCGCACCCGGGTGCGCAACCTGCATGCCTTGGCGATCGGCGCCGCCGTGTCGCGCGCCCGCTCGAGGGGTGAGGCGTAGACGGCACGGACCGTGCCGAGCGCCGAGATCCGCGACGCCGCGTGCTCGGCCTGCGCCGTGCCCTGATCGGACAGGTGCAGACCTTTAGCTCGTCCGGGGAGCACGGTGCCGGTGGTCGGGGTGGCGCCGTGCCGGACGAGCAGCACGACGGTGGGGGAGGCGGGTCGCCGACGGGGAGGCATGGGACGCCAAACCTATAGCCTCCGCAGGCGTGTCCGACCCGTCGCCCGCCACGTCGCTCGCCGTGCTGGCGGACGAGATCGCGCAGTGCCGGGCCTGCCCTCGCCTGGTGGCGTGGCGCGAGGAGGTCGCCGTCACCAAGCGCGCTGCCTATGCCGACGAGACGTACTGGGGCCGGCCCGTCCCCGGCTTCGGCGATCCGCAGGCGCGCATCGTCGTGGTCGGCCTGGCGCCGGCGGCGCACGGTGCCAACCGGACCGGGCGGATGTTCACCGGCGACCGGTCTGGCGAGTGGCTCTACCGGGCCCTGCACCGCGCCGGTCTGGCGAGCCGCGCCGAGAGCGTCTCGCGCCACGACGGACTGCGCCTCGACGGGGCCTACATCACGGCGCCGGTGCGGTGCGCGCCGCCGGCGAACAAGCCGACGCCCGCCGAACGTGACGCCTGCGCGCCGTTTCTTGAGCGCGAGCTGGCGTTGCTGCGCCAGGCGCGCGTCGCCGTGGTGTTGGGGCAGTTCGCGTACCAGGCGATGGCGTCGCACCTCGACGTGCGGCCCCGCCCGGCGTTCGGGCACGGCGTCGTCGTCCCGACCGACACGCTGACGATGGTGTGCAGCTATCACGTCAGCCAGCAGAACACCTTCACCGGCAAGCTGACCGAACCCATGCTCGACGCGGTGTTCGCCACGGCAGTGGAGCTCGCACGCCGCTGAACTGGGCTTTTGAGAGATTGGTCGAATCCATCGAATGATGCTTTCGGCCTATTTATCAAAAAATGGGCCGTACGCCCCACGCCAAGTCAGGAACGGGAGGCGGAAGATCTGCCCATGCGCGGATCCCAGGAGCCAGCGGCCAGCTACCACATGGCGGGAAGTGAGCCGACGGAGCTGGCGAGCCGTGCGCTCGTCGGCTACCTGGCCAGGGTGCAGGGGACGCAACACGCGGCCCCTTCGGTGGACGTGCCGGTGCCGGCCGGCCCGTCTGCCGAGATCGTCGACCTGGCGGCGTTCCGGGCGCGCCGCTCGGCGTGAGCCTCGCCGCCCGCCGCTGACTTTGGCGGGCCGCGACCGGCCCACTACGGTGAGTCGCCCATGGCACGCCGACGTCTCTCGCTCCTCGCCGCCGTCCTGCTCGGTGCTGGCCTGCTGAGCGCCTGTTCAGAGCCCTCCAACGCTCCGTCAGAGTTCAACGACCAGACGCAGGCGAACTTCATCGCCACCTGCACGGGCAACTGGGAGGGCAGCGGTACGACGTTGGCCCAGACCGACACCTGCCAGTGCGCCTACGACGCCGTCGTGGCCGAGTACGCCGACAACTTCGCCGGCTTCCAGGAGCTGGACAACCAGCTCCGCTCCAACACCGAGGCCATGCCGCAGAGCCTCAAGGACGCGTTCGCGCAGTGTCCGGGCTGGGGTGGCGCCGGCACGACGGGGACGAGCGAGGCGCAGGGCACCACCACCGTGCCACGCGCCGCGCCGACGGCACCGACGGGTACGGGCAGCTCGGCGCCGTGACCGGACGGCGGCTGCTGCTGGTCGCCGCCGTGGTCGCCTTCGCCGCTGTCGCCTTCGGTGCGCTTTTCGTGGCGCGCCGTGCAGGCACGCCCGACAGCTACGACGCCCGCGCCGAGGCGACCTTCATGGACGCCTGCGTCGCCGAAGCAGGTCTCGCCATGCGTCCGACCTGCCGCTGCATCTGGGACGGGTTGGTGGCCACCGTGCCCTTCGACCGCTACGCCGCAGTCGACGACGAGCTCGCGCCGCAGGTAGCCGACCACCCTGCCGGGACGCCGCTCGAGCTGCCCGACGACGTTGGTGGCATCGTGCGCACCTGTGTGGAGGATGCGGCGCCGGGCTGAGGGCGCCGCCGAGACGCTCAGCGCTTCTCGGGGAGGCCCACCCGCACCACGGGGTTCGCCCACTGCGGCCAGCGCGCCCGCGACTTCTCGGCCAGCTTGCGCATGAGGGCGATGGCGCCGGGGTCCTCATCGCCCGGCTTGGCGATGATCGACCCGTCGGCGATCATCCGGCTGATGATCTCGCGACCGAGGTCGGTGCGCACGATCGTCAGCGTCCAGTCGCTGTGCTTGCCGATGCCACCGCAGGAGATGTCGGCGTGCTCGGCGGCGAAGTCGGGGCAGTGGGTGCACCCCTCGCGCGTCCAGTCGTGGCACTCCTTGAGGTTGATCTCGTGGTAGCCGCCGTCGCGCGTCCAGATCTGGAACACGCCCTTGATGTTCATCTTCACCATCTCGGACCGCTCGAGGCCGTACTTGGCCCAGAACAGCTCCTCGAAGATGGCGTCGTCGAACGTCTTGGAGCACAGGAGCCCGAGGTTGAACACGATGGGCTTGGAGATCTTGCCGACCTTGCGGTGCCACATCACCGGCGGGACCGACGACTGGCAGCTCATGCCCACCAGCGCGAGCTTCTCGAGGCCGCGCTCGCGGGCCTCGTCGATCGCCAGCGTGTTGGCGGAGTAGGTGTACCGGCTGCCGGCCGAGGCCAGCACCTCGTCCCGGTTGGCGGCGACGCCCGGCTTGGCCCGCCAGTCCCCGGCCTCGCCGTCGAGGAACGACGTCAGCGCCCCGTCGATGTAGCCCTCCTCCATCGCCCAGATGAGGATGGCCGACACGAGGCCGCCGTCCTGGCCCATGCGGTGCACCATGTCGTCGCTGGCGCGGGTGAGCATGATGTCGCTGTAGATGCCGGCGACGTCGTCGTCGGCCCGCTCGTGTCCGAACAGGTGCTCGTTGGCCTCGGGCTCCCAGTCCCGAAAGCGCGGGCAGGCCCGGGTACAGGTGGTGCAGCCCTTCTCGCCGTGCAGGCAGTTGTCGGGCCCGAGCTCGTCTTCGAGGTGGAACGGCCGGTACTCGCCCTCGCGGTGGTGGTAGCCGATGACGTCGTGCGGACAGGAGATGACGCACCCGGCGCAGCCCGTGCACAACCCGGACTGGATGACCTCGGCGTGCAGCTCCTTCCACTGGAAGGACCATCGGGTCTTGGTCGACATGGCGGCCAGCCTACGGAGGCGATCGGCTGGCGGCGAACCTGACCGTGCGGTCACCATTGGCGCATGGACCTGACCTACCCACCCGAGGCCGAGGCGTTCCGCGCGGAGATCCGCGCCTGGCTGGAGGAGAACCTGCCCGACGGGTGGTTCGAGCCGGGCTTCGAGCTCGACGGCGAGGCCAAGCTGGCCTTCCAGACGGACTGGACCGAGAAGCTCTTCGCCGGCGGGTGGATCTGCGCCACCTGGCCACGCGAGTACGGCGGCAAGGGCCTGTCGGTGATGGAGTCGGTCGTGCTGGCCGAGGAGTTCCACCGTGCCGGCGCGCCGATGCGGGCGGACTTCTTCGGCGACACGCTGGTCGGCCCGACCATCCTGCAGTGGGGGAGCGAGGAGCAGAAGCAGCACTTCCTGCCGCTGATCCTGTCGGGCAAGATCGCCTGGTGCCAGGGCTTCTCCGAGCCCGACGCCGGTTCGGACCTCGCCGGGCTCAACACCAAGGCCGTCCTCGACGGTGACGAGTGGGTGATCAACGGGCAGAAGATCTGGACCACCCAGGGCTTCGCCGCCGACTACATCTTCATCCTGTGCCGGACCGACCCGGACGCTCCCAAGCACAAGGGCATCTCGTACCTGCTGTGCCCCATGCGCCAGCCGGGTGTCGAGGTGCGGCCGATCGAGCAGATCGACGGCTCGGCCGAGTTCTGCGAGGTCTTCTTCACCGACGTGCGCTGCCCGCGCGAAAACGTCGTCGGCGGCGTCAACGACGGGTGGAAGGTGGCGATGTCCACGCTCGGGTTCGAGCGCGGCACGTCGGCGACCACCGGCTACCGCCGCTTCGAGAAGGAGCTCGAGACGATCATCGACATCGCCCGGGCGAACGGCAAGGCGGCCGACCCGCTGGTGCGCCAGGACCTGGCTCGGGCGTGGACGAAGGTGCAGCTCATGCGCATCGGCGGCCTGCGCTCGCTCGGGTCGATCGTGTCGGGCCGCAAGGATCCCGGGGTCGCAGCGCTCGGCGCCACCAACAAGATGTTCTGGAGCGAATACCACCAGTTCGTGATGAACCTGGCCATCGACGTCTTGGGCCTCGACGGCCAGTTGCTCACCGGCGATCCGTCCAAGGAGGAGGCGGTGCCCGGCTACGGCGCCCGCCGCACGAGTGATCGCTACCCGGCGTCGGTGCTCCAGTCGAGCTTCTTCTTCTCGCGCTCGGAGACCATCTGGGGTGGCACGAGCCAGATCCAGCGCAACATCGTCGGCGAGCGCGTCCTCGGGCTGCCGAAGGAGCCGCGTCCGGTCTGAGGCCGCTCAGCTCCCCAGCACGGCGGCGACGGCGCGGCGCAGCTCGCGCTTTGCCGTCGCTGTCGACGTGCCGTCGAGCACGGCCTGGCCCGCCGCCTGCACGAGCCCGCCGATCATGCTGGTGAGCAACATGGCGTCGCGTCGGCGGTCGGCCGGATCGTCGCTCGACTCGAGCACCTCCACGACGAGCTGCGAGAGCGTGCGGTAGAGGCGGGCGTGACCGGCGCCCAGCTCGCGCTGCACCTCGGGGGAGACGGCCCCAACCTCGCGCGCCACCCGTGGCGCCAGCTGGTGCTCGGGCGCCGACAAGAAGTCCAGCTGGAAGTCGAGCCAGCGTCGCAGTCGTCGATGCACGTCGCCCGGGCCGCTGACGATGGCGCGGCAATGCTCGATGACGGGATCGAGCTCCCGCTCGAACCACGCCAGCAGGATGTGGTCCTTGTCCGGGAAGTAGCGGTAGAGCGACGACCGGGCGATGCCCACGGCTTCGGCGATGTCGGCCATCTCGGTGCCGACGACGCCGCGCTCGGCGAAGAGGTCGGCGGCGGCATCGAGGATCGCCGCCTCTTGGCGGGCGACGTGCTCGGCGATGGTCGGCGCGCTGATCCTGGGCACGACCGCTGTCTATCCGATCGCCGTGGGGGTGCGCTCCGTCAGGACGCCGTCGGCCATGGTCAGGACCCGATCCATGTGGTCGAGGATGGACGGATCGTGGGTCACCACGACCGTGGCCACGCCGTCGGCGTGCGCCTGGTCCGCGAGCAGCGCGGCGATCTCGGCGCTGCGTGCCTGGTCGAGCGCTGAGGTCGGCTCGTCGGCCAACACGACCGCTGGTCGCACCATCAGTGCCCGGGCGATCCCGACACGCTGGCGCTCGCCGCCGGAGAGCTCGTGCGGCCGGCGGTCGGCCTTGTGCGCCATGCCGACGCGCTCGAGCAGCTCGGCGGCGCGCTCGCGCTGTGTTGCCGGTCGCACCCCGTCGAGGTGGGGGAGCAGCAGCAACTGTTCGAGTGCGGTGAGCGACGGCAGGAGGTTCACCCCCTGGAACACGAAGCCGACGCGCTCGCGGCGCAGCCGGGTGCGGGCGGCGTCGTCGATGGCGCCGAGGTCCACGCCGTCGACGAGGATCGTGCCGCCGGTCGGGGTCAACATGGCGCCGGCGACGGCGAGCAGGCTGGACTTGCCCGATCCGGACGGGCCGACCACGGCGATCACCTCGCCGGCGGCGACGTGCAGGTCGACGTGGTCGAGGGCCCGCACCTCGTCGGCGCCGTCGCCGAGGGTCAGGCTGACGTCGGTCAGGTCGAGGGTCATCGGGCACCTCCGAGGGCGATGAGGGGATCGACGCTGGTGATGCGCCGCACCGACATGGCGGCGCCGAGCAGCCCGAGCGCGACGACGGCGGCGCCGGCGAGCAGCACCGGGCCGGGCACGAAGGCGAACGGGGCACCGTTGGGGATCATGGCCCCGAGCCCCAGGCTGACCACGAGACCGACGAGCGCCGACAGCGTCAAGATGGCGAGCGCCTGCCCCAGGGCGTCGCGCAGCAGGTAGGCGTTGGATGCCCCGAGGGCCTTCAACAGCCCGATCTCGGGCTTGCGCTGCACGGTCCAGACGGCGAAGAAGGCGCCGACCAGCACCGCGCCGATCAGGTAGAGGAAGCACTTGATCATCGTGAGGGTGCCCGTCTCCTCGGCGTAGCCGGGGGAACCGGCGAACGAGGCGCTCCGGGTCACGACCGTGGTGTCCGACACCGAGCCGGCGGCGGTCGGATCGAAGCCGTCGGTGGTGCGTAGCGCCACGAGCGTCGCCTTGTCGGTGCCCTCGTCACCCATCGGATAGGTGACGCGGCGCCACAGGTCGATCGGGGCATAGGCCACCGGCACATGGCCGTAGTTGGCGTCGTCGCCGAGGACGCCCACGACCTGCAGGTCGGCGTCGACGCGGTCGAGATGGATCGTGTCGCCGATGCCGACGGCGTGCTTGTCGGCCAGCGTCGGCGAGATCACGACGCCGTCGCCGCTGCCGAGTCCCTGGCCCTGGGCGGCCGTAGGCGCCAGGAACGAGCCGGGATCGACCCCGAACAGCGCCAGGTCGATGCCGGCGCCGTCGGGGCCGGTGCCGTTCACCAGCGCGTTCCCGAGCGGCGCGGCATCGGTCACGCCCGGTTGGGCCGCCAAGGTCGCCACCGTTGCGTCGTCGACGACGCTCTGGCTGAAGCGAACACCGGTCGTGGCGTCGAACGCCAGGTGATCGGCGGGCAGGTCACGCACCGCCGAGATGTTGTCGTCGACCAGGCCGGCGGCGAGGCCGGTCAGCAGCACCATCAGCATGGTCAACAGCGCCACGACGCTGCCCATCAGGGCGAAGCGTCCCTTGGCGAAGCGCAGGTCACGCCGTGCGACGAACATCGGGCCTCCTCGGGATCCGGTCTCCGGTGCACCGTATCTTGACGACACCGTGTCGACAACTTACCGACAGAGTGTCGACAAATGAGGCAGGCGGCGCGGCGCTCGGTGCCACGGATCGTGCCGGGTGCGCCGGTACCGTTGGTCCGTCATGCCGGTCGACGACTTCGTCCCTCGCCCCATGCCCGAGCACGAGCGGCGCGCCTCGCCCTCGGCCTCGGCGCGCCCGGCGTCGCCGCGCCCGCAGCAGCCGAAGCGGCCGTCCAAGAACGTCTACCGCGCTCGGCGGGCCGTGGTCGGTGGTATCGCCGCGGTGATCCTGCTCGTCGTCGGCGTGGTCGCCTACGGCGCGTGGCGCTGGTCGTCGGTCGCCCGCACCGAGGTCGATCTGGCCGAACCGCTCGACGGCTCGGCCGAGAACTGGTTGGTCGTCGGCTCCGACAGCCGGGACTCCATCGAGGCCGGAGACCCGGACGCCTCGGCCTTCATCGGTGGCAACGAGGCGACGGGCGGGCGACGCAGCGACACCCTGGTGCTGGTGCGCATCGACCCCGAGAGCGAGCAGGTGCACCTCATGTCGCTGCCGCGCGACCTGTGGGTGCCGATCGCCCGCACCGACGAGCGCGAGCGCATCAACACGGCGTACTCCTACGAGGACGGTCCGCAGCGGCTCATCGACACGATCGAGGAGGACTTCGACCTCGACATCCACCACTACGTGGAGGTCGACTTCGCCGGCTTCGAGGCGATCGTCGACGCCGTCGATGGCGTGCCGATGGACTTCGAGGTCCCGGTGCGCGACGCCAACTCGGGGCTCGTGGTCGATCAGGCGGGCTGCCGGACGCTGAACGGTGACGAGGCCCTGGCGTTCGCCCGGTCGCGGCATCTCGAGTACCGGGACGGTTCGACGTGGCAGGAGGATCCGAGCGGCGACCTCGGTCGGATCGCCCGCCAGCAGCAGTTCATGCTGGCGGTGTTCGACCGGGCGGCATCGCGCGTGCGCGGCGCCGACCTCGGCGCGGCCAACGGTCTCATCGGCGCCGTGGTGGACCACATCACGCTCGACTCGCAGCTCGACATGGGGCGCGCCGTGCAGGTCGCCCGGCGCTTCGCCGACCTCGGCACCGGCGCCGTCGCCACCCACTCGTTGCCGGTGGTGCCGTACACGACACCGGGCGGCGCGTCGGTGCTGCGCCTCGACCACGATCAGGCGCAGCCGGTCATCAACATCTTCCGCGGCCTGCCCGCCGATGACCTGCCGCCGCACCAGGTGATGCTGCGGGTGCTGTACGACCCGACGGAGCAGTCGGCGGCCACCACCGGGACCGAGGCGCTCGAGGGCAAGGGGTTCGTCGTGACCGAGACCGGGACGCTCGGCGCGTCAGCTCGCTCCACCGCCGTGCGCTACGCCCCGGGCAACGAGCGCATCGCACGCGAGGTCGCCCGCCACATCGACCCGCTGCCCCAGCTCGTGCAGGACCCGTCCTACAAGGACGGCCGCACGGTGCTCGTCGTGGGCCAGGACTTCGCCGGCGTGCGGACCGAGCCCCGGCCGCTGGAGCAGGTCACCACGGGCACCAGCGCCGGCACCTCCTCGACGTCGACGACGGTCGCCACCACCACGACCGTCTTGGCGCACCCAAACTGTGACAGTTGACACTGTTATTGTGAACGACGCTCGTTTATGGTGACGCCCCTATGGGGGATCACGACGTCGACGTCAACGAGGGCTGGGAGCTGCCGGGCACGCGCGCTTCTCGCCGGATGCAGATCTACGCAGTGGCCGCCAAGGTGGCGTCGCGGTACGCGCCGCTGGCGGTGCCGCGCCTGTCCGAGGGGGCGCGACGGCGCATCAAACGCCGAGCCGACGAGGCGGGCGCTCGTGACCTGCACCGCACGGCCGTGCACCTGCGCGGCGGGTTCTTGAAGCTGGGGCAGTTCGCCTCGGCACGTCCCGATCTGCTGCCCGAGCCCTACGTCCGCGAGTTGTCGAAGCTGCAGGACCGGGTGCCACCGGCACCCGTCGCCGTCATCCGGCGGGTGATCGCCGAGGACGTCGGGCCCGTCGACGAGATCTTCGCCACCTTCGACGACCACTCCGCGTCGGCGGCATCGCTGGCACAGGTGCACCGGGCCACGTTGCCCGACGGTCGCGCCGTGGCGGTCAAGGTGCAGTACCCGCGCGTCGCCGAGCTCGTGCCCGACGAAGCCAAGGACACGCGGCGCATCCTGGAACTGGTGGCGCACCTCGTACGCGGCGTCGACCTGCCCACCATCGCCACGGCCCTCGAGCGCACCATCACCGACGAGGTCGACTACGCCCAGGAGGCGGCGTACCTGGAGGAGTTCCGCAAGAACTTCGCCGACGAGCCGACCATCGAGATCCCGGCGCTGGTGCCCGAGCTGTCGCGCGGTCGGGTCCTCGTCATGGAGTGGATCGAGGGCGAGAACCTGGCCAAGGCGCTCGCCGACGCCGACCACGAGGAGCAGTCCGAGGCGTTGCGCATCCTGGTCGACGCCTTCTTGAAGCAGATCCTGGTCGACGGCCTGCTCCACGCCGATCCGCATCCCGGCAACTTCTTGTGGCAGTCCGATCGACGACGGCTCGGCATGGTCGACTTCGGCGCGTGCGACCGCATCCCGGAGCGCACCCGGTTGGCGCTGCGTGACCTGTACCGGGCGGGCATGCGCTTCGACATGGCCGCCATCGGTGACGCCTTGCACGAGCTCGGCTTCCGCACCCAGTCGGGCGACGTCGAAGGGCTCGTCGCCTTTGCCTCGCTGTTCGACTTCGACCCCGGTTCGCAGGGCAGCCGCGAAGAGAACTTCAACAAGCTCGTCGAGGCGGCGCGCGAGAACCCGCTGCTGAAGATTCCCGACGAGCTGATCATGGTCGGGCGGGTTCTCATCGTGCAGACGGGGTTGCTCGGCCACATCGAACCGACCTGGGACATGGCCGAGCTGGTGCGAGCCCGCATCGACGAGTCGACCTAGGACGCCGAGACCCCTCGCACGACGGCGTCGATCGAGCGCCCCACCAACGCGTCACGGCCCGAGTTGGGTGCCGCCGACGCGGCGAGGATGCCGAACAGCGCGATCAGCACGAGCGCTGCGGCCTCGACCGGCTCGAGGTCGGGATGGAGCTCGCCCCGGGCGGCGGCGTTCGTCGTGGCGTCGGTCAGGAACCCGAGCAACGGGTTCGTCGCGAGGCCGGCTGCTGGGTCGGTGGCGCGTCCGACGTTGACCGACAACATGTCGGCGAAGAGGCTCGGGCCGAGGCGACGTTCGCTGGCCAGCACGGCCTCGGTGACGGCGCGAGCAGTGGCGGCGAGGTCGCGAGACGGGCGTCGGCGTGAGGCGAGGTCGGCGACGATGCGCTCCTCCTCGCGGCGTTGCAGCTCGAGGAGCACGTGCTGCTTGGTGGGGAAGTGCAAGTAGAAGGTCCCGCGGGCCACCTCGGCGCGCTCGACGATCTCCCGTACGTCGGCGCCGCTCAGGCCGCGCTCGGTGATCACGGCGAGCGCCGCTTCGTACACGCGCTGGCGCGTCGCCAGGCGTTGACGCTCACGTGTCGAGGAAGGGGGGCTGGGCATGGTCGTACGATCTGCTCTACGCTGACATCTGTCAGTGACAAGGGTCAGTGACGGATGTCAGTGCACAATAGCGGAGGCTTCGATGTCCAGCGGCGACCAATTGGTGCTCGATCCCCGACAGCTGGTGGACCCGGTGGTCCTCGACGAACCGACGGCATTCCTGCACCGCCTGCTCGACCAGGCGCCGGTGTGGCGCGTGCCGGGGCGCGACCTCGTCGTGGTGAGCTCGTTCGAGGCGGTGACCGAGGCGGTGCGACGCCCCGACGACTTCTCGTCCAACATCCGCTCGGTCATCTACCGCGACGGCGACGGATGGCCGGACCTGGTGTCGCTCGGCTTCGACGCCGGGGCGTCGTCGATCGACGTGCTCGCCACCGCCGACCCGCCGATGCACAAGGGGCACCGGTCGATGGTGCTGCACGAGCTGATCGCCGCCAAGGTCGCAGCCCTGCGGCCGACCATCGAGGAGCTGGCCAACGACCGAGTCGCCGACGCCGTGGCTGCCGGTTCGTTCGACGCCATGGCGGCGATCGCCAACCCCATCCCGATCCGCGTGGTGAGCCGGCTGGTCGGCTTCGTCGACGACGATCCCGATGGTCTGCTGGCGGCGGCGTTCGATTCGACGGCGCTGCTGGCCGCCACCCAGCCCGTCGAGGTGGCGCTCGAGGCCATGGCGCGGGCGGCGGCCATCCTCGACTGGATCGGCGCCGAGGTCGACCGCGCCATCGCCGACGGAGCGGACGGCATCCTCGACCTGGCAGCGCAGGCAGTGCGTGCGGGGGAGCTCGACCGCGACAGCGCCGTGGTGATGATGCACACGCTGCTGAGCGCCGGGGGCGAGTCGACCACCTCCCTGCTGGGCAACGCCATGTGGGCGCTGGCCAACGATCGCCCACTCCAGGATCGCTTGCGGGCAGAGCCGGATCTGCTGCTGCCGGCCTTCATCGAGGAGGTGCTGCGTCTCGACTCGCCGTTCAGATACCACCTGCGCTTCGCCCGGCGGGCCACATCGTTGGGCGGCGTCGAGGTTCCAGCGGGGGCAGTGGTGGTCCTGCTGTGGGCGGCGGCGAACCGTGACCCGCAGCAGTTCGACGACCCGGACGTAGTCCGGCTCGACCGGGCGTTCCCGCGCGATCACGTCGGCTTCGGCCGCGGCATCCACCTGTGCGTCGGCGCTCCGTTGGCGAGGCTCGAAGCCGAGATCGTGCTCGGCGCTCTGCTCGACGCCACCACGTCCATCGAACCCGGTGCCGAGCCCGCCGAACGGGTCAACAGCTTGATGATCCGACGCTTCGAGACGCTGCCGCTTACCATCGTCCCGTGAGGTGGTAGAGGTCCGTCTGGCCGATCATCGTGGTCGTGGTCCTCGTCGTGGCGGCGGGTTGCTCGTCGGATGACGATGTGGCGGACGGCAACGGACGCGTGATCGTCGAGCAGCACACCGAGCCCGACGGGAGGGCGGTCCGTGCCGGGCTCGGCGCCATCCGCTACGACACCCACCTCGGCGGTGCGCAAGATGGCACGGGGCTCGTGATCGAGGTTGACGACGGCGGCGAGCGCCGCTCGATCAGCTACCCGCTGCCGTCGATCGATGGGGACTTCCAGATGCTCGGTGCCTTCGGCGGTGCCATCGGCCACGTCTCGGTGCTCGCCGCGCCGCCCGACTCGGTGCTGACCGTGCGCAGCCGCAATGGCAGCGAGTACACCGTCGACGTCGGACCGGACGGTCTGGCCGTCGTCGTCTCGCCGTCTGCGGACGACGTCGATCGCATCCGCGCCACCGGTCCGGACGGCGCGCAGTGCCAGTTCCTGCGCGCCCCCAGCGCAGAGGCCGACTGCGACGGTCCGTGACGATCTCGGACGGCTGGGTCCGCGTCGGTCGTATCGTCGTCGTGCTGGCGGCGGCCTTCGCCACCGTGGTGCTCGTCACGGCGAACGGTCAGGCGTTCGGGCCGGTGGGCTTCGGCTCGGGCATGGCCGACTCGTGTGTTCCGTCCGTGACCTTGTTCGGCGAGATCGAGGTCACGCAGGACACCGTGAACCCTGGCCCGAACGGTTGCCCTGAGGTCTCGGCAGCAGTGCGTGCCAACGCCCTGATCCAGGTGGCGCTCTGGGCGCTCGCGATCGGTGTCGTGGTCGCGCCCCGACGCGTGACCATGCGTGACCGGCTCTGGATGCTCGTCGGCATTTCGGTCACGAGCGTCGCCGTACGGTTGGTGGTCGCTGTCCTCGCCGGCACGTGACCTTGCACTGCTCCTGCTGGCGAGGCGGCTTCGTCAAACGACGACGACGTCGACCAGGTCCTCGAGGCCTTCGAAGTCGGCGCCGTTACGGGTGTACAGCGGCAGGTTCGACGCGCATGCCGTGGCGGCGATGAGCAGATCGACCGCCCGGGCGCCCCGAGCCTTGCGACCGGTGGAGATGACTGCGGCGTAGATGCGACCGTACGCGCGAGCCGCGTCGCCGTCGAAGGGGAGCGGGTCGAACGCGGCCTCGGCTCGTTGCAGCCGGTCCTGGCGACGTCCGCGCTCGCCGGCATCGCTGGCAGCGTGTGGGCCCGCGGCGAGCTCCGCCATGGTGATCGCGCTCACGGCGACCTCGATCGGCAGCTGGGACGGATCGAGTTGATCGAGGTCGATCACCACCGACGTGTCGAGCAAGCCGCGGGACCGGCGCGCCAGGTCAGCCACGTGGTTCGGCGTCCTGGCTGGCAAACCGGTCGAGGTCGGCGCGGAACCGGGCGTAGTCCACACTCGGGGCCGAGCGGAACAGCTCGACTGCAGCCTCCGCGGCGATGAAGCGATGGCGACGGAGTGGCGTGAGCTCGGCGACCGGCACGCCGTTGCGGGTCACCACGAATCGCTCGCCCTGATCGAGCTGGCGCATGATCTCACCGCTTTCGTTGCGGAGTTGCCGTTGGGTGAGTTCCCGGGTCACGTCTCCAGTGTAGCACGCCGTGCTACGGCAGTCGGACGAGGCGACCTCGGAGGCCTCGCGTCCGCTGCCCTAGGGCAAGAGGCGATGTGCGGCCACCCCCTGGCCGGTGGCGCTGCGCGGTGTGGTGGCCGCGATCCAGTTGTCGCCGTTGTCGGTCGAGATCCTCGAGGTGGTGCCAAGGCCGACAGCGACCCAGTTGCCGGCGCCGTCGGTGGCCACTCCGTTGGTGGTTCCGGGAACCGATGTGGTCGCCGTGGTCCAGTTGACGCCGTTGTC
>CAZYKR010000081.1:0-15562 GCA_964648005.1 uncultured Iamiaceae bacterium
CCCGGCGACCGTGCCGGGCGTGGCGAGGCTGCCGGCAGCCGAGCCGCCGCCGCCGGCGCCGAGGCCGGCCCGCTCGAACGCCAAGGTGGCGTTGGCGACGGCCCAGCCGTTGTTGAGGCCGCCGATCATCGCCGAGTCCGGCACACGGGCCTCCTCGATGAAGACCTCGTTGAACAGCGCCCGGCCGGTCATCTCCTTGAGCGGGCGGATGTCGATGCCCGGCTGGTGCATGTCGATGGCGAAGTAAGTGATGCCCGAGTGCTTGGGGTTGTCGGGCTCGGTCCGGGCGATGAGCATGCCGAGGTCGGCGACGTGACCGCCCGACGTCCACACCTTCTGCCCGTTGATGATCCACTCGTCGCCGTCTTTGACGGCACGGGTCTGCAGGCCCGCCAGGTCGGAGCCGGCGTTGGGCTCGGAGAACAGCTGGCACCACGCCTTCTGGCCGGTCACGATCTCGCGCACGTAGAGCTGCTTCTGCTCGTCGTTGCCGTGCATGGCGATGGTCGGCGCCGCCAGCAGCAGGCCCAGGCCACCGGGCGCGCCGAGCGCCCCGAAGTCGGCGATGGCCTTCTGCGCCCGCACGGCGTCGGAGCGGTTCAAGCCCTTGCCGAAGGCGTCGGTGGGCAGCGACGGGGCGGCCCAGCCGCTCAACCCGAGGCGTTCCCACCACTCGGCCACGGTGAGGTCCGGATCCCAGTTCTCCTCAAGCCAGGCCGTGACGGCTTCGACGACGTCGGTGGTCTGCGCGGTGTCGGTCATGGTTCCCCCCGTGAACGGTGCGGACGTTCCGAAGCAACAACTTGACCACACGGTCAAGTTGCCGTGCAAGCCGGTCGCCTCACAGCCCACGACCCGTTCTGGTGCCGAAGTCGCGTCGCCTGCGACGCGACTTCCGCACCAGAACGATCAGATCATGGCGTGGTGGCTGATCTCGGGGTGCGAGCGCTGGAACGCCACCAGCGTCGGGAGGTACTCGGCGAGGCGCGGGCAGCTGATGCCGTGCGCCTCGAGGTCCGCCGACGCGTTGGTCGTCAGGTAGTGCGTTGGGTGGCTGAAGTAGTCGATGGCGTCGGACGGGATGCGCAACAGGTCGTGCACGCCGGGGATCTTCTCGACGGCGAACTTGGCCAGCCCGCGGCTGATCGGCACCTTCACGATGCGCTTGTCGGTGGCGGCGCCCATGGCGTCGAGCAGCTCGTCGACGGTCAGGGGCTTGGGGTCGGCCAGCTGGTACACGCGGTCCTTGGACCGGTCGTCACCCGACAGGGCGGCGATGGCGTCGACGACGAAGTCGCGTGGCACGACGTTGAACCGGACCGCCGTCGGATCGCCGATGACCGGCATGACCGTCAGGCGCAGCTTCTGGCGCAGCAGCCACTGGGTGGCGAAGTACGGGCCGTCGAACTTCTGGGTCTGGCCGGTCGTCGAGTCCCCCACCACGATCGCCGGGCGGTAGATCGATGTGGGCATGCCCCCGCGCATCCGTTCGGCGACGGCCACCTCGGCGAGGAACTTCGTCTCCTCGTAGAAGTTGTTGAAGCGCTGGCCCACGTCGAGGTCGCTCTCGGCGAAGGGGCCGGCGTAGCGGCCCGACACGTAGCAGGTGCTGACGTACTGGTGGCGGGTCAGGCCGGGCGCCGACTCGGCGAAGCGCAGGACGTGCTCGGTGCCGACGACGTTGATGCGCATGCCGACCTCGCGGGGAACGGCCAGGTCGTACACGGCGGCCAGGTGCCACACCTCGGTGATGTCGGCGGCGAGGCGCCCCGGGTCGTCGAGGCCGAGGTCCTCGACCGTGATGTCGCCCTCGACCAGCTCGATGCGTCCGTCGAGCGATGCGTCGGCGGCCACCAGCTCGTCGACGCGGGTGCGGGCCAGGTCGGCGAACTTGGCCTGGACCAAGCAGACCGCCCGGAGCTCGGGGTCCCGTGCGAGCACGCGGGGGAGGAGCTGGACGCCGAGGAAGCCGGGGAAGCCGGTGAAGAACGCAACTGCCATGGGCGCCAGCCAAGCCCGCCGCCGTCGCGGCGTCAAGGGGACGAGGTCCCGGCGCGGTGTAGCGTCGCCGATCGTGATCGTGCGGGTTGGCCAGGGCTTCGACGTCCACGCGTGCAGCGACGACCCGGCCCGGGTGCTCGTGCTCGGTGGCGTGACGTTTCCCGACGAGCGGGGGCTCGTCGGCCACAGCGACGCCGATGTGGTGGCGCACGCCGCCGCCGACGCCCTGCTGGGCGCCGCCGGGTTGGGGGACATCGGAAGGCACTTCCCCGACACCGACGAGCGGTGGTCGGGCGCCGACAGCATCGAGCTGCTGCGCGAGGTCGCCCGCATGGTGCGCGCCGCCGGGTTCGCGCCGGGCAACGTGGACTGCGCCGTCGTGTGCGAGCGTCCGAAGCTGGCGCCGCGCCGCGCCGAGATGGAGACCAACCTCAGCGACGCCGTCGGTGCGCCGGTCACGGTCAAGGGCAACCGGGCCGAGCAGCTCGGCGCCATCGGCCGCGGCGAGGGCATCGTCTGCTACGCCGTCGCCGTCGTGACCGGGAGCGAGGCCTGATGCCCACCGGACCCCGCAGCGGCCGGTCGAAGGGTCGCGGTTCGGGCGGTCGTGGACCGTCGGGCGCCGGCGGTGGTCGCAGCTCGGGCGGGCGCGGTCCGAGCTCGGGCAGCGGCAGGGCGGCGAGCGGCGGCAAGAGCGGCGCGAGCAAGGGCGGCGCCAGCAAGGGCGGCGCGAGCAAGGGCGGCGCGAGCAAGGGCGCCACGTCCGGCGGCGGCCGGCCCGTTCCGGGTCGCTCGCGCGGCCTCGGCGGCGAGCAGGTCGAGGGACGCCAGGCGGTGCGCGAGCTCCTGCTGGCCGGGACGCGGCGCGTGCGCGAGGTGCTGATCGCCGTCGACCCCGACGAGGACATCGGTCCGGCGCAGGACCTGGCCGATCTCGCCGCCGACGTGGGCGTCGGTGTGCGACAGGTCACGCGCCGCAAGCTCGACGGGATCGCCCGCACCGACGCCCCGCAGGGCGTCGTCGCCATGGCGGCGCCGTTGCCCGAGCACCTCCTCGAGGAGCTGCTCGTCCCGGGTGAGCGCGGCGCCGTGCCGTTCCTGCTCGCCGTAGATGGTGTGACCGACCCCGGCAACCTCGGCGCGCTGCTCCGCTCGGCGGAGTGCGCCGGCGTCACCGGGGTCGTGCTGCCGCGGCACCGGGCGGTCCACGTCACGCCGGCGGTGACCAAGGCCGCGGCCGGCGCCGTCGAGCACCTGCCCATCGCCGTCGTCGGCGGGCTGCCCTCGACGGTGGCCGAGCTCCGACGCGCCGGGGTCACGGTGATCGGGATGGACATGGGCGGCGTGCCGCTGCACCGCGCCGCGGTCCCGGTCGACCAACCGGTGTGCCTGGTGCTCGGCAGCGAGGGCAAGGGCATCTCCCGCCTGGTGCGCGAGCGCTGCGACGAGGTGTTGGCGTTGCCGTTGCTCGGGCAGCTGGCGTCGTTGAACGTCGCGGCCGCCGGCGCCGTGGCCTGCTACGAGGTGGCCCGTCGGCGTCTGATCGCCGGCGATGCGGACGGCGGCTGAGCCCGCGGCGCCCGGCGAGCGCGCGAAGCTGTCGCCCGCATGCGCACCCGTCTCCTGCTCGCCACGTCCTGCTGCGCCGCCGCGCTGATCGCCGGCTCCTGCAGCAGCTCGTCGAGCGATGATGCCGCCACCACCCTCTCGTTCGGGACGCTGGCCGACACCCCGTCGGGGGACACGTGCAGCGACGCCACCGGGGACCTCATGGTCGACGAGAGCGACGAAGGCCAACGACGCGCCGAGCCGGCCGGGATCGACATCACGTCGGCGTCGGCGGAGTTGGGCGACGACGACCTCACCTTGCGCTTCGAGACGGTGCAACCGATCGCCTCGGCCCCCGAACCGCTGTTCCTGGTGCAGCACGGCGATCTGATCCAGTCGCCGTCGCTGAGTTGGGAGGTCCGCATGGAGCTCGAGGGCGGCGCCTGGACGGCGACGCTGATCACGGTCCCCAACGTCGGGCGCCAGGTCGAGACGACGTTGAACCATCCGGTGCAGGTCTCGGGCAACGCGCTCACGCTCGTGCTGCCGCGCAGCGACCTGCCGTCGATCTCCTCGCGCTTGTGGTCGTTCGGCTCGTCGGCCGGTGTGTCCGCCAACAACTCGGTCTTCGACGACTGCCTGCCCTTCGAGCAGAGCTCGACGGACGGCGGATCGACCGGCTCGACGACCGAGGGCGGGTCGAGCACCGCACCCATCGTGGGTGCGGTCGGGAGCGCCATCGAGGGGCCGGACGGGTCGAGCGTGACGGTGCACGCGGTCGAAGCGCCGGCCGTGCCCGACGAGGGCGTGACCCTCGACGCCGTGCCCGGTACGCAGCTGGTCGCCGCCGACGTCGAGGTGTGTGCCACCGACCGCCCGCTCCAGGCCGTGGGCGATGCGCGCTTCGTGGTGACGATGAGCAACGGCGACGTGCGCGACGTCGTGTCGCTGCCGACCAGCCCCCACCAACCGCAGTTCCCCGTCGAGATCACGCTGCGGCCCGGCTCGTGCGAGCGGGGCTGGGTGACGTTCCAGGTGGCGGCCGACACATCGGTGGCCTCGGTCGCCTATGACGTCAGCGGCGCCGGCGTCGGCCCGCTGCTCGTCGCCGAGACCTGAGCGACCGCACCCGGCGGCGGAGGCCGCCGTCGCGCCTCGTGCTCAGCGGGTGAGGATCGTGACCGAGGCGTTCGCCCCGCGCCCGACGGTGTGCGCCAGCGCCACGCGAGCTCCGTCGACCTGCCGGGCGCCGGCGTCGCCCCGGAGCTGGCGCACCAGCTCGACCACCTGGCCCAACGCCGACGCGCCGAGCGGCTCGCCCTTCGAGAGCAGACCGCCCGACACGTTGACCGGCAGGGCTCCGGTCGGTGCCGTCGTGCCGTCGCGCAGGAGTCGACCGCACTCGCCGGGGCCGCACAGACCGAGCTCCTCGTAGGCGAGCAGCTCCCGGGCGGCGTCGGTGTCCTGGCACTCCACCAGGTCGAGGTCGCCCGGCCCCAGCCCGGCCTCCTCGTAGGCGGCGGTGGCGGCGAGCGTCGAGGCTGCCGGGATGTCGTCGACTGCCAGCCCCGACAACGGTGTGGCCTCCCCCAGCACGTCGCCGGGCAGGTGCGAACGCAGTGCGGCGGCGCGGAGGTGGACGGCTCGCGCATCGCCATCGCCGGAGCGCGCTCGGCGCAGTACCACGGCGGCGGCACCCTCGTTGGGCGAGCACAGCATGAACAGGTGCAGCGGCGGGCAGATCAGTCGCGACGCCAGCACCTCGTCCACCGTCACGGCGGCGCGGAACATGGCATCGGGGTTGGCGACGCCGTTGGCGCGGTTCTTCACCACGACCGAGGCGAGGTCGCGCTCGGTGAGCTGCGCCGCGGCCATCAGTCGCTGGGCGCGCAGCGCGAAGTACGCGGGCGCGGGCGTGAGCCCGGCCTGCTCCTGCCAGGGAGCGAAGAACGACGACCGGATGACGCCGGCCGGCATCTTCTCGAGTCCGAGCACCACCACGGTCTCGTGCTGCCCCGACCTGATGGCGCTGGCGGCGAGCATGAGCGCCGCCGCGCCGCTGGCGCACCCGGCCTCGACGTCGACGATCGGGCCGCCGCTGCGCGACAGCGCCGACATGACCCGATGTCCTGACGCCACGCCGCCGTAGGCGGTGCCGCAGAAGGTGATGCCGATCTGCTCGCGGGCGGTGACGCCGGCCTCGGCCAGCGCGGCGCGGGCGGCGGCGACGCCGAGGTCGGTGGCGGTGCGGTCGCCGAAGCGACCGAAGGGATGCATGCCCACCCCGGCGACGACGACGCCGGACGCCGTCACGAGACGACCTCGGCGTCGAGCGGTGCGAAGGCCCAGCTGACCAGGTCCTGGCCCGACTCGGCGTCGGTGCCGACGGTGTCGAGCACGGCGCGCATCGGCTGGCCGATCGTCGGGTCCACCCCGGTATCGAGCACCAGCCGGGTGATGACCCGCAGCCCCTCGGGCAGCTCGACCACTCCGAATCCGTACGGCACCGGGCCGTCGTAGCCGGGCGGCGCCGCCGTCACCCAGGTCCACGCCCACAGGGTGCCGGTGGAGGCGAGCTGCACGGGCAGTGGATCGGCGGCGCCGCACAGGGTGCAGGTGTCGGCGCGCGGGAACTGGTGCGCCCCGCAGGCCCGGCAGCGGTCGCCGAGCAGCGCCACGCCATCTCCGGTCTGCTCGAACAGCCCTGCGCGGACGGCGAGACCTGACATCGACGTCAGAAGCTAGCGCCTGGCCGAAGTGCTGCCACGGCGTCTCGCGCCCCGGCGGTATCGATGCCGTCGACGGGGCGGGCGCGCCGGTAGCTTGCCGTCGTGGCCACCTCCGCCTCCGACCCCGATGCCATGCCCGATGCCATGGCCGGCAGCGTCGGGGGCACGACCGAGGCCGCTGACCTCCCGGCGGCGGACAGCGGCGAGCGCGCCTTCTACCGCGACGAGCTGGCGGGGCACACGCTGGTCCTGGCGGTCGACCCCGACGGCATCGACGAGGACCTGCGGTCGCTGGAGGCGGTCGTCGCGGAGCTGGTCGACGCCGGGGCGCGGGTGGTCGTGGTCGGGTCGGCCGGCCAGATCGGCACGGTCGCCGACGTGACCGTGATCCGGCCCGCCGAAGTCGCGCCCGATCTCGCTGTGCTCACCGGCCTGTGGGCCGAGGTCCGCGCACGTGGGCGGGCGGCGCTCGGCCTCGCCGAGCCCGTCGGCGACGCCGCGGCGGTGGGCGCAGCAGCCGCTGCCCTGGCGGTGCGGCTGGGCGCGTCGAAGCTCGTCGTCACCCACGGGCTCGCTCCGCCGCGCCTGGACACCCCGGGCTTCATCGACGAGGCCGAGCTCGACGGCGACCCGACCTTCGCTACCGCGCCGTGGAGCGGAATCGTCGCCGCCGCCCGGGCGGCGCTCGCCGGTGGCCTGCCGAGCGTGAACCTGTGCCGCCTCGCCGACGTCGGCGACGAGCTGTTCACCTACGAGGGCAAGGGCATGCTGGTGACGGCGCGCAGCTACCTCGACATCGGCCCGCTGCGAGCGGACGAGTTCGACGCCGTCGACCGGTTGCTGCGCCAGGGTCAGGACGAGGGCTACCTGCGGCCACGTTCGGATGACGAGCTCGCGCGGTTTCTCTTCATCGGCTTCGGGGCACGGGTGGCGACGAGCGGGCACCTCGCCGGGGTCGGGGGCCTCGAGGTCGAGCGGTACGCCGACGCCGCCGCAGGCGAGATCGTCGGCCTCTACGCCATCAGCCGGTTCGTGGGCGAAGGCGTCGGTCGTCAGCTGGTCGGGGCGCTCGTGCACCACGGGTCCGGACTCGGCCTGCACGGTGTGTTCGCCTGCACCACCTCGCGCCAGGTGGGCGCCTTCTTCGAGCGTTGCGGCTTCACGGTCGTCGACCACGACGCGCTGCCCGAGCAGAAGTGGTCGGGCTACGACGCCGATCGACGTGACGGGCTGGTGGCGCTCTGGTACGACCTCCGACCGTCGCGCTGACCGACGACGCGCCGGCGCGGCTCACCGGCGGCGGTCCTCTCCTACGCTGCGCCCGATGGACGCCGAGGACGCGCCACCCGCGCAACGGTGGCCGTGGATGGGCGATCGGCGCGGGCGGGCGATCGAGCTGATCACGATGTGCGCGCTCGCCGTGGCGCAGCCGGTGTATGCGGTGCTCGGGGCCAACACCGCCGAGCTCGTGGCCCGCCAGGTCGACGGCGTGGCCATCGTGGTGTTCGCCGTGGCGTTGCTGATCGTGCCGCCCGGGCTGTTGTGGCTCATCGAGGAGGCGGTCGGGCGCGTCGCCCCGGGGGTGCTGCGCGTGCTGCATCCCGGGCTGCTCGGACTGCTGGCGGCGGTGGTGGCCATCCAACTGGCCGGGGATCGCCCGTCGGTGCCGGCGGTCGCCGTGCTGGTCGCCGCCGGCGCCGTGGGCGTGGCCTTCGCCTGGGCGTACCGGCGCTGGGGTCCGGTCCGGCTGTGGCTGCGCTACCTGTCGATCGGCGCCGTGGTGTTCCTGGTGGCGTTCGTCGCGTTGTCGCCGGTTCGCCGGCTCGTCGTCTCGCCCACGATCGAGCCGGTGGCTGCCTCCGCCGCCGACCGCCCGAACGTGGTGGTGCTGGTGCTCGACGAGCTGCCCATGCTCGAGCTCGTGACGACCGACGGGGCCATCGATGCCGAGCGGTACCCGGGCTTCGCCCGGCTCGCCGCCACGTCGACCTGGTACCGCAACGCCACGACCTCGTCGGCGTGGACGGTGCTGGCGGTCCCGTCCCTGCTGAGCGGCACCTACCCGGCCTACGAGCTCGGACCGATGGCCGCCGACTACCCCGAATCCGTCTTCACCTTGCTCGGCAGCAGTCACGACCTCAACGTGTGGGAGTCGGTCACCCGGCTGTGCTCCGACTCGCTGTGTCCCGACGCCGGTGCACGGCCGTCGATGCTCCGCCAGGTGCAGGGGCTGCTGACGCTGTCCGGACAGATCGTCCGGCAGCGGACCTCCCCGTTCGAAGCGGTCGAGCGGCGCATGCAGTTCGAGGCCTCGGGCCCGGCGGCGTCGCGGCCCGACCAGTTCCGGGCCTTCATCGAGTCGGTGCAGCCGGGGGACCGACCCTCGCTCGATGTGTTGCACGTCGGTCTCCCGCACCAGCCGTATCTGATGCTGCCGTCCACGGCGCCCCACGACGGGCCCGACACGCCGCCCGGACTGGTCGACGGGTACTCGTGGCTGCACGAGCTCGCCGCCGGCGCCGGCCGCCAGGCGCACGTGTACGCCACGCAGGCGACCGATCAGCTCCTCGCCGAGCTGCTCGAGCACCTCGAGGCGTCCGGACAGCTCGACGACACGATGCTGGTGGTGACGGCCGACCACGGTGTGGCGTTCGACCCGGACGTGCCCTACCGGGCGATGGCGCCGGAGAACGCCGACCTGGTGGCCTACCCGCCGCTGTTCATCAAGTACCCGGGCCAGCGCATCGGCACCAGCAGCGACATCGCCGCCGAGACCGTCGACATCGTGCCGACCATCGCCGACGTCGTCGGCATCGATGCCCCATGGGAGCTCGACGGCGTGTCGCTGCGGGACGAGGCGGCGGTGGCCGAGTCCCCGCAGCGCTTCCGACCCATCTGGATCGATGCACTCGACGCGGGACCCGACGGCTTCGCGGTCATCGACGCCGTGCCGTTCGACGAGCGCGTCCGCCGCAACCGATCCGTGATCGAGCAGGTGGCCGGCGACGAGGCGTTGGCGACCCTGCCCGGTGGACGGGACCTCGTGGGTGCCGACGTCGCCGACCTCCGGGTGGACCCCGTATCGGCTGGTGGCGCCACCCTGGGCTTCGGCGGTCGCGAGCGCGTGGTGCGTCCCGGCGAACGGATTCCGGCGTTCGTGCTCATCGGGTTCGACCACCCTCCCGCAGGCAGCATCGCCGTCGCCGTGGACGGCCGGGTCGCCCTCACCGCGGCCGCGGCGGTCGTCGACGGCCTCCAGCCCAGCTTCTGGGGGCTGCTGCCCGAGGCGACGCTGTCCGAGGGGTCGCACGAGGTGGCGGTGTACGAGGTGCTCGGCGAACCGGGGGCGGAGGAGCTGCGGCCGTTCGAGGTGCGCTCGCGGGGTTGAGCTCCGCAGCGGCGCTGCAGACGGCAGCGACCGACGTGCGGTCGAGACGCCTCCTACGCTGCGGGCCGATGGATACGGCGGAACAGTGGGTGCGCGACCGTCGCGGTCGGGGAATCGAGCTGTTCACGATGTGCGGCCTCGCCGTCGCCCAGCCGATCTTCTCGGTGCTGGGCGCCAACACCGCCGACCTCGTGAGCCGCCGGCTGAGCATCGGCGAGGTCGTGGTGTTCGCCCTGCTCGTCGTCACCGTCCCGCCGGCGGTGTTGCTCGGGGTGGAGGAGCTCGTGCGTCTGGTGCGGCCGCGCGCGGTGGCTGTGGTGCACCCGACGTTGCTGGGGCTGGCCATGGCGGCCGCCGTGCTCCAGTTCGTCGGCGACGGCGACGTGCGGTCGCCCGTGGTGCTGCTCACAGCGGCCGCAGCGGCAGGCGTCGCCCTCGGCTACTTCGCCACGACCAAGGCCGGCGTCCGGCTGTGGCTCCGCTACCTCGCCGTCGCGCCCGTGCTGTTCCTGGTGTCGTTCCTGGTGCTCTCACCGGTCCGGCGGGTCGTGTTCGCCCCACGCCTCGACGTCGTCGCGGCGCCCGAGGCGGCCGATCGCCCCGACGTCGTCGTCGTCCTGCTCGACGAGTTGCCGACGCTGTCGTTGCTGCGCCCGGACGGGTCGATCGACGCCGAGCGGTTCCCGGCCTTCGCCGAGTTGGCCTCGATGTCGACGTGGTACCGGGACACGACGACGACCTCGACGTGGACGACGATGGCGGCACCGTCGATCTTCACGGGCCGCTACCCCGACCCGGACACGCGGCCGGTCGCCGTCGATCACCCACAGTCGCTCTACACGCTGCTCGGGGGTGCGTACGACCGCAACGTGCACGAGTCGGTCACGTTGCTGTGCCCGGAGTCGCTGTGCCCTCCGGCGTCGCCGGGCGCCGGGATGGTGACGCACGTGCGCGACCTGATCGGCCTGGCGGCCGGTGTCCTGGTCGATCGCACCACACCCGGCGCCGAAGCCGTGGACGTGCAGTTCTTCAGCCCGACCGCCACGGGTGTCGGCCACGCGGCGGTGTTCGAGGACTTCATCGCCTCGATCGAGCCCGGCGCCCGTCCCACGCTCAACGTCGCCCACATCGGCCTGCCGCACCAGCCGTGGACCCTGACGCCGTCGACCCAGCCGCACAACGGACCACCCGTCCCGCCCGGCCTGCCCGACGGGGTGGCGTGGTCGGACGACCTGGCAGCTGCGGCGGGGCGCCAAGCCCACCTCCTCAACCTGGAGGCCACCGATCACCTCGTCGGCGAGCTGCTCGAGCACCTGCGTGCCGTCGACATGCTCGAGGACACGATGCTCGTCGTGATGGCCGACCACGGCGTGGCCTTCGTCGGCGGCGAGCCCTTCCGGGCGGCCACCGAGGCCACCGTCGACCAGGTGGCGTATCCGCCGCTGTTCATCAAGGAGCCCGGCCAGCGGGTCGGCGCCGTGAGCGACCTGCCGGCCGAGGTCGTGGACGTCGTCCCCACGATCGCCGACGTCGCCGGCATCCCGATCCCGTGGGCGGTCGACGGGACCTCGCTGCGAGACCCCGAGGCGGTGCAGGCCTCGCCGCGCGCCTTCCATCCGTTGTTCCGTGATCGGTTGCCGGCGACGTCGTCGGGCACCGTCGAGCTCCGGGACAGCTTCGACGCGCGCCTGGCGCGCAACGAGGCGTTGGTGGCGTCGGGTGCCGACGAGGTGGCGCTCGGGAGCCTGCCGGGATCGCCGGCGAACCTGGTCGGGCGGGCGGTCGACGATCTGGCGGTCGAGTCGCAGTCCGATGTCGTGGTATCGGTCGGTCCGGGGGACAGGGACCTCCTCGTCTCGGACGACGCGCCGATCCCGGCATTCGTCGAGGTGCAGCTCGATCGAGGCGGAGGACGGACGCTGGCGGTGGCGCTGGACGGTCGCGTGGTCCTCGCCGGTGCGACGACGCCCGACGGCGGGCTGTGGGGGTACTTGCCGATCGACCGGCTCACGCCCGGCACCCATCGGGTCGACGTGTACGTGGTGGCGGAGGGCGCGACGGAACCGGCCCTGGCACCGGTGGCGTCGTGATGAGCGATCCGGGAGCCGGAACCAGCGCCGCCACCGGGACGCGCCCCCGAATGGGTCGATGGCCGTGGGTGGCGGATCGGCGCGGCCGCGCCATCGAGCTGTTCACCATGTGCGGGCTCGCCGTCGCCCAACCCGTCTTCGCCGTGGTCGGGTCCAACGTCGCCGAACTGGTGGCTCGACGTGTCGGCGCACCCGAGGTGATCGTGTTCGCCCTCGCCGTGCTGTGCATCCCGCCGGCGCTGCTCTTCGCCATCGAGGAGGCCGTTGCCGCGTGGCGACCTGCCGTGCTGCGGATCCTGCACCCGGCCGTGCTCGGCGTGCTCTTCGGCGCGTTCGTGCTCCAGCTGGTCGGTGACGCCGCGTCGGGGGCCTCGTGGGTGCTGCTGGGGGTGGCGGTGCTGGTGGCCGTGCTGTTCGCCCGCCTCTACCGCACGATGCCGCCGCTGCGGGTGTGGCTGCGCTACCTGGCGGTGGCCTGCGTGGTGTTCCTGGTGTCGTTCCTCGCGCTCTCGCCGGTGCGCCGGGTGGCGTTCGCCCCGCCGGCCGAGCCCGTGGACCTCGCGGCGTTGCCGGCGCGGCCACCGGACGTGGTTGTGGTGGTGCTCGACGAGCTGCCCGCCCTGTCGCTGTTGCGGCCCGACGGCACGATGGACGCCGAGCGGGTCCCGGCGTTCGCTCGGCTCGCCGACACCTCGACGTGGTATCGCAACGCCACCGCCGTCGCGAGCTGGACGGTCCTCGCCGTCCCCAGCATCTTCACCGGCCGCTACCCCGAACCGGAGCTGGGTCCCATGGCGACGGACCATCCGGACTCGTTGTTCCGCCTGCTCGGGACCACCTACGACCTCGACGTGCACGAGACGGCGACACGGATCTGCCCGGAGGAGCTGTGCCCGGCGAGCGAGCAGCTCCCGTCCTCGATCGAGCGAGTGGGCGGGCTGCTCGGTGTCGCCGGTCGTGTGCTGTGGCAGCGGACCTCACCGTTCGAGGAGGTCGAGGTGCGCCTCCAGTTCGAAAGCGTCGGGTCGTCCACCGGCCGGATGGAGTTGCTGCGTGAGGTCACCGACTCGATCGAGGCGCGCATCGAGGCCGAGGGCGAGCTGCCGTCACTCGAGGTGGTGCACGTCGGCTTGCCGCACCAGCCGTGGACCGCCTTGCCGTCGACGGCGACCCACGACGGTCCGGACGTGCCGCCCGGGCTGGCCGACGGCAACCACTGGCTGCACGACCTGGCCGCGGGCGCGGCGCACCAGGCCCACCTGCGTTCGCTCCAGGCGACCGATCTGCTGCTGGGCGAACTGCTCGACCGGCTGGAATCGACCGGCCGCTTCGACGATGCGCTGGTGATCGTCACCGCCGACCACGGCGCTGCGTTCGCGGGCGGCGCGCCCTTCCGTGCCATCACCGATGCCACTGCCGATCAGGTGGCCTACGTGCCGCTGTTCGTGAAGCTGCCGGGACAGACGGCGTCCCGGGTGGACGACGCGCCGGTGCAGACGGTCGACGTCATGCCGACGATCGCCGACGCGGTCGGCATCGACATCCCCTGGGCGGTCGACGGCGTTTCGCTGCTCGACGAGGGTGCGACCGAGGGCCGGCCCCACCGCTTCCGGCCGGTCTGGCTGGACGAGGTGGCGGCGGGCGCCGACGGACTGGCCGAGCTGGAGTCCGTGACCTTCGACGACCGGGTGACCCGCAACGCGGAGCTGCTCGAAGATCTCGCCGGGGAGGCCGCCGTGCAGCAGCTGCCGGGCGGCGCCCCGCTGATCGGCGCCGAGGTGGCCGAACTGACCGTCGACGACGCGGATCCGCCCACCGGGACGATCGCCTTCGCGGGACAGGACCGCACCGTGTCGCCGGACGCCCCGGTCCCGGCGTTCGTGCTGGCCGGCTTCGACGACGTGCCGTCGGGATCGGTGGCCGTCGCCGTCGACGGGACCGTCGTGCTCACCGGACCGGTCGCTGTCGTCCCCGGGCGGACGCCCAGCTTCTGGGGCCTGCTCCCGGAGGAGGCGCTGGGGGTCGGCCAGCATCGGGTCGACCTGTACGAGGTCACCGGGTCGGACGATGCACCCGTGCTGCGGCCGGTGACGCTGCGCCCGGGCACCTGAGGGCGAGGTCGGTCCCACCGGCGCGTCGACGGCAGAGCCCGAGGTGGGAGTCGAACCCACGACCTACCGCTTACAAGGCGGTTGCTCTGACCAGCTGAGCTACTCGGGCGAGCCGGATCGAGGGTAGATCACCGCGTCGTCGGCTCCTCACCGACTCGGATGGCGGCGTGTTCGGCGGTCGAGCGGGCGTCGAGCTGGTGGTCGATCTCGGTGCGCGCCTGCGCCCGCTGCTCCGCCGTGGCGCGGTGCTGCCGGATGCCGACGGCGACGAGCCACAGCAGGGTGATGCCGACGATCGTCACCGCCCAATAGAACGACACGTAGTCGACGAGCACGCCGAGCGGTGGGTTGCCGGGGAGGGCGAGGCGCAGCGGCGGGAGGGCGAACAGCACACCGACGAAGAGGCCGAACGCCCAGATCGGCACCTCGAGACGTCGGATCACCACCGCCCACAGCAACAGCACGCCTGAGATGGCCAGGCCGTACATCAGGATCATGATCCACACGACGTAGACGACGGTCGTGGTGGCTCGGCGCGCGTCGAACGTGGCCTCGCGCACGGCGGCGTCGTTCGGCTCGGCGTCGGCCGGCATCGTCGTGGTCAGGGCGAAGCCGTCCACGGCCGAGCGCAGCTCGAGCGCCATCGGCACGATGACGGTCTCGCCGTCCTGTTCGGCGGTGAGCAGCACGAACAGCGGCGCGGTGTACGCGTCGAACGGGAACTGGCGCACCGAGCCATCGGTCAGCGCCAACGTGAACTCGGCCGGGACGATCGGTTGTCCGGCGGGCAGGATCTTGGTCGAGTCGCCGCGCGCGTCGTTGACGGTCAGGGTCAGCTCGCTCGCCGGTCGTCCGTTGACCAGCGTCGCCGGATCGGGCTCGACCAGGACCCTGATGCGCAGCTCGCCCGCGGTGGCACCGATGTTGGTGGCGGTGACGGCCACGTGGGCGCCGCCCGTCGGGGCCGATCCCTCGTCGGTGAGGGTCACGACCGGCTCGACGTCGGTGTTGATGATCGTGAACAACGCCAGGACCGGACCCAGCGACAGCAACGTGATCAGCACCAGGGCGAGCAGCTGCGTCTTCGTCGGCCGTGGGATGACGGTCGGCCACAGGCCGCTGAGCCGGTCGAGCAGGTCGTCGTCGGTGTCGTCGTCGCCGGTCGTCTGGTCCGCCGGCGCCACGCGCACCACAGGGTCGTCCGGTGATGCGTCCCGGGGCGTCGGACTGCCGTCCGGCCCGGGTGCTGCGTCGTCGTTCGTCATCTCCTCGGATGCTAGAGGTCCGAGGGTGCTTGATTCCGGTGGGGGCAGCGGCCAGGGTGTACCGCCGTGGAGATGACCGACCGCGACAGAGCCATCCTCGACTTCGAGCGGACCTGGTGGAGTGAGAGCGGCCCGAAGGAGGCGCTCATCCGCGATCGGTTCGACCTGTCGGCGACGCGGTACTACCAGATCCTCAACGAGCTGCTGGAGTCCCCGGACGCCTACGACTACGACCCGCTCGTCGTGCGGCGCCTGCGTCGGCTGCGCGACCGCCGCCGTCGGGCGCGCCACGAGGGATCGCAGGCCGAGACCCCTCCCGGCCGGTAGCGTCGGCACCGTGGCGCACCGGGGGATCCGATGACCGACGACCCGCAGGGCCCGGCCGGCACGTCCGGCGAGGACAACCCGCTGGCGATGCTCGCCGGCTCGG
>CAZYKR010000082.1:0-7582 GCA_964648005.1 uncultured Iamiaceae bacterium
CGTCGAGGAGGAGGTGGCGTGGATGGCCGAGCTCAGCCGCGCCACCGGCCGCCCGTTCACGTTCAACCTGCAACAGATCCGGTCGCTCGGCGACCACTACCTGCGGGTGCTGGCCCTGGCCGAGGAGGCCAACCGCACCGGGGCGCAGCTGCGGCCGCAGATGACGCCGCGCAGCGTCGGTGTGCTGTTCAGCTTCGCCGCCAACACGCTGGTCGACGACCTCCCGTCGTGGCAGGCCATCGCGCCGTTGCCGCTCGCCGGCCGCCTCGCCGCCATCCGCGACCCGCAGGTGCGCGCCGCGCTCTGCGCCGAGGGCGCCGACAAGGCCGTCGAACCGTTCGAGCGGATGTACCTGATGCCGGCGGATGCGCCCGCCCGCTACGTCTACGACGCCGCCGACTCGCTCGCCGCCATCGCCCGCGCCGGCCACACCTCACCGGTCGCCGCCTACCTCGACGCCATGGACGCCTCGGACGGACGGGCGCTCGTGAACTGGCCGGTGATGAACGACGACGAGGACGCCATCGCCCGCCAGATCACCTCACCGGTCACGATCATGGGCTTGGCCGACGCCGGCGCCCACGCCACCCAGATCATGGACGCCTCCCAGCCGACCTACTTCCTCGCCCACTGGGTGCGCGATCGGGGTCTGATCCCGCTCGAGGAGGGCGTGCGGCGCCTCACCTCGGACACGGCGGGGCTCGTCGGGCTGCCCGGACGGGGCGTGCTCGCCCCCGGTGCCTTCGCCGACGTCAACGTCATCGACCTCGAGGCGCTGGCGCTGCCCCTGCCCGAGATCGTCCACGACTTCCCCGGCGGTGCCGCCCGGTTCATCCAGCGAGCCCACGGCATCGACCACACGCTCGTGAACGGCGAGGTGTGCATCTCCGGCGGCGAGCACACCGGCGCCCTTGCCGGGCGCCTGCTGCGCGGCACCGCCTGACCATGACCAACCCGCCGCTTCGCCTGCGCTTCCTCACCTCGGCGCCCGACGTCGACCACCTGCCCCAGACCCGAGCCGAGGTGACCGTGCTCGGCCGGTCCAACGTCGGCAAGTCGTCGCTGCTCAACGCGCTCTCCGGCGGCAAGGACGTCGCCAAGACCTCGAAGAAGCCGGGCCGGACCCGGCTGCTCAACGCCTTCGCCCTCGACGAGGACGCGACGGTCGTCGACTGTCCCGGCTACGGCTACGCCCAGGTGTCGAAGGCTGAGCGTGCGGCGTGGCAGGACATGGTGGACGACTACCTGCTCCGGCGCGACGAGCTGGTGATGGCGATGGTGCTGGTCGACGGCGAGGTGGGCCCGACCAAGCTCGACGTCGCCGAGCTCGACTGGCTGCGCGAGCACCGGGTGCCGCACACGGTCGTCGCCACCAAGCACGACAAGGTGCGCTCGGCCAAGCGCGAGCGCCGCAAGCGCGACCTGGCGGCCGGCTGCGGCCTCGAGCGTGGCGACATCGTGTGGGTGAGCGCCCACTCGGGGGTGGGCATCGATCGCCTGCGCGACCTCGTGCGGCTGTGGGTCAGCCCGCCACCTCGATGAAGATGCACTCGCCCGGGCATTCCTCGGCTGAGTCGATCACGCCGTCGAGCTGGCTGTCGGGCACGTCGACGATGCCTTTGGGGCCGCCGGGATCGTTCTTGGTGCCGCTGCCGTCCTTCACGTAGGCGAGCCCGTCGTCGAGCAGCACGAACACGTCGGGCGCGATCTCGGCGCAGATGCCGTCACCCGTGCAGAGATCCTGATCGATCCAGACCTGATAGCCCATGGCTCCTCATTCGGCGTCGGGGATGAGTCGACAGAGTCTGGCGCATCGGCGCCGGCAGGTTCGAACCGTGGCGGGCGGCTGGCGCCGGTCAGCAGTCGGGGTCCTGGATGAACCGGTCGTAGTTGCACACGCCGTCGGACGGGTCCGAGTTGATGTCGCCGTCGATCGAGGTCGCGGTCGTCCCGATGGCCACCACGGCGATGATCCAGATGCCGACGCCGATGATCGACAGCACCGTCGACACCCAGCCGAGGATCACACCGCCGAGCGCCATGCCGTCGCCGCCCTGGGCACCGCCGGACTCACGGATCTCCTTGCGGGCCTTGGACCCGATGATGATGGCCGGGATGCCGGTGAACAGGCCGCAGAACACCATGCCGACGATGCCCAGCACGAGCGCGATCGTGGCGTTGGAGTTGTTGGTCTGGATGGGCGCGGCGCCGTACATGGGCTGACCCATCGGCTGGCCCATCGGCTGCCCCATCGGCGGTCCGACCGGTTGGCTCGGCTGTGCTGCGGGCTGTGCCTCCTGCGGCGGGTACCACTTGCCGTCCGAGGCCATCCACCAGTCGGGGCCTTGCTGGGTGTCGCTCACGTCGTTTCCTCCCGATCCGCGATCACCGGGACCGTAGCAACTGGCGTTCTCGTGCGCTGCGACCGGTGCCGCGGCCCGGCCGCCGTCACAGGGGCAGGCCGTAGCCGGTGCAGGTTGCCCGGAAGCCCGGGGTGTTGGCGCCCAACTCGTTCAACACGTTCTGCAGCGTCGGGCTGTCGGCGAACATCCCGACGTGGCCGACCGGGTTCGACGGGCACTGGTCCTGGATGGTGATGTTCTCGGCACCGGACAGGAAGGCGGAGGTGTAGGGCGTCACCACCTTGTCGTACTTGGTCTGGATCACGACGTAGCGCGGGCCCGGCACCGTGTCGCCCGAGCCGAACAGCGTCTTCTGGAAGCTGGAACCGACCATCTGCTGCTGCAGGCCCGGCACGCCGACGCCCCACAGCACGGCGTTGGCGAACCCGATCAGGTTCAGCGACGCCCCGAGGGTGACGACCCCACTGAGTGTCGTGCCGTGGTTCGACGGGGACAGACCGACCATGGTGCGCACCTTGCTCGCGCCGCCCAGGAACTTGATGTAGTAGTTCGGCATCATGCCGCCCTGGGAGTGACCGACGACGTCGACCTTGGAGGCGTCGGTCGACGACAGCACCCGGTCCACGAACGAGCGCATCGCCGATGCTGAGGAGCGGATGTCGCCCAGGCCACCGACCCGACCGGCCGAGAGCCAGGTCATGCCGTAGTTGAAGGCGTAGACGCAGTAGCCGGCGTTGGCCAGCATCGGGGCCAGCGCCACCCAATTCGTGCCGAGGTTGACGCCGGTGGCGTGCACCAGCACGACCGGGGTCGGGTGCGCCGCCGACGGCTTGCAGTTCCAGTTGTTGGCACCGGCGACCGAGTTGGGGCTGAAGACGAAGTTCGCCAGCGCCTCCGGCACCCCGCCCACCTGGTACGCCGCGCCGGCAGGCGAGGCGGTGGCGCCGAGGAGCGCCAGCGCCGCGACGATGGCGCTGCACAGGATGGCAAAGCGGCTGCGACGGCGAGACGTGGACGGTTGCGACATCAGGACCCCCTGGACTCTTCGATGTCCGCCCTGCGTGTGACGCAGAGCACAGATGGCCAGTATGTGAACTCGATCACAGGCGGGGAAGATGTGGGGAGTCACGTTCGACCCATGACCTTGGTCACGTCTCGTGACGTAGCGGATCCTCTCCACCACTCAGGGTGACGGAAAAGACGGTGCGACCGTCCGAGCGCCGGTAGGCCACATCGCCGCCGAGCTCCGCCACGACGGCATCGGCGATGGCGAGACCCATGCCGGTGCCGTCCGCCTTCGTCGTGAAGAAGGGCTCGAAGGCGCGCCGGGCGACGCTCCCCTCCAACCCCGGTCCGTCGTCGACGACCACGAGCGCCTCGATCGGGCCCGGTCCGACGCGCACGATCACCTCGGACGCCGCGGCGTCGATGGCGTTGTCGACCAGGTTGAACGCCACGTCGCGCAACGCTGGTGGCACGGCCGGCGAGCCACCGGCGGCGCCGAGGTCGACACGGAGCTCGACACCGGCGCTCGTCGCCTGCGGTCCCAGCTCTGCCACCACGTCGGCGACGAGGTCGGCGAGCGCCACCTCCGGGGCCGTCAGCACCGCTGCCTCGTCGGTGGTCGTGGCCCGCTCGGCGAGCAGCTCCGACGCCAGCATGGCGCCGAGGCGGTCCTTCGCCTCGGCCAGCGCGTCGAGCTCGGCGTTGGCCACCGCCACGGCCTCCGGATCGGACCGGCCGACCAGGGGCCGCAGGTGGTGGATGCTCCAGCCCATGATGCCGACCTGGTGTCGGGACTGGTGCACGATGCGCGCCGACACCTCACCGATCGCCGCCAGGCGCTGCTTGGCGAGCAGGTCGCGTCGCAGCTCCTGCGCCAGGCGCCGGCGGTGGAGGTCGAAGGCGGTGGCGGCGAACAGGGGCACGCACCACCACAGGATGAACAACGACGGCCACGGCTCGCTCGGCGCGTACAGCGCCACGGCGGCGACCACCAGCGGGAACCCGCCCATCAGCGGCATCAGGTACGGGATCAGCACGTTGTCGAGCGGATCGAAGCCGCCGATATCGAGGCCACCCGACACGGCCCGGATCGACAGCAACCGCACCGACATGGTCCCGAGCCACGCCACCGTCACCCCGACACCGGCGCGCAGCACCTGACCCAGATCGTCGAGCGGCACGGGATAGGTCCCGCCGAGGACGACGGCATAGACGAGATCACCGAAGAAGAAGCCGATGGAGATCGACGCTGCCGAGACCACCATCCACAGCACCGATCGCCGCGCGCCGCGGCCACCCAGCCGGTCCCGGTTGGCGGGGACGAAGCTCCATGCCAGCACCATCGGCATGGCCAGCAGGACCGATCCCCACACCAGCGCCAGCGACCAGCGACCGAGCAGCGCCGCATCGACGGTGGCGGCGATCGTGAGGACGAAGTGGTCTTCGCGGTTCTCGAAGCTCAGCCGCAGCAGGGCGCCCAACGTGGTGACGGCGAACAGGGACCAGACGAAGGCGGCCGGCGGGAGCTCGATCGGCATGGTCAGCCGTCCGTGCCGTGGCGCACGGCCAGCACGGCCAGCTTCGTCCGGTCGGTCACCTCCATGACCTCGAGGATGCGCGTGACGTGGTTCTTCACGGTGCCCTCGCTCAGACACAAGGCGTCGCCGATCTCGCGGTTCGTCCGCCCCTCGGCGACGAGGGCCACAACCTCCTGCTGGCGCGGCGACAAGGCGGCGAACCGCTCGGCGAAGGACCGGTCGCCGGGCGCCTGGCGCAACGACTCGGCAACGCGCAGGGCCATGTCACCGCTCAACGCCGTCCGTCCCTCGGCGGCCCGGCGCAGCAGGCGCAGCAGTTCGGTGGGCTCGGTGTCCTTGCGCACGAAGCCGATGGCGCCGTCCTGCATGACGCGCCGCACCAACTCCGGTTGGTCGTGCGCCGACAGCACGAGGACCGTGACCGTCTCCGCCAGGCCGGCGACAGCTTCGTCACCGCCGCCGTCGGGCAGGTCGACGTCGAGCAGCACGAGGTCCGCCGTGACCGTCGGCAGCACGTGGTGCAACTCGGCCAGCGACCCCACCTCGGCCACGACGGCGAGGTCCGGCTCGGCGGCGAGCGCCGCCGCCAGGCCGCCGCGGAACAGCGGGTGGTCGTCACAGATGACGATGCGGGTGGCCACGGCCCGACACCATGCCACAGGGACCGCACGGGCACGTCGTGCGGGAGTCACCCGGGTGACCGATTCCACGCAGGCGACCAGGGACCTTCGGCCCTGTGCCGCCCCGGCCGCGGCGCGGACGCTGCACCTGGAACTGGAGGATGGGGATGGTGCATGGACCAGGCCGCTGACTGGTGCCCACGATGTGGCTCGCGACCCGTGACAGGTGCGGTGTGCCCGCGATGCGGTGTCGTGCTCACCGACCCGGTCGTCGGCGACCTCCGCGCCATCGACCGGCGCGCCGGCGACCTGCAGCAGTGGATCATCGACCACGAGCGCCTGAGCGCCGAACTCCGGCAGCGCCTCGCCGCGAGCGACACGGCGGTCCGCACGGCTCGCGCCGAGCTCGACGGGCTCGGACCGGCGCGCGCCGCGCTCCTGCCGAACTTGCGCGTAACGCCAGCGGCCCCGCCTCCGACTCCGCCGGGTCCGGCGCCGTCCGCGCCGCCGCCGGTGCAGGCCGCCACCGGCGCCGCCACGCCGACCGCGCCCGAGTGGCGGGCCGCGACGCTGGGCAACGTGCTGCTCGGGCTGGGCACGGTCCTGCTGACGATCGCCGCACTCGTGTTCGCCTCGGTCACCTGGCAGACCCTCACCGAGGCGCAGCGGGCGCTGGTCCTGCTCGGGGTGACGGCGATCTGCGCCGCGGGTGCCGGCGTGCTGCACCGTCGCCTCCCCAACACCGCCGAGGCGTTCGGCGTGCTGTTCGTGGCGTTCGCGCTGGTCGACTGGTACGCCATCCGGCGCGCCGGGGTGGCATCCGGCCTCGGCGAGGAGCTGTGGTGGAGCATCGGGCTGGCCGGCGCTGCGGGGCTCTCGCTCGGCACGTGGTCCGTGCTGCGCCTGCGCGTGCAGCAGCACCTGACGCCGGTGCTCGCCGCCGCCTCAGGGGTCACGCTGGTCGCGGGCGTCAGCGACCAATTCAGCGAGCCGCTGTCGGTGGCCGCGCTCGGCGTGAGCCTGGTCTCGACGCTGGCGGTGCTCGTGGGGGCGCTGCTGTGGTCGGTCCCGACCTGGCGGCGGCTGGCGGCGACGGCGTCATGGCTGGCGGTGCCGCTGTTCGGCGCGGCGGCCGTGCTCGCCGTCGCCGGCACGACCTCCTCCGGGGGCGGGCTCGGCGCCAGCCTCGCCTGGTTCGCCGTGGCGCTCGCACCGATCGGCGCACGCGTGGCGCACCCGCGCTGCCGATCCGCAACGACGGCGGACGCGCTCGTCGCCGGCGCCGCCGCGACGATCGGCCTCGGCCTGCTCGCCGGGGCTGCGGGGCCTTTGGACGCGGACGGTGTGGCGATCGTCGCCGCCGCGCTCGTCGTGTCGATGGCGCTCGCTTCCCGGTTCGCGCCCGCGGTCCTCGAGCGCGGGCTCACCGTCGTCGCCGCCGCCGGCGGGGTCCTGCTCGCGATCCCGGCGTCGGTGGTGCTCGCCGGCGCGCTGGTCGCCTCGACGTCGATATGGACCCAGGCCTGGGCCGGCGCTGCGGGCGAGGTGTCGGGCACGGCCGCCACCGGCGCCTGGGGGGCGCACGCCGACCCGTTCACCGGCGCCTGGTGGGCGGCGGTCGTGTGGGCGGCGCTCGGCGCAGCGGTGGCCGTGGCGGCGGTCGAGCGGCACGACCGCCCCGCGCGGCTCGCGGCGAACGATGCCGCGTCGCTGGCGATCGCAGCCGGATCGGCGGCGGCGCTCGTCCTTCCCGTGACCGCGGGATGGCCCGTCGCCACCGCTGCGCTCGTCGACCTGTGTGCCGGTGGCGCGCTGCTGCTGTGGTTGGTGCGACGACCGGCGTTCGACAAGGTCGCCACGGCCGGCGCTGTCGGATCGACGGTGCTCGCGCTCGCCGCCATCAGCTGGGCGGTCTACGACCCCTGGCTCACCGTGGTCTGCGCCGCCGGCGTCGCCGTGGTGGCCGCTGCCGCCTTCGCCGCTGCCGTGGCCGATGCCGAGCGGGGCGTGCTGGCCGGCCTTGTCGTGGCCGCCGGCACGTCGACGGCCGGGCTCG
>CAZYKR010000082.1:7592-15282 GCA_964648005.1 uncultured Iamiaceae bacterium
GGCCGGCGCAACGACGGTCGTGGCGGCCACGGCTGCGGTCGTGCTCGCCGCGTGGGTGCCACGGCTGGCCGAGCGGCGGCCCGCGATCGACGTCGCCGCGACCGCGCCGGCGGCGGTCGGGCTCGTCTCGGCGGCGGCGGGATGGCCCGACGCCGCGCCGTTCGCGACGGCGACGGCCGTCGCGGTCGTAGCCGTCGGGCTAGCCGCGTCGGCACCCAAGGCTCGGGCCGTGGCGAGCCGGGCCGCTGCGGTCGCCGGAGGCTTCGCGTGCGGTGCGCTCGCCTTGAGCTTGCTCACCGTGGCCGCGGGGGTCGACCAGATCGCGGTCGGGCTGCTGCTCGGGGTACTCGGCGCGGTGGGGCTCGTGGCGTCGACGGTGGTCCTGCGCAGCGGCCGTGCCGACCTCGATGTCGCCCAACGGGTGGCCCTCGCCGCGAGCGCGGGTACGGCCGGCGTCGCCGGGGTCGCGCTCGCTTACCTCGGCGAAGGTCTGCTCGCCACCTCCGGCCCGACGGCTGCAGGGTGGGCCGCACAGCCGTGGTGGGCGATCGGTGCGCTCGGCGCGCTCACCGTCGGCTCGGTCGTCGCCTCGATGCGCGCGCCCGAGGAGAGCCTGCGCGCCGTGCTGCTGGCGGTGGCGTCGGCCGGCGTGACCGTCGAGGCGGGACTGCTCGTCGCCGCCGTGGGCGGGCCCCCGGCGTGGGCCGCCACCGCCGTCGTGGCCGCCAGCGCTGTCGTAGTGGTCGGCTCGATCTGGTCGCACGGCCGGTCCGAGCGCGGCGGTCGCACGCACCGCAGCGTGGTGGCGGTGTCGACGATCATCGGCATGTCGGCGGCCGTGGCGTCGCTCGATGGGTGGGTGACCGGATCGCAGCGGTGGGCGACGGTCGCGTCGCTCGCGCTCGTCGCCACCGCGTGCTCGGGGGTGTATGTCCGGCTGCGCGACGACCCGCGGGCGCAGCTCGCCCTCGGCGCCGCAGGTCTGACGGCCGTGCTCGTCGCCGGTCTCGCGGTGAGCGCCGCCGGCGGCTCCGCGCCCGCGGCAGCCGCGGTCGCCGGCAGCCTGGCGAGCGCCCTGGTTGCCGTCTCGCCACAGCTCGCCTGGCGCGCGACGACCGGTGCGCCGGCGGCCACGAGCGCGCTCCTGCCCGTCGGCGCCGTCGGATGGCTCGGCGCCCTCGCCGTGGCGGTGGGCGGCGAGGCGGTCGTGTCCGCCACGCCGGCGACGACGATGTCCGGATGGGGCTCCGACCCGTGGGTGACCGTCAGCCTCCTCGGCGCCCTCGCGCTCGCGGCCCTTGCCGCAGCCGCGACGACCCGGGCGCTCGATGCCGCCGCGCTGCGCGACGCGCTCGCCGGCGTCGCCGTCGCCGCCCTGCTGGCCACCGTCGCCACCGCTGCCGCCGCCGCCGGCGTGGCGCCGTGGGTCCTCGGCGTGACACTGGTCGGCGCGGCTGGCGGCGTGCAGGCCGCGGGGGCGCACCTGCTGCGCGGTCGGCGTACGGGTGGCGTGGTCGAGGTGGTCGGGGCGGCGGGAGCCGTCGTCGGCCTCGCCTGGGCGCACACCGAGCCGGTCGGCATGGCGATCGCGCTCACGACGCTGAGCGCCCTGCTCGGCGTCGTGGCCGCCGCGCCCGGACGCCGCTGCCTGCTGTGGGCCGCCGCCGGCGCCGCGCTGGGTGCGGTGTGGGCCTGGCTCGGCGTCGCCGACGTCGAGGTGCCCGAGGCGTACGCGCTCCCCGCCGCTGCCGTCTCGCTGGCGGCGGGGTTGGTCGGGCATCGGCGCCGGCCGGAGACGTCGTCGTGGCTGCTGTTCGGTCCGGCGCTGGCGCTCGGACTCGCGCCGACGCTGCTGCTCGCGCTCGGCGGCAACGCGGTGATGCGACCGCTGGTCCTGAGCGCGGCGTCCGCTGGTGTCACCCTCGTGGGCGTCCGCTTCCGCCTGCAGGCGCCAGTGGTCGTGGGCGGCACGGTGCTGGTGATCCTGGCCTTCGACACGCTGTGGCCCGTCGCCAGCTTCGTCCCGCGGTGGGTGCTGTTCGCCGCAGCCGGTGCCGCCTTCGTGTGGCTCGGCGCGACCATCGAGCGGCGGATCCGCCAGCTGCGCTCGTGGGCGCACACCGTCGGCGAGCTCGACTGATCGACCGGTAGCCTGGGCTGATGCGGTGTCGTCGGGTCCTGGTCGTGCTCATCGGTGTGGCGATGGGAGCGGCCACTGCGTGTTCCAGCACCGACACCGCGGCACCGACCACCACCGCCGCGTCGTCCGGCACGGCAGCGTCGAGCGCCACCGGCTCGACATCGGGCGGCGACGCCCCGGACCGGACACCGTTCAATCCGTACGGGGCGTACACGTCGGAGGTGTACGCCGGGACAACCAACTGGCTGTGCCGACCCGACATGGCCGACGACGTCTGCCACGGCGACCTCGACGCCACCGTGATCGGCACCGACGGCAGCCTCGAGGTGCTCGAGGCCGAGCCGGCCGTCGACGACGCGCCGATCGACTGCTTCTACGTCTACCCCACCATCAGCGCCGACGACACGGCGAACAGCGACCTGAGCCCGGGGCCCGAGGAGCGCAACGTCGTGGTCCAGCAGGCGGCGCGCCTGCGCAGCCAGTGCCGTGTGTTCGCCCCCGTGTACCGCCAGAACACGCTCAAGTCGCTGATGGGCAGCGTCGAGAGCGACCTGTCGCGTGAGGAGCGCGCCGCGCTCGCCTACGGCGACGTCCTCGACGCCTGGAAGCAGTACCTGGCCAACGACAACGACGGGCGCGGCGTGGTGCTGATCGGGCACTCCCAGGGAGCGGGGATGCTCAACCAGCTCATCCGTGAGGAGATCGACGAGCAGCCCGAGGTGCTCGACCACCTGCTCGCCGCCTACCTGCTCGGCGGTGGGGTGACCGTGCCCGCCGGGGCCGACGTCGGCGGCGACTTCGCCAACGTGCCGGCGTGCCGGACCGACGACCAGCTCGGCTGCGTCGTGTCGTTCGCCTCGTTTCGCGCCACCGACCCGCCACCGGCGAGCTCGTTCTTCGGCCGACCCCGCGGCGGCGACGGCGAGGTGCTCTGCACCAACCCGGCGGCGCTCGCCGGGGGCAGCGCCGAGCTCGACGCCTACCTGCCCGCCGGGGCGGCCTGGCTCGGCGACGACCTGGCGGCGCAGATCACGACGCCGTTCGTCCAGGTGCCCGGGATGCTCACCGGCGAGTGCGTCAGCAAGGACGGCTTCACCTACCTCGAGATCGGTATCGACGCCGACCCCGCCGACGCCCGACCCGATGACATTCCCGGCGACCTCACGCCCGAGTGGGGCCTGCACCTCGTCGACGTCAACCTGACGATGGGCGACATCGTCGAGCTCGTCACCGCCCAGCGCGCCGCCTACACCGGCGGCTGACCGATGGCGGCCCGCAGGCGAGCCAGGTCCACCTTCGGCCGGCCGTCGGCACCGCAGATCCCGTTGATCTCCTGTTCGACGTCGCGCAGCTGCGTCCAGCACCAGCCCCGCAGCTCGGGGACGGACTCGACGGCACGGATCTGGGCCACCATCCGCTCGAGCAGGTCCTCGGCATCGGCGGCGGCGGCGTAGTCGAACCGGTCGCCCGTCGGGTCGCCACCGACCCGGTACCCGACGCCGCCGAACTCCGAGAGCAGCAACGGCCCGGCCGACCCCGGCTCGGGCGCGCAACCGTCCGCCCACACGGCGACGTTCGGCACCATGTCCATCAGCTCACCGGGGTCCACGGCGGCCGGGTCGTCCACCTGGGCGAAGGTCAGCCAGCGGCGCAGGTCGAAGTCCGGGGCCTCGTCGGCGATGGCGACCGGCGCACGCACCCAGCCGCGCTCGGCGACGCCGGTCCACCGTCGACGCAGCCCGTCGGGGTCCTGGTCGTAGTCGTGCACGTCGACCACGTCGGTGTCGACGTGGCCCCACCCGGAGTTGTCGACCACGGGCCGGGTCGGGTCGAGCCGCCGGGTGACGGCAGCGAAGCGGCGCACGACGTCCTGCAGCGCCGGGCGGTGGTGGACGCCCTGCACGCCCCAGCTCTCGTTGATCGGCACCCAGGCCACGACGCAGGGGTGGCTGCGGTCGCGACGGATGGCGGCGGTCCACTCCACTTCGGCGGCGTCGCCGAGCGCACCCGTGAGCTTGGCGAGGCCGAACGGCGAGGGCAGCTCCTCCCACACCAGCACGCCCATCCGGTCGGCGTGCCACAGGAACCGCGGGTCCTCGATCTTCTGGTGCTTGCGCACGCCGTTGGCCCCCAGGGCACGCACCACCGCCAGGTCGTCGAGCAACGCCTGCGTCGACGGTGGCGTGAGCAGGCTCTCGGGCCAGGTGCCCTGGTCGAGCACGAGCCGCTGATACAGCGGTGCGCCGTTGAGCAGCCAGCGATCGCCGTCGATCGTCAGCGTCCGGAAGCCCACATGGCCGTGCACCCGATCGAGCACAGCACCGTCGACGCCGAGGATCTCCAGGTCGAGGTCGTAGAGCGCCGGATCGTCGGGCGACCACGGCCGGATGCCGTCGATACGACCCTCGATACCAACGGGGGCGCCGGTGAGCTCGACCGGTCCGGCCGGGCCGTGCACGGTCGCCCGCAGCGACGCACCGTCGACGGCACCGCACAGGTCCGCCGACACCCGCAGCGAGCCGTCGGCGTCGGCGACGACCCAGGCCTCGTCGATCCAGGCGGCGCCCGTGACCTCGCACCACCCCGACTGCCAGATGCCGCTGGTGGCCGTGTAGTGGATCATGAACGGGAACGTGGCGGTCTGCTTGCCGCGCAGTTGATCGCTGCGGTACTCGTCGACGGCCCGGATGGTCAGCTCGTGGTGGTCCGCTCCGGCCGCCAGGGCGCCGGTGACGTCGACGGTCCACGGGACGTGGCCGCCGGTGTGCGCGCCGACCTCGAGCCCGTCGATCCACATCGTTGCCGAGTGGTCGACGGCACCGACGTGGACGAGCACGCGCTCCCCCGCCGACCACGGCGGCGGCACGAAGCGGCGCCGGTACCACAGCACCTCGTGCAGGTCACGGTCGCCGACGCCCGAGGCCTCCGCCTGGGGCGCGAACGGCACGGCGATCGTGCGGTCGAAGGTCGGCTCGCCGAACGAGAACGCCCATGGCCCGTCGAGCCCCAGCCAACGGTCGCGGCGACGGTCCGGTCGCGGGTGGTCGGGGGCCGCCGCCTCGGTCATGGCCGGACCGTAGCTCTAGGTTGCAGGCCGTGGACGACGAACCGCTCGACACCTCGACGCTGCCGGCGTGGCTCGAGGCCATGGCGGCAGCGCTACGCGGCGACGCCGACGCCGACGTGGCGTGCGGCTCGTGCACGGCGTGTTGTCGCTCGCACCAGTTCGTGCACGTGGCGCCCGACGAGACCGACGCCTTGGCGCACCTGCCGGCGGAGCTGCTGGTGCCGGCGCCCGGCCTACCCGCCGGGCACCGGATCCTCGGCTACGACGCCGACGGCCGCTGCCCGATGCTGGGGGCGCACGGCTGCACGATCTACGACCACCGCCCGCGCACGTGCCGCACCTACGACTGCCGAGTCTTCGCTGCCACCGGCCTCGACCCCACGGCCGATGGCAAACCCGCCATCGGCGCCCAGGCCCGGCGGTGGCGCTTCGCCGAGGCAGACGGCGAGGCGCATCGTGCGTTGGCCGCCGAGCTCACCGCCGCGGCTGCGGCGTGCGACGGCGACGCCACGGCGCGCGCCGTGCGCGCCGTGGCCGTCGTGCTCAGGAACGGGGCGTGAAGGCCAGCCCGTCGAAGTCTCCGGACGTGCGCCACTCCTCGATGAACTGGAAGAACGCCACCGGGCCCTGGGGGTAGCCGCTGGCGTTGAGGCGTTCTTTGGGTCCGATCGGCCCGCCCTCGTTGTTGTAGTAGCCGGGCGTGCAGTCGGCGTTGCCCAGGAACGCCATCGACGAGCCCTCGAGCAGCGCGATCCACGCGTCCTCGGCCTCGGCCGTGACCTCGACCTGTTCGGCGCCGGTCTCTTCGGCGTGCGCCACCACGGCGGCGATCGTCGAACCGGCCTCGACGAGGTTCGACGTGATGTTGGAGATCAGGTTGGCGCCCTGGTTCATGCCGATGATGAACAGGTTCGGGAAGCCGTGCACGTGCAGGCCGTGCATCGTGCGCATGCCGTCGGCCCAGCGGTCCGACAGCGCCTGCCCGTCGACGCCGTAGGTCTCATACCCCGAACGGCGCGAGTACTCCGTGCCGACCTCGAAGCCGGAGGCGAACACGAGGCAGTCGAGCTCGTAGTGCTGGTCGCCGACCCACACGCCGGTGGCGTCGATGCGGTCGACCCCCTTGCCGTCGGTGTCGATCAGGTGGCAGGTCTCGACGTTGTAGGCGTCGAGGTACTCGTCGTGGAAGCACGGCCGCTTGCACAGCTGGCGGTACCACGGCTTGAGCGCCTCGGCGGTGGCGGGGTCGGCGACGACGGCGTCGACCCGGGCGCGGATCTCGGTCATCTTCTCGTCGTCGCTGTCGCTGAAGGCCCGGGCGATCAGGTCCGGGCCGACCTCGGCCCCGGGCTTGGACATCTCGGCGATCACCCGGTCGCGGATGCGCTGGGCGATGTCGGTCCAGCCGTCCTTGACGAGGTCCTCGTCGGCGAAGCCACCCGTCTGCAGCGTGGCGAAGTTGAACAGCCACTCGCGCTGCCAGCCCGGTCCGAGCGTGGCGAACCACTCGGGGTCGATCTCGTGGTTGTTGCGCACGTCGATCGACGACGGGGTGCGCTGGAACACGAACAGCTCGGCGGCGTCGCGGGCCAGCTGGGGGATGCACTGCACGGCGGTGGCGCCGGTGCCGATGATGCCGACGCGCTTGTCGGCCAGCTTGTCCATCGGTGCCCCGTCGGGTGAGCCGCCGGTGTAGTCGTAGTCCCAGCGGCTGGTGTGGAAGGCATGCCCCTCGAAGGACTCGATGCCCTCGATGCCGGGCAGCTTGGGCCGGTGCAGCGGCCCGGTGCCCATCGCCACGTACTTGGCCCGGATCTCGTCGCCACGATCGGTGCGCACGATCCAGCGCGACGCGTCGGCGTCCCAGGTGAGCGACTCGACCGCCGTCGAGAACAGGGCGTTGTCGTAGAGCCCGAACGTGCGGGCGATGCGCTGGGCGTGGCCGAAGATCTCGGGGGCGAAGACGTACTTCTTGGACGGCATGTGGCCCGTCTCCTCGAGCAGCGGCAGGTAGATCATCGCCGCCGTGTCGCACATGGCGCCCGGGTAGCGGTTCCAGTACCAGGCGCCCCCGACGTCGCCACCGCCTTCGATGATGCGCACGTCGTCGATGCCGGCCTGCTTGAGCCGGGCACCCGTGCACAGCCCGGCGAACCCCCCGCCGATGAGCACCACCGTCACCTCGTCGTGGAGCGGTTCCCGCTCGACGCGCTCGACGTAGGGGTCGTCGAGGAAGTGGGCGAACTTCCCCTTGGGCTCGATGTACTGCTGGTTGCCGTCGGGCCGGATGCGCTTGTCGCGCTCGGCGGCGTACTTGGCCCGCAGGGCGTCGTGGTCGATCGCGGGGGCGTCGATGGTGGTCATGGTGCTGGTGCTCCTTGCGGGTCCAGGGACGGCGCCGTGCTCCGAGGCAACCGGCGTTTGACGTAGTCGATGACGGCGAGGTGCTCGTCCTCCCAGCAGACCGTGAGCGGGATGTCGTG
>CAZYKR010000083.1:0-15257 GCA_964648005.1 uncultured Iamiaceae bacterium
CACCCGACCGCGACTTTCGCTGATCCCCGATCGCGACATCCGCTGATCGCTCACAGTTCTGGACGGCGTTCCTGCGCGGCCTCAAGGACCGCCGCCTCGCTGGCGTGCGCCTGGTGATCTCCGACGCGCACGCCGGCCTGAAGGCCTCGATCCCCAGGGTGTTCGCCGGCGCGGGCTGGCAGCGATGCAAGGTCCACCTGATGCGCAACATCTTGGGCACTGTGCCCTCGGCGTCCAAGGACATGGTCGCCGCGACGGTCCGAACGATCTTCGCTCAACCCACCCCCGAAGCCTGCCGGGCACAGCTGCACGAGGTGGTCCGGATCCTCGAGGGCCAGTTCCCCAAGGCGGCCGCGATCTTGGAGAACGCCGAGGGCGACGTGTTGGCCCACACAGCCTTCCCCCGAGCCCACTGGCGCAAGATCGCCTCGACGAACCCGCTCGAGCGGATCAACAAGGAGATCAAGAGACGCTCCAACGTGGTCGGGATCTTCCCCGACGACGCCTCCGTCATCCGACTCGTCGGCGCCGTCCTGCTCGATCAACACGACGACTGGGCCATCGCCGAACGCCGCTACCTCTCCGAAGAATCCATGGCCGCCATCGACACCCCGACCGAGGAGATCACCACGACCGACACCCGAGAACTGCCGGCCGCCTAACCTGGCCCGGCGAAGCCAAGGGTCACAGACCTACTTCCACCACTCCACGGGGCACGGCCCGAGCCGTGCTCGCGATCGCATCTCCATCGACGTCAAGACGCCTTCCGATAGTCCACCGAAGCGCTCCCATACCACCCATCCGGGGCTCACAGCGCTCGACTCAACCTGGCGCCCGATCACGAGCAGACCCCCGGCGCACCGTCAGGTGAACGTGAGTCCCTCGAAGTCGCCTGAGGTTCGCCACCTGTCGATGTAGTCGAAGTACGCGAGCGGGCCGCCGGGGAACCCCAAGAAGTTGTAGCGCTGCGCCGCTGTCGGTTCCCGCCCCTCGTTGTTGTAGTAGCCGGGGGTGCACTCCAACGAGCCGGGAAGATTCAGTCCCTGGGCCCCGTCGCCGCGCGTGAGATCACGCAGCAACGATTGGCCGCCCAGGAGCCGCTGGATCCATGCCTCCTCGGCTTCGGCGGAGACCTCGACGACGCTGTGATCGTTGGCGGCGGCGTGGCCGACCACGCAGGCAATTGTCGTGCCGGTCTCGGTCATGTTGTGAGGGACGTTGGCGATGTGGTTCGAGCCCTGAGTGAGCTGCACGATGAACGCGTTCGGGAATCCGTGCACGTGGATGCCATGCAGCGTTCGCATGCCGCCGGCCCAGTAGTCGCTGAGTCGGATGCCGTCGCGGCCGACCGGATCGAATCCGGCCCGTGAGGTGAAGTCGGTACCGACCTCGAACCCCGTCGCCCAAACGATGCAGTCGACCTCGAACTCCCGACCGTTGACGACGACGGCCGCCTCGGTGATGCGTTCGACCCCCTTGCCGTCCGTGTCCACCAACGTGACGTTGGGCTGGTTGAACGCGGCCAGGTACTCGTCATGGAAGCAAGGACGCTTGCACAGCTGGCCGTACCAGGCCTTGAGATCGTCGGCGGTGCCCGAAGCGTGGACCACGTCGTCGACGCGAGCACGGATCTCCTCCATCTTCTCGAAGTCGGCGTCCTCGAACGCGTCGAGCAGCATCCCGGGACCGAGCTCGGCACCTGAGGACATGCTCTCGGTGATCTTGGCCTTCACCCGCCGGGAGATGTCAGTCCAACCGTCGTCGACGAGATCCTCGTCGCCGCCCGCACCGAATCCGCCCATCGTGTTGGCGGTGAAGTTCTCCAACCATCGCTGCTGCCATCCCGGTTCGGCGATGCTCGCGAACCAGTCAGGGTCGATCGGCTCGTTTCCCCGCCGGTCCACCGATGACGGGGTGCGCTGGAACACATACAGCTCGCCCGCATCCCGGGCCAAGTGGGGGATGCACTGCACGGCGGTGGCGCCGGTGCCGATGACGGCGACCCGCTTGTCGGCGAGCAGCGACATCGGCTCGCCGTCCGGGCCGCCGCCGGTGTAGTCGTAGTCCCAGCGACTCGTGTGGAAGGCATGCCCGCGGAACGAATCGATGCCGTCGATGGCAGGCAGCTTGGCGACGTGGAGCGGACCGGTTCCCATGCCCAGGAATTGCGACGTGAAGTCATCGCCACGGTTGGTGCGCACCCTCCACACGCGGGATTGATCGTCCCAGGTCAACGCCGTTACCTCGGTGTGGAACAGCGCTCCGTCGTAGAGGTCGTAGTGGCGGCCGATTCGCCGGCAATGCTCGAGGATCTCCGGGGCGTGCGCGTACTTCTCGGTGGGCATGTGCCCGGTCTCTTCGAGCAGCGGCAGGTAGACGAGCGAGGCCGTGTCGCACTGCGCGCCCGGGTATCGGTTCCAGTACCAGGTGCCGCCGAAGTCCCCGGCCTTGTCGATGATCCGCACGTCGCGGACGCCGGCCTCGTGCAACCTGGCGCCGGTCACCAGGCCGGCGAACCCGCCACCGATGAAGGTGAAGGTCACGTGGTCGGTCCGCGGCTCACGTGGTTCCACGGGCAGGTACGGATCGCGGGCGAGGTCGCTGTCGATCCTGCGGTACTGCGCCAGGCCGTCAGCTCTGAGCCGTTTGTCCCGTTCGGCTCGGTACTTGCGGCGCAGCTCGTCCTTGTCAACGTGTCTCTTGGGAGTGCGGTCGGTGATTGCCATGGCCCTGTGTCCCCCTCTGATGGTGAGCGGTTGTTGAAGCGCGACGGCGCTACCAGCGGATCGGCACCCGGCGTGGTCCGCGGACCTGTCCGCCCGACCAGGTCACCGCGTCGGGGTCGGCCAGCTCGAAGGTCGGGATCCGGGTGATGAGCTCCTCGATGGCGACGCGCAGCTCCATGCGGGCGAGGTTGGAGCCCAGGCAGCGGTGGATTCCCGAACCGAACGCGAAGTGACGGTTGTTGGCGCGATCGATCAGGAACGTGTCGGGGTCGGCGAACACCTCGGGGTCACGGTTGCCCGCCGGGAACGCCATGAGGATCTTGTCCCCCGCCTTCATGGGACACCCGCGGACCTCGGCGTCGCTGGTGACGGAGCGCGCCATGGTGACGGGGCTGTAGAAGCGGAGGAACTCCTCCACGGCGGTGGCCATGAGCTCCGGTTCGGCACGCAGCCTGGCCTGGTCATCGGGGTGGGTGGCGAGGTGCCAGATGCTCGAGCCGATGGCTGACCAGGTGGTGTCGATCCCGGCGAGGAGCAGGAGGAAGCACGTGCCGATCTGGTGTTGCGGGCTGAGCGGTTCGCCGTCGTGGCTGGCTTCGACGATGAAGGTCAGCACATCATCGGGCCGGCTGGCCGGATCGGACGCTTCACGCTCGCTGAGCTTGTCGGTGAAGTAGGTGATGAGCTCCATGACGGCGTCGGTGGCGGCTTCGATGTTCTGGATGCCCTCCTGGATCACTCGAACGGCCCAGCTGGTGAAGATCTCCTCGTCTTCGAGGGGGACGCCGAGCATGGTGGCGATGACTCGAACGGGAATGTGCTGGGCGTAGTCGACGGCCGCGTCGGCCCGACCGGCGTTGGCGAAGCGGTCGATGAGCTCGCGTGCGGCAGCCCGTGTCGTTGTCTCCATCGCGTCGACCGCAGACGGACCGAACCGCGGTAGCAGCATGCGCCGCGCCCAGGTGTGGTACGGGGGATCAGAGGTGATGGGCGGGGCGACGAGAGGGAGCTGGCGGTGGGGGTCTTCCTCTCGACCGGGAGTGATGACCGACACGTCACGCGAGCTGAACAGCTCCGGGTCGTGCGCGATGAACTGGATGTCGTCGTACTTCACGGGAAGCCAGGTCGATCCGCGCCGGTCGGTGTGCGCGATTGGGCATTCCCCGCGCAGCTGGCCCCACGACGCCGCCGGATCGGTCACGTAGTCGGGGTCGAGGATGTCGAAGTCGCGCTCCCATGGTGCGAACTCGTTCGAACTGGTATCGGTCGATGTCATGGGGTCCTCCTCGGCGGGCGTGCGCCGTTGGTTTCAAGCGCTTCGTTCGAGTTGCCCGGCGAGCATCCCGGTGCTCGCGAACAGCTCGATTCGCCAGTGGGCCAACAGCTCGGGGTCGTGGTGATCATCGGGATGGAAGTCGCGGCGGTTGTAGTCGCGGATCTTGCGCCGTACCGGCGCGGCGAGGAACGGGGACCGCCGAAGCTGGGCGACGCTTCGCGCCAGCCGGCGAGGGCTGCGGGCGGCTCGATCCGTGACCAACGACTGTGCCGTGAACAGCACGACACCACCGACGAATCCTGCGGTCACCGCGTTCATGACCCCGGTGCGGACCCGATGGTTTGCGCTCACCGTCTGGAAGACGTCGAACGCCACTGCTTTGTGTTCGTACTCCTCGACGGCGTGCCACGCGAGCAGGTGGAGGACCTCGTCCGCGCTCAGCATCTCTCGAGCGTCTTGGTCCCGCAGCATCACCTCGGCGAGAGTGGCTGTGTAGTGCTCGAGCGCGGCCGTGATTGCGAGCCGATAGCTCGCCGGGAGAACGCGGTCAGCGCCACGCAACGCTCCCTCGACCAACCGGTCGATGACCGGTGTCGGGTAGCCGAGCTCGGCGAGGCGAGCATTGAAAGCGCGGTGCTCGCGGCCGTGGAGCGACTCCTGGGCGCTGAAGCCCCGCACCTGCATGCGCAGCTCTGGGTCGTCGATACGGTCCCGGTAGGCGCGCACCGAACGCACGAAGAAGTCCTCGCCGTTGGGGAAGGTCGCTGACAGCACAGCAACGACGTGGCTCATCACGAGGTCGCCGCCGACGAAGTGCTTCGGCAGGGCCCCCTGGTGGTCGATGCGCACGTGTCGGGCGGGAACCTCACGTCGACCTGCCGAGCCCACAGGTCCAGCCCGTTCACCACCTTGCGCGGCACCGGTCGCGCCGACGGGCTCGCCGTTCGCGGTCATCGCTTCGGACTCGGCTTGAGGGTCGGGACGAGGACTTCGGCGAGGAACGCGTCGAGGTCGCCTGACGGCGGTGCGAGGATCAGCGTGATGCCAAGCCGGACGAGCGACTCTGCGAGAAGGGCGGGGTCGCGCTGCTCGATCTGTCCGGTCGACATGGCCGCGCCGAGCAACGGCGCGAGCGCGCTCGTGACCCGCGTGATGACCTCGGGGAGATCCGATGCGAGGAATGGCCCGATCACCTCCGGCTCGTCCTGGAGCACTTTGGCCAGCACCGGGTGGTTCGCGGCGTAGGTGATGATCGTGGCCATCAACTCCACGACCGCCCGCGGGCCGCTCTTGCCGGCCAGCGAAGCCGGAAGCTCGGCGAGGAGACGGTGCAGGTCGCGGGCGATCAGCAGGCGGATCTGGTGGTCGATCGTGCCGACCTGCCGGTACACGGTGGCGCGGTTCACGCCCATCTCGTTCGCGACGTCCTGCACCGAGGTGCGACGGATGCCATAGCGGGCGAAGCACCGAGACGCCGCGTCGAGGTACGCGTCGAACTCGGGGCCGGGCGGCGTGGGGATCCCGTGCTGGCCGACGGGAAGCTCGAACAGTTCGAAGGCGTCTGCCGCACTGGACTCCATGCACGCCAGTGTGCCACACTGCGACAGATTCGTCGAGTTGTCGCACACAAGCGGCCGGAGCAGGGATGTCCAACGGCACCACCGACACCACGCTGTCGAACCCCAGAGCCATCGAAACCGCGGCGAGAGCGGCTACCACGGTGACGATCGCGGGTCGGCATATGGCCCGCGCCGCCGTCGGTCCGCTGCGGCGTCGAGCGGGGCGGCGCCGTCCGGAGTGGCGCACCGGAGCGGCACGCGAAGCACGCCGGGCGTTCGGCGAGTTGGGTCCGACCTACGTGAAGCTGGCGCAGTTGATCGCCTCGAGTCCGGGCCTGTTTCCCGAGGTGCTCTCCGACGAGTTCCGCTCACTTCTCGATCGCGTGCCCCCCGCACCGCCCGGTGACATCAACCACGTCATCCTCCGCGAGCTCGGCGCCTCCCCCGGAGACGTGTTCGCCGAGTTCGACCCTGAACCGCTGGCGTCGGCGTCGATCGCTCAAGTGCACACCGCCGTGCTGCGAGATGGGACCGAGGTCGTGGTCAAGGTGCAGCGGCGCGGGATCAGGGCGCGCCTCGCGGCGGACCTGCGCATCCTGGCCGCTGCCGCGGATCTCCTCGAACGCACGTCGGCGACGGGGCGTATGGCGAACCCGGTGGCGGTCGTGGAGGACTTCGAGACCACGCTGGGCCGAGAGCTCAACTTCATGCTCGAAGCCGAGGCCATGGAGCGCTTCGCCACGAACCTCGCGGCGTACGGCTCGAACGACAGCGTCCGGGTCCCGACGGTCCACTGGCGCTACACCACCCCACGCGTGCTCACCATGGAACGCATCCACGGACACAGCATCGACGACACGGCTGCACTGCAGTCAACCGGCTTCGACCTCGCGCAGCTCCTCAAGACCGGTGTACGCGCCTGGATGGAGGCCGCGCTCGAGCACGGGTTCTTCCACGGCGACGTCCACGCCGGCAACCTGATGATCGACACCGACGGACGCGTCGTGTTCTTGGACTTCGGCATCGTCGGCGAGCTCGACCCCGAGACCAAGGCGATCATCCGCACCGGCCTCCCCGCGCTGCTCGTCGACGGTGATTTCGTCACCGTCGCGAAGGCCATCTACGACCTCGGCGCCGTGCTCGAACCGGTCGACCTCGACAAGGCATCCGCCGACATCGCCGAGATCGTCGAGCCCATCCTCGCCAAGCCGCTCTCGGAGATCTCCTATGGACAAGTGCTCGTCGACATCGTCCGCATCGGCACCCGCTACGACGTACGGCTCCCCCGCGAGCTCGTCCTCGTCGCGAAGCAACTTCTCTACTTCGAGCGGTACGCCAAGCTGATGGCTCCCGATTGGAACATCCTCGACGACCCCGACCTCATCGGGTTCCTCTTCGCCGGCGTCCGAACCGAAGAAGCCACCGCATGACGCCCGCCCCGACGCGCATCACCGTCCACGGCCGGGACGTCGAGCTGGCCGGCGACCGCCTCGGCGACCCCAACGGTCCCCTCGTGTTGCTGCTCCACGGCGCCGGCCAGACCCGACACGCATGGCGGCGAACCACCACCCGGCTCTGTGCCGAAGGGTTCAGCACCCTCGCGCTCGACCTTCGAGGTCACGGCGACAGCAGCTGGGCCCCCGACGGCGACTACCGCCGCCAATCCTTCGCCGACGACCTGCAGCAAGTGCGCGAGCAGACCGGGCCCTTCGCCGCCGTTGTCGGGGCATCGCTCGGCGGGCTCAGTGCCCTGCTCGCCCACGACCAGCACCCAGACGGCCTCACCGACACCCTCGTCCTCGTCGACATCGCCCCGCGCGTCGAAGCCGCCGGCGCCGACCGGATCCTGGCGTTCATGGCAGACCGGCCCGAGGGCTATGCAACCATCGAAGAGGTCGCCCAAGCGGTAGCCAGCTACAACCCGCACCGGCCGCCGCCGAGCGACCTCGACGGATTGCGACGGAACCTCCGACTCGGCCCAGACGGCCGCTACCGCTGGCACTGGGACCCGAGACTCATCGACGGGCCCACCAGCCTCATCAGCGCACGAGATCCCGCGGCCCTGCACCGCGCCGCCGAGCGGTTGACGATCCCATGCCTTCTCGTGCGAGGCCGCCACAGCGACCTGCTCACCGAAGACGGCGCCGCCGAGTTCCGCGGCGCCGTCCCCCATGCCGCCTACCTCGACATCGCCGGCGCAGGCCACATGGTCGCCGGCGACACCAACGACCCGTTCAGCGACGCGGTCGCTGACTTCCTCACGTCCAACACCAACCAGCAGGCAACTGCCGGCCGACCGCGGTCGATGCAAGCGCCACAAGGAGCACGACCATGACCACCACACCCACACGCGACCTGATCGGCCGAGACGACATCAACGATCTCGACGCCATCCTCGCTGCAGTCAACACCGACACAGACGCCGCCGCTCACGCCGTGACCGACAACGCCGACGCCATCTTCACCTGGGACTACGAGAAGGGCGCCCGGCCCGGACTGGCAAAGCTCTACGAGAAGGCCAAGACCGCACAGTGGAACGGCGAGACCGACCTCCCCTGGGACACCGATGTCGACCTCGAGAACCTCGCGCAGCTCCTGCTCCCGTCCTTCGGCGCCGAGCAGATGGACGTCGCCGGAACGCCCCTCGCCAAATGGGGCGACGCCGAATGGCTCCAGCTCGGCATGGAATCCCAGGTGTGGGCGCTGAGCCAGTTCATGCACGGCGAACAGGGCGCCCTCCTGTGCACGGCCAAGATCGTCGAAACCGTGCCCTGGATCGACGCCAAGTACTACGCCGCGACCCAAGTCATGGATGAAGCCCGCCACGTCGAGGTGTTCGCCAAGTACCTCGACAAGCTCGACGGCTACTACCCCATCAACACCCACCTCGGCATGCTCCTCGACGACATCATCGCCGACAGCCGCTGGGACATGACCTACCTCGGCATGCAGATCATGGTCGAAGGCCTCGCCCTCGCCGCGTTCGGCTTCATGCACATGCTCACCGAAGAACCGCTCCTCAAGCAGCTGCTCCGCTACGTGATGGCCGACGAAGCACGCCACGTCGCGTTCGGCGTGCTCAGCCTCAAGGAGTACTACGCCGAGCTCAGCGACAACGAGCTCGCCGAACGGCAGGAGTTCGCGTTCGAAGCCGCCGTGCGCATGCGCGACCGCTTCCTCCAGCAGGAGGTATGGGACCGACTCGGCGTCGACCCCAAGGTCGCAATCCCACTGACCCAGCAGTCCCCGATGCGCAGCGAGTTCCAGAAGATGCTGTTCACCAAGATCGTCCCGAACTGCAAGAAGCTCGGCCTCCTCGACGCCAACAACAGCTGGCTCCGCCGACGCTTCGAAGAGCTCGGTGTCATCCAGTTCGAGGACTGGGCCGACACCGAAGCTGAATACGAAGCCTTCGCCGTCGCCGAGCTCCAGTAGGCAGCCACCGCACCGCGGTGGGCAAGAGTCGACTCGACCGCGCCATTTTCGCGCCATCGACGCGCCATTCTGTGCCGCGCCATCTCACCCTCAGTGAGAACACCGGTCGACCCTGCCGGCAGAGAGTGGGCGATGGCAGACTCGAACTGCCGACCTCCTGCGTGTGAAGCAGGCGCTCTAACCAACTGAGCTAATCGCCCTCGATGACCTCACGACCCGGGTGAACACTCAGTCGGCTGTGCCGAACGCTCCGTGTGAAGTGAAGACCGCCACCGGTCACCGTTTCCGCAGAAGGGCCATCAAGGGTCGCAGAGGGCCATGAATCCGCTGCTCAGGTGCCGGTTTGCAGTCGGGGTGCGATGGCCCTTGATGACCCAATCGCGGAAGATCGCGGCAGATTCTCGCGCCATTTTCGCGCCATCATGCCGCGCCATCCGAGCACGCTGAGTGGCCAGCCTCTTCGACCGCCCGCCAGTCCTGGGAACACCCGTCACCGGTCGGCTTCGATGCTGACGGCGACGAAGGAGTGGGGCGGGAGGTCGAAGACCGTGGTGCCGGCGTCGTTGATCGCGAGCTCGGCCTCCTCCGGACGGACCTCGTTCGGGCGGTCCCAGTTGTTCGCATCGTGGGGAGACCCGCCAGTGAGGATCTCGCCCGTGGCGGCGCTGCACCTGCGGCCAGGGAGCTCGACGCGGACGGGTGCGGCCGACTCTGGCGAGCGGTTGACGGCGAAGACCTGCACCACGTGGTCAGTGCCGATGATCGCCGCGGCGTACACGACCGGGACGGCTCCGTGGGTGCGAGTCTGCACCGTGGGTCCTTCGAGGGCGACGCGCAGGGAGGTCCCAGCGCGGCGGTCGGAGATCATGCGGAACGGGTGGTAGATGGTCTGGAGGAGCAGGTCGTCACCGCGGGTGAGGATCGGGGCGATGACGTTGACGATCTGGGCGAGGTTCGCGATCTTCACGACGTCGGCGTGGCGGATGAAGCTCATGAGGAACTGGGCGACGACGAGGGCGTCGGCGAGGTCGTAGGTCTCCTCGAGCAGGTGCGGGGCGCGCTGCCAGTTGCCGTCCATGTCGAAGTTGCGGTACCAGACGTTCCACTCGTCGAAGCACAGGTAGGCGCGCTTCTTGCTGCGGGTGGCGGCCTGGACCGTTCGGCAGATGGCGTCGGCCTGGTCGATCTGGCGGTCGATGGCGGCCCCGACGGCGAGGTAGTCGTCGAGGTCGCCGGCCATGTTGCCGACGTAGCGGTGCAGGCTCAGGTAGTCGGCGTGATCGCCGACGATCTCGAGGACCTGACGGTCCCAGGTGCCGTAGGTGAGCGAGTCGATCATCGACGAGCCGCAGGCGACGGTCTCGATGGTGGGGTCGACCAGCTTCATCTGCATGGCGGCCTGCTGGGCGAGGCGGCCGTAGGTCTCGGCGGGGACGTGGCCGAGCTGCCACGGCCCGTCCATCTCGTTGCCGAGGCACCACAGCGGTACCCGCCACGGCTCGGGCCGGCCGTTGGCGGCGCGCGCATCCGCCCACTGGGTGCCGGTCGGGGCGTTGCTGTACTCGACCCAATCGGCGGCCTCCTCAGGGGTGCCGGTGCCGAGGTTGACGGCCAGCATCGGGGTCCACCCGACCCGTTCCGCGAGGTCGAGGAACTCGTGGGTGCCGAAGGTGTTGGGCTCGGCGCTCTTCCACGCCGGTTCGCGCACGACGGGCCGCTGGTCGGCGGGGCCGATGCCGTCGCGCCAGTGGTAGCCGGACACGAAGTTGCCGCCGGGCCAGCGCATCGCCGTCATCTTCAGGCGGTCGAGGGCGTGGAGGACATCGGTGCGATTGCCGTGGTCGTCGGCGTGTGCGCTGGTGGGGTCGTGCACGCCTTCGTAGACGGCGCGGCCGAGGTGTTCGAGGAAGCCGCCGAAGATGCGATCGTCGACCGGTCCGACCGTGAGCGCGGGGTGGACGGTGATGGTGGTGATCGGCACGGTCATCGGCGTCGCGTCACAGCTCGTGGCGGTTGGGGGTGGGTTGCGGCCACGGCGGTGCCGACCCAGCGGCGCAGGTACTCGCGCAGCTCGGGCCCCGAGCGTGCCGGGGAACCGGGGTCGACCACGAACGACTGGACCATGCGCAGCATGTGCTCGACGAGGCCGTTCAGCTCGATGTCGTCGTAGCCGTGCGCGGCCCAGTCAACGGGGAACCGCTGAACGATCGAGCGACCGAGCGCGAGCGCGGGCTCGGAGGTGACACCCCAGCTGTAGATGCTGACCCGCCCGGGGCTGAGCAGCAGACCCACGTACGGCTCGTGCGGGAGCTGCTCGAGTGTGAACGCGACCGCTTCGACCACCGCGTCCTGCGGCGCCCGCCGGCGCCGGCCCAGGTGCGCCTCCACGCGATCGAGGAACGCCGCGGCCGAGGCGATCGCCGTCGCGACGAGCAGATCGTCGGTGGTGCGGAAGTACCGGTAGACGGTCTGACGGGTGACGCCCAACTCACGAGCGACGTCGGAGATGCCGGTGTCCGGTCCCTGCCGATCGATGCAGACCCGGGCGGCATCGAGGATCCGCCGCACCGCGTCCTCGTCGCTCGCCGGAAGATCACCGGACCATCCGTGCTGTCTCATGAGTCCTCCAGCGCCGGCGGGTCACGCACGACGACGACCATACACTCGGCCGGGCTTGACCGCACAGATGGAGTGTAGTGTATGTTCAGGGCTGGCAGGCCGTGCCCGTGTCGAGGGGGGAAAGAGATGACGTTGACCGCACCGTCCGCCGGGGTCTGCCCGTTGGATGAGCAGCTCACCCGCCGGGCCCTCGACCACGTCCTCGCTGGCACCACCGACATGGCCGGCGATGTCCTGCGCGTTCCGCTCGGTTACTACCGCGACCCGGACGTGCTGCGGCGGGAACGCGCCGAGATCCTCGAGGTCACGCCCCTGGCGCTGGCACCGACGGCCCAGCTGCCGGCGCCGCACGACTTCGTGGTGCGTGAGGTGCTCGGTCGGTCCGTGCTGATCAGCCGCGGCGACGACGGCGTCGCGAGGGTGTTCCTCAACTACTGCCGCCACCGTGGCGCTCGGCCCGCCGAGGGCTGCGGCAGCGCCCGGCGCCACACCTGCCCGTACCACGCGTGGAGCTACGACAGCGGCGGCGAGCTCGTCGGGATCCCCGGCAAGGAGGGGTTCACCGGCATCGACCCCGCCGAGCACGGCCTGGTCGAGCTGCCGTCGCAGGAGCGCCACGGGTTCATCTGGGCGGTGCTCACCGCCGGCGCGCCGATCGATCTCGACGAGCACCTCGGCCCGCTCGGGGACGAACTTGCCCGGTGGCGCTACGACTCCTACGGATACCTCACCGAACGCGAGTTCACCTCGGACGTCAACTGGAAGAACGCAATGGAAGCGTTCGCTGAGGGCTACCACTTCCCCTACGTCCACGGCCAGAGCGTCATCGGCCAGAACACCGTGGCCAACACCTCGGTGCACGACACCTTCGGCCGCCACCACCGACTCGGGTTCCCGTTCAACTGGATCACCGCCCTCGACGCCGACGCCGACGCCAACGGCGACTGGGATCCCCGGTCCCAGATGGGTGTCATCTACTGGATTTACCCGAACCTCGTGCTGGCCAACAGCCCCGTCGGCGTCGAGATCATCGACATCCTCCCCGCCGACGACCCCGTCAGCTGCGTCGTCCGTCACGGCTGGATGGCCACGAGCCCTGCGACCACCGACGACGAGCGCGCCGGCTACGAGGCGATCTACGAGCAGGTGCACCACGCCATCCGCGTCGAGGACTTCACGATGCTGCCCAGCTGCGGCGACGGGGTGCGCCACGGCCAACACGACCACATGGTCATCGGCCGCAACGAGATCGGCGTCCAACACCTCATCGCCATCCTCGCGGCCGACCTCGATATCACCCTCGGCTGAGCACCATGGCCGGAGCCTCGCCCGCGCTGCGCCGCGACCTCAACATCGGGACCACCTGGTCGCTGCCCGACTGGAGCATCGGCCCGCGAGGCGACGAACAGGCCGTGCTCGAAGCCGCCCGCGCCGCCGGCTACGAAGGGATCCAGGGTGCCGACCCCCAGCGCTGCCGCGACCTCGGCCTCGTCCCCACCACCTTCGCGATCCAGCCCGAGCCGTGCGCTGGGCCGATCAGGGCTTCGCCTGCTGCACGATCCTGCTCGGCACCGGCGTCCAAGACGACGACACCGCGCACCGGCTTGTCGAGGAGGTGCTCAATGCCAGCACCACCGCCGGCATCCCGCTCTACGTCGAGACGCATCGGGCCACGGTCACCCAGGACCTGTGGCGCACGGTCCGCCTCGTCGAGCGCTTTCCCGAGCTGCGCTTCAACGGCGACTTCTCCCACTGGTACACCGGCCACGAGATGACCTTCGGCGACTTCGACGCCAAGGTCGAGCTCCTGGCCCCGGTCCTCGAACGGGTCCGCTACCTCCACGGCCGCATCGGCACACCGGGCTGCATCCAGGTCGACGTCGGTGACGGCCACGCCGAGGCGGTGCCGTCGGTCTCGCACTTCCAGACCCTGTGGACCCGAGCCTTCGCCGGGTTCTTGGCGAACGCCGCCGACGACCCGGTTCCCGCCGCCGAGCTGCGGATCGGCTTCGCCCCCGAACTGCTCCCGCCAGAGCTCGGCTACGCCCGCATCGTCCCGGGGCCCGACGGTCAGCCCCGAGAGGAAGGCGACCGCTGGGCCCAAGCACACGTGCTCACGAACATCGCCGAGGAGTGCTTCGCCGCCGCAGCCACCGACGACGTCGAGCGATGACCGCACGCCCGCCACGAGAGGATCCACCAACCTTGCCGTTCGATCTCGATGACCCCGGCCTGCTGTTCCGCGACGACGTCCTCGCCGACCCCCGTCCGCTCTACGCCGAGCTCCGCCGGCGCGCTGCCATCTGCAAACTCACCGGGCAGGACACCTACCTCGTCTCGGACCCCGCGCTGATCCGTGACGCCGTCGCCCGCACCGAGGACTTCTCCTCGAACATGGTCAGCGTGATCCACCGCAGCAGCGACGGCCGCGCCGCCCCGTTCCCCATGCTGCCCTTCGGCGACCCGAACAACGTCCTCGCCGTCGCCGATCCACCCGACCACACCCGTCACCGCAAGCTGCTCCAGACCCACCTCAGCCCCGCAGCCGTCGCCGGACTCGAACCGGTCGTGCGCGACCTCACCGTCGAACGCCTCGCTCCGATCGTCGCCGCCGGACGCGGCGACGCCGTCGCGCAGCTCGCCGACCCGATCCCCGCGGCCATGATCTGCGAGCTGCTCGGGCTCCCGAGCAGCGACGCCGACCGGCTCGTCCCCCACGTCCTCGGCGTCGGCGAGCTCCTCGACGGCCTCGCCGACGAGGACGGCATGACCCGCGCCGGCCTCGCCGCGATGGAGCTGGCCGGCTACGCCGCGGCAATCCTCGACCAGCAGCAAGCGCAGCCCGCCAGCAACCGGTCCCCGCTGCTCAGCGCCATGCTCGACGGGATCGACACCGGCGAGATCACCACCGACGAGGCCGTCGGCATGCTCATGCAGCTCTTCACCGCCGGCACCGAGACCACCCAGAGCCTCACCGCTACCACCATCGACCTCCTCGCCCGCGACGCCGACCGCCAAGCCGCGCTGCGAGCCGATCCAGACGGCATACCCGACGCGCTCGAGGACATCCTCCGGGTCGACGGCCCGTTCCAGTTCCACTACCGGTGGACACCGCACGACACCCAGCTCGGCGACCGCGCCGTCCCCGCCGGGAGCCGGGTCCTGCTCCTGTGGTCGGCCGCGAACCAGACCATCGACCACGAAGCCCGGGACCGTTCCAGCTGGCCCAGTCCGCACTTCGCCTTCGGTCGCGGCATCCACTTCTGCATCGGCGCCGCCCTCGCCCGCCTCGAAGCCCGCGTCATGATCGAGGAGCTCCTCGCCCACACCACCTCGTTCCGCCTCGATCCCGGGCAGCCCCCCGCCCGACGACCGAGCATCATGCTGCGCCGCCACGGCTCCCTCCCGATCCTGATCGGATAGGTGAATGCCGGACACCAGCGAATGGGATCCCCGTCCGGCCCCAGGGCATCGCGACGTGCGACCCCTCAGCGGCCCCGACACAGGGTCCAACCGCGCCATTTCCGCGCCATTTTCCCGCGCCATCCCACTCTCAGTGGCCACCAGTCCGAGCGTTCCACGGAGGAGCGAGTGGGCGATGGCAGACTCGAACTGCCGACCTCCTGCGTGTGAAGCAGGCGC
>CAZYKR010000084.1:0-5822 GCA_964648005.1 uncultured Iamiaceae bacterium
CCCGCCCCCGCGGGGGCCGCCCGCCCGCGCCCCCCCCGCAACCCGCGCGGCGCGGCGCCGCGGGGGCCCTCGCCCGCGTCGACCTCGCCCTTGGGGATCGACCAGGCACCGGCGTCACGCCGGGCCCAGTACGGGCCGCCGGGATGCACGAGCAGGACCTCCATCCCGTGCTGGCCCCGGCGGTACACCAGCAGGCCGGCGCTGGTGGCGCTCAGCGGCGCCCGAACCAGCTGCGTGACCGCGGCGCGGCCTGGCACTGGCACCGGTCGGCCGGCGGCACGTCGCCGAGCACCTGCTCGACGTGCTGGCCGCAGCCGGCATAGGTCGGACGCTGACAGGTGGGGCACGTGGTTCGACTGCACATACCCCATAGGGTATCAGGCCGACAGCGGGGCGCAACCCGGGATCACCTGAAGATCGATTCCGGTATCGGGGTTGAGATGTTGGCGTGGCGCTGCTACCATGCCGCTGCGCCGCCTCGTTGCGCACCACCCTGACAATCCATTCGGAGGGGAGTATCCCCGACGTAGGTGCATCGTCATCACGGCCCCCCCCGGGCCCGGTGCACCTGGTCCGCCAGCGGGCGGGAGAGACCTCCGGTCGAGCCAGACCGGAGCACCGCTGTGACCATGACGCCCTTGTCCACCCCCGGGTCCGACCTGTCGCCCACCGATGTGAGCGTCGGGCTGTCGGCAGCCGAGGCCGCACGCCGCCTCGCCGAGCACGGGCCGAACAAGCTCACCGACCCGCCCACCCGACCTCGCTGGCGGCGCTTCGTCGACCAGTTCCGCAGCCTGCTCGTCGGCGTCCTCGCCGGCGCGGCGGTGCTGGCCGCCGTGCTCGGCGACCTCAAGGACGCCGTCATCGTGGGCGTCGTGCTGCTCATCAACGCCGTGCTCGGCTACGTCCAGGAGGGCAAGGCCGAGCAGGCGATGACGGCGCTCAAGCAGATGCTCGTAGCGCACAGCCGGGTGCGGCGCGACGGCCAGCTGGTCGAGGTGCCCTCGGACGACCTGGTGCCGGGCGACATCGTGCTGCTCGAGGCCGGCGACCGGGTGCCGGCCGACGGCCGGTTCGTCCTCGCTGCAGCGCTGCGGGTCGACGAGGCGCCGTTGACCGGCGAATCCGTCCCGATCGACAAGATCGCCGACCCGACCGCCGCTCCCGACGACGACGCCGAGGCGTCCGGCACGCTCACCGACCGGGCCGACAGCGGCTTCATGAACACCACCGTCGTGCGCGGGCGTGGCGAGCTGCTGGTCGAACGCACGGGCATGGCGACGGAGATGGGCAAGGTGGCGGCGCTGCTGCACGAAGCCGAGCCCGGCCCGACGCCGCTGCAGATCCAGCTCGACAAGCTGGGCAAGAAGCTCGCGGCGGTGGCGGCGGTCGCCGTCGGGGTCGTGTTGGCCACCCGCCTGATCCAGGGCGAGAACCTGGCCGAGGCGGTGCTCGGCGCCGTTGCGCTCGCCGTCGCTGCCATCCCCGAGGGACTGCCGGCGGTGGTCACCGTGACCCTGGCGGTCGGCGTCCATCAGATGGCGCTGCGCCAGGCCATCGTCAAGCGCCTGGCGTCGGTCGAGACACTGGGGTCGACCACCGTCATCTGCTCGGACAAGACGGGCACGCTGACCCGCAACGAGATGCGTGCCCGCGAGGCCGTGCACGCCGATGGCGTCGTCCGCCTCGACGACGACGGACACACCACCGCCGAGCTGGACACCGACGTCGTGCGGGCCATCGAGAGTGCGGCGCTGTGCAACGACGCCGCCCTCGACGAGGACGGTGCGCTGGTCGGTGACCCGACCGAGGGCGCCCTGTTGGGTCTCGCCGTCGCCGTCGGGGTCGACCCCGACGCCTTGCGCCGGGCGCGGCCGCGGCTGGGCGAGGTGCCGTTCGACTCAGCGGCGAAGTACATGGCCACGTTCCACCACGACGGCGACGACGTCGTGTGCATCGTGAAGGGCGCGCCCGACGTGGTCGCCGCCCTGACGGTCGAGGGCACCGACCGCGACCGGTGGGCGGCCGAGCAGGACCGCCTCGCCGCCCAGGGCATGCGAGTGCTCGCCGTGGCGCACCGCCGGATAGGTGCCGCCGAGGTGCTCGGCGCCGACGGCACCGTGGCCGACCCCGACCGCTGGATGCAGGACCTCGAGCTCGACCTGCTGGTCGGCATCGTCGATCCGCCCCGACCCGAGGCACGGGACGCCATCGGCCTGTGCCGCAAGGCTGGCATCGCCGTGAAGATGATCACCGGCGATCACGCCACGACGGCCGGCGCCATCGCCGGCGAGCTCGGCATCACCGGACGGGTCGTCACCGGCGCCGAGCTCGACGCCATGGACGACGACACGCTCGACGCCGCCATCGACGACATCGGCGTGTGCGCCCGCGTCTCGCCCGAGCACAAGGTGCGCATCGTCCAGTCGCTGCGCCGCCGCGGCCACATCGTGGCCATGACCGGCGACGGGGTGAACGACGCCGCGGCACTGCGGCACGCCGACATCGGCGTGGCCATGGGCATCACCGGCACCGAGGTGACCAAGGAAGCCGCCGACATGGTGCTGGCGGACGACAACTTCGCCACGATCGTCGGCGCCGTCGAGCGCGGCCGTGCCATCTACGAGAACATCGTCACGTTCGTGCGCTTCCAGCTGACGACGAACCTCGGCGCCATCGGGACCCTGCTCGGCGCCAGCGTGCTCGGCCTGCCGGCGCCGTTGACGGCGATCCAGGTGCTGTTCATCAACATCATCGCCGACGGCCCGCCGGCGATGACGCTCGGCGTCGACCCGCCCAAGCCCGGCACGATGCAGCGCCCACCCCACGCCCCCGGGACGCCGATCCTCGACCGCCAGCGCATCGTGCGGCTGTGCGCCGCCGCCATCGTCATGGTCGTCGGCACGCTGGGCCTCATGGTCTGGGCACGCGGCGTGTGGGGCGATGCGGTGGCGCTGACGATGGCGTTCACCACCTTCGTCCTCTACCAGGTGGTCAACGTGTTCAACGCTCGCACGGAGCGCGCCAGCATCTTGCATCGCGAGACGCTCACCAACGCCAAGCTGTGGCTGGCCGTGGGATCGGTGGTGGTGCTCCAGGTGCTGCTCGTGAGCATCCCGGCGTTGCAGGACCTCTTCGTCACGGTGGCGCTGTCACCGGCCCAGTGGGCGCTCTGCGCCGCAACCGCTCTGACCGTGCTGATCACCGAGGAGCTGCGCAAGGCGGTCCTGCGGGCACGGACCGGGGCGATGCCGTCGATCCCGTGAGGTGCGGTGCATGGTGTGGTGCACAACGGGGCATAGGCCCCGGTGCAGCACCCCACGAGCGCCGAGCGACACGGAGTTGGCATGACCACGGACGGCAATGATGCAGCAGGTCGGATCGCCGCCTTCCTCGACGGCGCCATGATCGTCGTGACGGCGAGCGACGGTGCCGAGCACGGCGGGTGCCTGGTGGGGTTCCACACCCAGGCCAGCATCGACCCGTGGCGGCACCTGGTCGCCGTGTCCGTCGCCAACCACACCTTCCGGGTCGCCGAGCGGGCCGACCACCTCGCCGTGCACCTGCTCGCTGCGGGCGACGCGGCGCTGGCCGAGCGGTTCGGGGGCGTCAGCGACGACGACGTGGCCGACAAGTTCGCCGGCCTGCGCTGGCACCCGAGCGCGCAGGGCGCGCCCATCCTCGACGACTGCAGCGGCGGCTGGTTCGTCGGCAGGATCGTCGAGCGGATCCCGCTCGGGGATCATCACGGCATGGTGCTGGACCCGGTCACCGTCGGCGCCCTTCCCGACGCCGACCGCCGGCCGCTGCGCTTCAGCGCCGTGCGCCGCATCGAGCCGGGCCATCCCGCCTGACCGGCACGGGCCTGCTCTCCTGCCGGCGACCGTCATCCCGCGGCCGCCGGCTCGGCGCGGCCGAGCGCCAGCAGGTGCGCCAAGTCGAGTGCCAGCGTGGCGGCGGCGATCGCCGTGGCATCGGTCGGATCCAGCGCCGGCGCCACCTCGACCAGGTCGGCGCCAACGACGCGCAACCCGGCCAGGCCGCGCAGCAGCACCCGCGCCTCGCGCGTGGTGAGGCCGCCGGCCACCGGCGTGCCCGTCCCGGGCGCGAACGCCGGGTCCAGCGCGTCGATGTCGAACGACACGTACACCGGCAGGTCACCGACGCGAGCCCGTACCTCCGCGACGGTCTCCGCCAACGGTCGGTCGAGCACCGTGTCGGCGTCGACCACCCGGAACCCGCAGGTGTCGGGGTTGGGCGTGCGGATCCCGACCTGGATCGAGTGGTCGGGCACGATCCAACCCTCCTGCGCCGCCAGGCGGAACATCGTGCCGTGGTTGAGGTCGTCACCCATGTCCCAGGTGTCGCTGTGGGCGTCGATGTGGACCAGCGCCAGCGGGCCGTGCCGCTGGGCGGTGGCGGCGACGAGCGGGTACGCCACCATGTGATCGCCGCCGAGGCCGAGCACGGACGCGCCGGTGGCGAGCAGCGGTGCGACGGCGGCGCGCACGTCGCGCACCATCCGCTGCGGGTAACCGGCCCAGAACACCGTGCCGGCGATGTCACCCCAATCGACCAGCCGGCGCTCCGCCATCACCCGCGCGTCCCACGGCCAATGCCCCCACGGGTACTGGCCGACGTATACCGACTGCTCCCGTACGGCGCGGGGGCCGAATCGGGCACCCGGCCGATAGGTGGTGCCGCCATCGAAGGGGATGCCGACCACGACGATGTCCGCATCGGTCGGGTCCCGGTCGAACGGCGCGCGGGCGAACGTCAGCGGACCCGCAAAGGGCGCGGAGGCGATGGCGTACACGTCGGCGTCGTCCACAGCGGCGCATCATGGCACCGCGCCTACGATGGCGCCCGTGCGCAAGGCGGCGGTGGTCCTGGGGGCGTTGGCCTCACTGCTGGCGCTGGTCGCCGTGCTGTGGCTCCCGCTGGCTGCGCCTCGGCTGGTCAAGCTTCCCGCCGACTTCTCCACGACGATCGAGATGAGCGGCACGGCCGAAGCCTCGGCCGCGCCCGGCACACTTGCCAAGCTCCCGAGCACGGTGCGCCTCCCGGTGCAGGCGACGATCGACATCGCCGCCACCGCCGCCGACGAGGAGGTGGTCGTCATCTCGATGACCGAGACGCAGAAGGTCGGCGACCCGTCGGGGCCGACGCAGGACGTCACCCAGAAGAGCCAGCTCGTCGTCGACCGCAGCACCGAGGCGAACGTCGACGACCCGCGGTCGTGGTCGGTCTCGCCCGACCACCCCGCGCAACGAGCCGGCACCTCCACCGTCGGGCTGGGCTTCGGGTTCGACGAGACGGCGACGTACTCGTTCTGGGAGGACAGCATCGCCGCCGGCTATCCGATCGCGCCGGGCGGTGACCTCGGCCAGGTCGATCTCGGCGGGCTGTCGGTGACGGCGATGTCGGGCTCGGTCACGAACGCGCCCGCCGATCCCGCATGGATCGCGTCGCTGACGTCGCTGGAACCGCCGACCTCGCTGACCGCGGCGCAGTGGACCGCCGCCGGCTTCGACATCGGCACCAACGCCTCGGCCGACGTCGACTACCTGGTCTCCATCTCGTCCACCATGGCCATCGAGGACAGCTCGGGCGGCACGGCCGCGGTGACGGCCGAGGACGTGACGATCTCGTTCAGGCCGGACCCGGCGGCGACGGGAGGCAGTCCGGCCGACCCGCTCCCGATCATCGCGACGTCGCTCGCCGAGACGCCGCAGTCGGTCGCCACCGACACGGCGATGATCGCCGACAACGTGGGCCTGCTCGGGATCGTGTGGCGGTGGGTGCCGATCGGCCTGGCGGTC
>CAZYKR010000084.1:5832-15186 GCA_964648005.1 uncultured Iamiaceae bacterium
CCGCCCTCCTGGCAGCGCTCACGGTCGTGGTGGCTCGCCGCGCCCGGCGCACCGGTCCCGCCTGAAGCACGCGGCTCGAGGGGTGTCGCCAGGCGGGTTCAGCCGCCGACCGCACCATCGGTGCCGGCGTGTCCAACGTCGTCGCCCGCCGCGTCCTCGCCGTCGTCGACCAGGACACCGTTCGCCGTCGCCATCGCCACCGCGAAGCGCTGGGCCTTCTCGTAGACGGCGGCGTAGTAGTGCTGGGCGTTGTCGGCGAACCGACCCAGCGGCGGCGAGCCGAGCGAGCGCACCAGGGCCGTCGGGTCCTGCGACGGCCGCACCAGGCCGATGCCGCGCTCGAGCGCCGTCGCGTCCGTCGGGCTCGTCCAGAACGGCCGGTTGGGGTCCTGGTTGACGGCGGCGGGCTTCTTCGCACCGCCGCGCTTGCTCGGGCGCCGGTTGCTCTTGGCCTTGCCGCCGCGCCGGTTGCGGTCCTGGCTCATGCGGTCACCTCGGCATCGACCCGCGTGCCGTCGGCGGCGCCGACGCCGCTGCCGTCCTCGTCGGGTCCGTCGTCGGTGAGCACCTCGTCCGGTCGCAGACCGAGGGCCCGCCGGAGCTGCTCGGCATCGAGGTCGTCGAGCGAGCTCGACTTGGGCAGCACCAGGTCGGCGACGTGGCGCTTGCCGGCGACGATCTCCTCGACCCGATCGTCGATGGTGCCGGGGCACTCGAGGCGGTGGAAGATCACGGTGCGCTCCTGGCCGAGGCGCCACGCCCGGTCACGCGCCTGGTCCTCCACCGCCGGGTTCCACCAGCGGTCGTAGAGCACGACGTGGTTGGCGGCGGTGAGGTTGAGCCCAGCGCCGCCCGCCTTGAGTGACAGGACGAGGGCAGCGGCGCCGTCGCGCTGCTGGAAGTCGTCGATGATCCGGTCACGCGTCGTGCGGGGCAGGCCGCCGTGGTACGCCTCGACCGTCGTGCCGGTGCTGGCCGACAGGTGCTCGGCCAGCCGCACGGCCCACGTGGCGTACTGGGTGAACACGACGATCTTCTCGCCGGCGGCGAAGACCACCTCGATGATGTCCTCCAGGCGGGCCAGCTTGCCCGAGCGTCCGCCGAGCGGCCCGTCGTCGCCGGTGAAGGCCGCCGGGTGGTTGCAGATCTGCTTGAGCTGCGTGATCGCCGCCAGCACGCGCCCCTTCTCCCCCGCCATCTCGGGGTTGATCTCCAGCACCAGCTTGTCGAGCACCGCCTGGTACAGGCCGATCTGCTCGGCGGTCATCGTGCAGTGGTCCGTCTCGTCGATGCGGTCGGGCAGCTCGCTGGCGATCTCGGGCTCGGCCTTGGTGCGACGGAAGACCAAGATGCCGTTGAGGGCCCGCAGCGCCGCCTCGCCCGTCCCGGCACGCGACAGGCCGGCGACGAAGTCGGCACGCTCGCCGACCAGGCCGGGGTTGACGTAGTCGAGGATCGACCACAGGTCGCCCAGGCCGTTCTCGATCGGGGTGCCCGTCATGGCCAGGCGGTACTTCGACGACAGCCGGCGCAGACCGCGTGCCGCCTCGCTCGCCGGGTTCTTGATGGCCTGCGCCTCGTCGAGCACGACGCGATGCCAGGCCACCTCGGCCAGGTCGTCGAGGTCGCGCAGGGCCGTGCCGTAGGTCGTCACGATGAGATCGGCCTTGGTCAGCTCGCGGGCGATGGCGGTGGACGAGGTGCGGCTGGCGCCGTGGTGCACCACCACCCGGAGGCCCGGCGCGAACTTGTGCGCCTCGGAGCGCCAGTTGCCGACGACGGCCGGCGGAGCGATGACGAGGGTGGGACCCTCGTCGCGGGTGGCGAGCACGTGCGCCAGCACCGTCGGCGTCTTGCCGAGGCCCATGTCGAGCGCCAGGCAGCCGCCCAACCCGGCCGAGTCGCAGAACTGGAGCCAGGCCAAGGCGTCGCGCTGGTAGTGGCGCAGCGAGGCCGCGAACCCGGACGGCTCGTCGGCCGGCTCGCCGGAGACGGAGCTCGCGGCGCTGACCAGTTCGGCGGCCCACCCGTTGGCGATCGACACGCCACCGGCGAGGCCCGAGTCGTGCAGGCCGACTGCCCACCGCAGCATCTCGCCGCCGGTCATCTGGTCGGACCGACCCTGGAGCGCCTCGGCGGCGGCGGCGAGGTCCGCCTTGTCGATGCGGACCCAGCGGCCGTTGCTCTCGACCAGCGGCGCCGCCTGCTGCGCCAGGGCATGGATGTCGGCGGCCGTGAGCTCGACGTCGTCGAAGAGCACCGACCACCGGACGTGGGCCAGCTCGGCGGCGCTGGCGGCCGGCGTGGCGTCGATCGCGGTGAGGTGCAGGGTCGGCCGCGGCGCACGCCCGGCCCGCGGGACCTCGACGACGAACCCGGCCGACTCCAGGGCCGCACCGGTCTGCGACATCAGCCGCCACGCCTCGTCCTCGCTCAGGATGGCTTCGCCGCGCTCCTGGCCGCCGCGCCGCAGCTCGGGCACGAGGCGCTCGGCGCGCATGAGATCGGCGACGAGCTTCTCCTGGACCTTCTTCGACGTGTGCGCCGCCATCGCCCGGTCGAACGGGACGACCTGGTTGTCTCGGTCGTGCGCCAGCACCTGCAACAGCCACGCCTGGCCTGCGTCCGGCGGGTGAAGCCGCACCACCAGCGGCTTGGCCAACGGCTCGGTGGCGGGCCGCGCCCAGTCGTCGAGCCAGCGCACGAGGTCGCGGCCCACCTCGACCGGGGCCTTGAACGTCGAACCGTCGAGCCGCCCCAGATACGCCTCGGCGAGGTCGGACGGGGTGTAGGGCCGCGGCGGCGGAGCCGGCGCCTCGACGAGGCGCGCCGCCTGCACGCAGACGGCGTCAACGGCCCCGACCAGCGCCGACTTGGTGGCAGACGCCGCGTCCATCTTGCGGTCGGCGACGAGCGCCGCGGCCGGCGCCGCATCGGCGAAGGCCCGGATGGTGGTCTCGTCGATCAGGACCGGGTGCCACCGCACGGCGAAGGTGCCGGCGGCGTCGGTGCGGTGGCGGTGCCGCAGCAACGGGACCATGGCGCCGCGCGCCACCAACGTCATGGCGAGCAGCCCGAGGCGGCCGAGCCACCGGGCGCTGTCGCCCATGCGCTCGTCGCCGGCACAGCCGACCAGCCACCCCAGCACGTCGCCGATCGGCGCCGAGAGGGCGGCGGCGCGGCGCTTGTCGGGCAGCACGATGGTGGCGTGGTCCTCCCACGCGCCCATCGGCACGTCGAGCCCGTCGAGGACGCGGCGCAGCTCGGCCGTGTCGGAGACGACGGCGTCGGTGCCGCCGTGCCACACGACGACGCGGCCCGGCATCCACGACGCCTGGATGGTGGCCGCGACCGGACCTTCGTCGACCTTGCGTGCCGGGCCCGACCCGCCGCGCGCCGGCGGCTCGCGTCCCTCACGCCGGTCGAGACGGTCGAGGGCGTCCTCGATCTCGTCGCAGATCGCCTCGAAGTCGGCCACGACCTGCGCCCGTTCGGGCCCCTGGATGCGACGCACGGCGTCGAGGTCGTCGAGGGCGTTGTCGAGGCGGTCCTCGAGCGACCACCGCCACCGCGTCGCCTCGGCGACGAGCGCGGCAACCTGCGCCTCCTCGGCGCGCTGGGAGATCTCGGCGTCGACCAACGCCTCGAAGGCGTCGTCGGGAAGTCGCTCGTTCGGTGTCGTCATGCGCAGCGTGGGGTCGGACGGGCCGTGCGATCCGTGCACGACCGGCCGGGTGGCTGTCTTCGGCCCGGGCAGGTCTGCGCACCGGGCTGCCGCCGTCCGTCGACCACGGCCATCAGGCCGGGGTCCTCGGACCAGCCGAGCGATGGTGGCAGTGCCGCCGGACCTCCCGTCCGAGTGGCTGGGCCCCATCGACTGCGGGACAGGGTAGCCCCTTCCGCCGCCGTCGCGCTCGTCCGGGGGCGCGTTGCCGGGTGGAGCTGCTTCCACTAGGGTCGCCGTCGTCCGTCCCCGGCTGGGGGTGGGACCCACAAGAGGTGTGTGGGGTCGATCGTGAACGGCCCTTACGTCGGCGGGCGTGGAACGTACGTGGACGGGTCGTTCGACGGGGGAGTTACACGTATGCGCGCGAGCGTACGAACGATCGTGGTGGTCCTGGCGGTGGCGCTCGGCGTCCCGCTGCTCGAAGCCGGTCCGGCCGGAGCGCTGCCGGTGGCACCGACACTCACGGCGCCGGCCAGCGGGACGACCGGCGCCGAGAACCCCACCATGATGTGGAACGAGGACCTCGCCGCCGATTACTACAAGGTCCAGCTGTCGACCGACCCCGGCTTCGGGTCGACGATCGTCAGCACCAACACGTACAACACGAACTACGTGCACGACGAGGAGCTCCCCACCGGCACGATCTACTGGCGGGTCCAGTCGCACGACTCCTCGGGCTTCGGTCCGTTCAGCTCCGTGCGCACGTACAACAAGACCGACCGTGATGTGCCGATCCCGCTCGATCCCCCCAACAACGCCACGCTCGTCTACCCGAGCGACCCGATCGTCGTCACGTGGCAGACCGTCCCGGGCGCCAAGGAGTACAACGTCCAGTTCGACAACGAGCCGACCTTCACCTCACCGCTGCTCGGCAACTCGAACTCCGACAACGACGGCGCCACCGTCAGCCCCGACCTCGCCATGGACACCCCGGTGTACTGGCGGGTGCGAGCCCTGCTGCCGGACGGGCAGGCGACCCAGTACTCCGCCACCCGGCAGTTCACGGTCAGCTGGCCCGAGGTGCCGCAGCTGGTCTCCCCGCCCAACACCTTCTCCCCCGCCATCGACGAGGTCATCCTCGACTGGGAGCCGTTGTCGGGCGCCCAGACCTACGACCTGCAGATCAGCCCCAACATCGACTTCACCAACAACACCCTGAGCGTCAACAACCTCGAGGCGACCACCTACTCGCCCCCAGCGGCACTCAAGAACGGCTCCTACTACTGGCGGGTGCGCGCCGAGCACGTGTGGGGTGGCTTCGGCGGGTGGTCGCAGGTGTACGGGTTCACCCGCGAGTGGCCACCCAACAGCGCGCCGGTGCAGCTGATCGCGCCGCTCGACGGCGACTTCGACGTGCCCGAACCGAACTTCAGCTGGGAACCCCAGCACCGCGCCTCGCACTACACCATCGAGTGGTCGACCAACGAGACGTTCAGCAACATCGTCAAGACCTGTACGACCGACCACACCAACATCACGCCGTACAGCGGGTGCACGTTCGACCCGATCCCCGGCCAGCAGTACTACTGGCATGTGCGCTCCGAGGACAGCCCCGGCAACGTGCACGGCATCTGGTCCGACACCTGGACGTTCATCTACAACCACCGTGCCACGGTGCCCGTGAGCCCCGCCGACGGCGCCACCACCAGCGTCCCGGTCCTGGAGTGGACAGCGGTGCCCGACATCGGTCACTTCGAGGTGACGGTCAAGAAGGTCAGCAATGGCACCACCGTCGACTCGAACGACGTCTACAACACGAAGTGGGTGCCCGACAGCACGACCCTGTCGGACAGCCCCGTGTACTGGTACGTCCAGACCATCGATGACGGCGGCAACCTCGGGCCGGTGCCGCCACCGTCGGAATGGCGCACCCTCAACATCGAGGCGCCCCTCAACACCTATTCGACGCCGGAGCCGACCTCGGTCAGCGGTGTCGCGGGCCCCACGCCGCCATTGCTGACCTGGCAGCCGGTGACGGGAGCGACCAAGTACGAGGTGTGGATGCGCCCGCAGGGCTCACCCACCTGGATCCGCGAGGGCTCCAACCTGAAGTTCCCCGCCTACGCGCATCCCGACGGTGATCTCGCCAACGGCACCTACGAGTGGTACGTCGAGGCCTTCAACGGCAACGCTCCGCTCGGGTCGGGAACGCCCAGTCTGTTCGTGATCACGCCGATCGCCGAGACCCACCTGGTCAGCCCCACCCACTGCCCGCCGCTGTCGCCGTGCAACACGATCTTCGACACGCCCACGCTCGACTGGGACCCGGTGCCGACCGCCGAGTACTACGTGGTCACGATCGCCACGGACGTGAACTTCACCAACGTCATCAAGACCTACTCGACCCGGTTCACCCAGCTGCGACCGAAGGAGTCACTCGTCGACGCCCAGGCGGGGCAGGCGCTCTACTGGTACGCCAAGCCGTGTTATTCGAACCATTGCGGGTTCAACCCGTCGACCTTCGCCGGCGACCCGAACTCGCCAGTGTTCGCCTTCCGCAAGCAGTCGGCCGCCATCGAGGCCCTCGCCCCGGCGGTCGACGCCACCGACGCCGACGAGATCAGCTTCACGTGGCGGGACTTCCTCGACACGAACCTCGACCTCAACCCGGTCCAGACCCAGGAGGCCGAGCGCTACCGCATCCAGGTCTCCGGCGTACCCGACTTCTCGAGCAACGTCCACACCAGCGACTACTCGGACGAGACCACTTACACCGCACCGTTCGAGCTCTATCCGGACGGCCCCTTGTACTGGCGGGTCCAGTCGCGTGACAACACCGGCAACCTGCTGACGTGGAGCCCGACCCGCCAGGTCAACAAGGTCACGCCGGCCCCGACGCTGCTGACGCCGGCGGCGGGCTCGTCGATCGGCGGCTCGCTGCCCGAGTTCACGTGGACGCTCGAACCGTTCGCTCATAGCTACGACATCGAGATCTACGAGAACGTCGACCAGCCACTGGCATCGGGCAACATCGTCTACAGCGACAACGTCCCGACCCCCGGGGCCTACCCCGAGGAAGGCCTGCCGCCCGGCACCTACGGCTGGCGGGTCCGCAAGCGCGACACGTCGGGCAACCTGTTGCAGTGGTCGGCCGCGAACAACTCGCAGTTGCGTCTGTTCACGATCCCGCCCGACAGCGCCGAGCTGACCAGCCCGGCGGACGGCGCCGGTGTCCAGAACAACGACGTGCTGTTGACCTGGCTGCCCGCGACCCACGCCGCCCAGTACCGGGTGCAGGTCTCGACGTCGTCCGAGTTTGCCGGCACGCTGGTGAACGAAGTCGTCACCCCGACCGCCTACGCACCGACCGTCAAGATCCCCGACGGCCACTACTACTGGCGGGTCCTGAGCCTCGATGGCGCCGGGAACACCATCGGCACATCCGAGACGTGGACCTTCGAGACGCCCGTGACGTCGCCGGACCTGCGTTACACCTCGATCGCCCCGGTGCGCATCCAGGACTCCCGCCCGCTCGGTCCGCAGGTCGGCCCGTACGGCACCCGCTGGGGCGCCGGCACCGACCGTGAGATCCAGGTGTCGAACGTGTTCGGCATCCCGGCGGACGCCGACGCGGTGACGCTCAACGTCACGGTGACCAACACCACGGCGCCGTCGTTCCTCACGATCTACCCGAACGGCGACACCCGGCCGTTGGCGTCCAACCTCAACTGGTCGGCAGGCGGCACCATCGCCAACGCCGTGACGGTCAAGGTGGGCACCGGCGGGAAGATCAAGGTGTACAACCCGACCGGCCAGGTCGATGTCATCATCGATGCCGTCGGCTACTACCGGACGGCCGGTGGCGCCGGCTTCACCTCGCTGGCACCGGTCCGCATCCAGGACTCCCGGCCCTCCGGACCGCAGGTCGGTCCGTACTCGACGCCGTGGACGCCGGGGACGGATCGCACCATCCACGTGGCCGGCGAAGGCGGCGTGCCGGCCGATGCCGAGGCCGTGGTCGTGAACACGACCGTGACGAACACCACCCAGTCGTCGTTCCTCACCGTCTACCCGAACGGATCGACCAAGCCTCTGGCGTCCAGCATCAACTGGTTCCCGGGCCAGACCATCGCCAACGCCGTGACGGTCAAGGTGGGCACGGGTGGCAACATCCGGGCGTACAGCCCGACCGGCAACGTCGACGTGATCATGGACGTCGTCGGGTACTTCAAGGCGGGGACGGGTTATGACTTCCACGCCATGTCCCCGGTGCGCATCCAGGACTCGCGGCCATCCGGCCCGAAGGTCGGCCCGTACTCGACGCCGTGGTCGAGCGGCACCGACCGCACGATCACCGTCGCCGGCACGAGCGGCATCCCGTCCTACGCCCAGGCCGTGATGCTCAACGCCACCGTGACCAACACCTCGGCGGCCTCGTTCCTGACGGTGTACCCGGCCGGCACGACCCGACCGCTGGCGTCGAGCCTCAACTGGGCCCAGGGGTGGACCATCCCGAACGCCATCACGGCCAAGGTCGGCTCCAGCCAACAGATCCGTGCGTACAACCCGACCGGCAGTGTCGACGTCATCATGGACGCCAACGGTTGGTACGGCTGACGCACCGCTGATGCGATGTGCCTGCGGCCCCCGCTCCGGCGGGGGCCGCAGCGCGTCCGGGGGCCGTTCGGTCGAGGCCGTTCGGTCGAGGCGGTGCTGTCAGCGGCGAGCTGTGGCGTGGCGGCCGGCCCGTCGGCCGAAGAAGGTGCCGTCGCCGAGCGAGATGCCGCTGACGTACCCGCCGGCGGCGATGCCGGCGGTGGTCCGGCCCGCCGCGTACAGCCCAGCAACCGGTGAACCATCCGAGCGAGTGACCTCGCCGTCGACGGTCGTCGCCAGTCCCCCGAGGGTGAAGGTGGCGTAGTACGCCCGCTCCACCCCCAGGTCGACGACACCGTACGGCGGCTGCAGCGGCACGAGGTGGTCAGCGGCCTTGTGCCAAACCGGGTCCTCCCCCACCTGTGCCGCGGCGTTGTAGGCGTCGAGGGTGCGTGCCAGCGCGCCCTCGGGCAGACCGATGGCCGCCTCCAACTCGGCGGGGGTTTCGGCCACCCACTGGGGCGTGTAGCCGGCGATGTTGACGGCGAACGTCTCGTCGTCGTGCACCCAGAAGACCCGCCCGTCCTGGTCGAGCAGGAAGGCGTGACCCAGGCGGCCGGCATAGGTGTCCTCGTTGATGAACCGTTCGCCGGCGCCGTTGACGACGATCCCGCGCACGACGCTGCGCGGCGGGCCGAACGGGATGCCGACCTCGATGTCGGCCATGCCACGCACCGCCGCGCCGGCGCCGAGGCCGAGGCGGATGCCGCCGCCGTCGTCGAACGGTGTGCCCAGCGGCATGTTGCACCGCAGCGCCGCCGGGCAGTGCTCGGCCACCATTGCCCGGTTGTGCACGAACCCGCCGGCACTCAGCACGACGCCACGCCGTGCACGTACATGCCGGCGCTCGCCGGCCACCGTCGCCGCCACGCCCGTCACGGCGCCCTCGCGGTCGACGACGAGCTGCGTGACGAGTGCGTCGGTCATGACCTGGGCGCCGGCGTCATGGGCCGCGGCCACCAGGCGCTGCATCAGGAAGCCGCCGGCAGCGTCAGGGTGCGCCGGATGATGGCCGCGCGGCGCCGGGTGGG
>CAZYKR010000085.1:0-15157 GCA_964648005.1 uncultured Iamiaceae bacterium
GCCGTCGGCGGCACCTGCCGCCGCAGTAGCGTTGCCGTCCGGAGCTGTCATGTCCCGGAGCCATCGTCTGATCGAACCACCACGGCGCCGACCGCTCATCGCGGCCGGCGCCGTGCTGTTGCTGCTGGCCGCCGTCGTCGTGGCCGGTGCCGGTGGCGTCGATGCCCAGGACGCGCCGAACGGCTCGGCCGGCGAGGGGGCGTCGTCCACCGTGTCGGCGGCTGCAGGCGTGGCAGACGTCGAGCTCTCGGAGCTGATGAACCTCGGTCTGTTGCTGATGGAGCGACGCCCCGAGGCGATCGGGGCCACGACGGTGCCGCCGCCGGCCGACGTGCCCTGGACCGACGACTACCGCACCGGACCGGCCGCCGACTCGCCCGTCGTGGTGCCACCGCCGGCGCTGGGACCGGGCGACGGCACGATCTTCGCCGTGGGCGACTCGGTGCTCCAGGGCGTCGATCCGTTCCTGGGCCAGGCCGTCGGCGGGTGGGACCTGCGCACCGACGCCGAGGTCGGTCGGACCTTCCCCGGCGGCATCGACGCGCTCTTCCGCAACCGCGCCAGCGTCGGCCAGGTGATGGTCATCATCCTCGGCCACAACTACGGGGGCGGCGGCCGAGCCCAGGCGTACCTCGACGAGATCATGTCGGTGGCGCGCACGTCGCAGCGGGTGGTGCTGGTGACGGTCACCGAGTGGTCACCGGCGCAGGCCGAGGTGAACCGGGCGATCTACGCCACGGCGCAGCGGTATCCGAACGTCGTGGTGGCACCCTGGGCCGAGACCGTGCGGGCCAACCCCGAGTTCTTGTGGGACCACGTGCACCCGAACCGTTCGGGCTCGGTGGCCCTGGCCAACCTCATCGCCACGATGATCGGGCCGGCGCCGGAGCTCAACGGGACCAAGCCTCCGCCGCCGGTCATCCGACCCATCCCAGTCGATCCGGGGCCGGTCAACACCACCACCTCGACGGCGCGCGTCGGCACCAGCACCACCGCCACGTCGTCCACCTCCACGACGGCCCCGACGTCCACGACCGTGGCGCCGTCGACCACGTCCCCGACGTCGATCCCCACCACCACGGCACTCGGCGACGCCACCGGCTGAGCGCGTTTGGCGGCGGCGCGAGCGCCTCCCTATACTTGCCCCTTCGTGTGCCCGCAAGGGTGCAGCAGTCGAACGCAACCGACGTCTGCGGCGGCCGGCCCGCCGGTACCCCGCAGCACAACCGAGGTCAGCGCTCCGCCGGGTCCGCCCGAGCGGAGCGCTCGCGTGAGCAGGAAGAGATAGCGAGCCGTCATGGCGACAAAGGCAATCGTCGGCGAGAAGGTCGGCATGACCCAGATCTGGGACGAGGAGAACCGGGTGGTCCCGGTCACCGTCCTGCGCGTCACGCCCGCCCGCATCGTCCAGGTCAAGACCCCCGACCGCGACGGCTACAGCGCCGTGCAGGTTGCGGTCGGCACGCAGAAGGCCTCCCGGCTGACCAAGCCGGAATCGGGCCACTACGACAAGGCTGGCGTCGATCCCGGCCGCCGACTGGTCGAGCTGCGCCTCGACGACGTCTCCGCCTTCGAGGTCGGCCAGGAGATCGCTGCCGACATCCTCGAGGCGGGCGACCTCGTGGACGTGACCGCGGTGTCCAAGGGCAAGGGGTTCGCCGGCGTGATGAAGCGCCACAACTTCTCGGGCCAGAAGGCGAGCCACGGCGCGCACCGCGTCCACCGGGCCCCCGGCTCGGTCGGCGCCTGCGCCACCCCTGCCCGCGTGTTCAAGGGCCAGCGCATGGCCGGCCGCATGGGCTCGGAGAAGGTCACCACGCTGAATCTGCGGGTGGTCGAGGCCGACGCCGAGCGCAGCCTGGTGCTGGTGCGGGGCTCCGTGCCCGGACCCAATGGCGGGATCGTGATCGTGCGCGACGCCGTGAAGGCCAAGAAGAAGGGTGACGCCTGATGCCGTCGGTGAGCATCAAGACGCAGGCCGGCGCGGACGCCGGCAACCTCGACCTGGACGGCAAGGTGTTCGGGCTGGAGCCCAACGTGCCGGTCATGCACCAGGTGGTCACCGCGCAGCTGGCCGCTCGCCGCGCCGGCACCCATTCGACCAAGCGTCGGCGTGAGGTGCGTGGCGGTGGAGCCAAGCCGTGGCGCCAGAAGGGCACCGGCCGGGCCCGGCAGGGCTCGATCCGCGCTCCGCACTGGCGGGGCGGCGGCGTGGCGCTCGGTCCCAAGCCCCGCGACTACAGCCAGCGCACCCCCAAGAAGATGGTGCGCCTGGCGCTGCGATCGGCGCTGAGTGACCGTGCCGCTGAAGGCAAGGTCGTGGTGGTCGACAGCTGGACCTTCGCCGCTCCCAAGACCAAGGACGCCATCGCCGCGCTCGACGCCCTGGGCATCACGGGTCGGGCGCTCGTGGTCGTGCCGGCCGACGATCGCAACACCTGGCTCAGCTTCCGCAACCTGGCGTCGGTCCACGTGATCTCGCCGGGTGAGCTCAATGCCTACGACGTGCTCGTCGCCGACTATGTGGTCTTCACGGCCGACTCGGTCCCGACGGCGACCGAGCCCGTGAAGGACAAGGCGCCGAAGCCCGCGGCCCGGCCCAAGCCGGCCGCCGCGCCCAAGCCCGCCGCTCCAGCGGCAGACGAGACCGCCTCGGCGGAGCCGGCAGCTGCCGCGCCCGTCGAGGACACCACGTCGGCCCCGGCCGACGACGCAGGCGGCGATGCACCCGGAGGTGACGACGACATGGCCAGCGATCTCCCCAACCGTCCGAAGCTCTCCGACGAGGAGAAGGCCCGCAACACGGTCATCGATCCGACGGACCGCGTGAAGAGCGTCGCCGACAAGACCGACCCGCGCTTCGAGGCGGCGAAGAACAAGGCCGACAAAGAGGACCGGCTGCGCGCCGCCGCCGAGGCCAAGGCCAGCGCCTCCGTGGACGCGGCCCCCGAGGACGAGGCAGCCGACGAGGACGAGTCGGGCAGCGGCTTCTCGTTCAAGAACACCGGTGAGAGGAGCTGAGGATGCGCGATCCCCGCGAGATCATCCTCGCCCCCGTCGTGTCGGAGAAGTCCTATGGACTCACCGACCAGGGCGTCTACACGTTCGTCGTGCACCCGGACGCCTCCAAGCCCGAGATCGCTGACGCCGTGCGCGCCATCTTCGAGGTGCAGGTCGTCAAGGTGAACACGCTGAACCGCAAGGGGAAGCGCAAGCGCAACCGCCGCACCTGGACCTATGGCAAGCGACCCGACGTCAAGCGCGCCATGGTCACCCTGGCCCCCGGCGACACCATCGACCTGTTCACCGCCTGATCGCAGGACCGCATCCCATGGGCATCCGCAAGCGCAAGCCAACCAGTGCCGGACGACGGTTCCAGACCGTCTCGGACTTCTCGGACATCACCAAGACCACCCCGGAGCGCACCCTGCTGGCACCCCACTCGAAGAGTGGCGGTCGCAACAGCTACGGGCGCAAGACGGCGCGTCACCGCGGTGGTGGTCACAAGCGCCGCTACCGCGTCATCGACTTCAAGCGGAACAAGGACGGCGTCGTCGCCAAGGTGGCGGCCATCGAGTACGACCCGAACCGCAGCTGCCGCATCGCCCTGCTGCACTACGCCGACGGCGAGAAGGCCTACATCCTCGCGCCGCGGCACCTCGAGGTCGGGACGCAGGTGCAGAGCGGCCAGGGTGCCGACATCAAGCCGGGCAACGCCCTGCCGCTGCGGTACATCCCGGTGGGCACCACCGTGCACAACGTCGAGCTGAAGCCCGGTCAGGGCGGCCGGATGGCCCGCTCGGCCGGCACCAGCATCCAGCTGGTGGCCAAGGAGGGCGACTTCGCCACCCTGCGCCTGCCCAGCACCGAGATGCGCCGCGTCCCGATCGATTGCCGGGCGACGGTCGGTGAGGTGGGCAACGCCGAGCACGAGCTGATCAAGCTGGGCAAGGCGGGTCGCTCGCGCTGGAAGGGCGTGCGCCCGCAGACGCGTGGCGTGGCCATGAACCCCGTCGACCACCCGCTCGGTGGTGGCGAGGGCAAGACCTCGGGCGGCCGCCCGCCGGTCTCGCCGTGGGGCAAGCCCGAGGGCCGCACCCGCAACAAGAACAAGCCGTCGCAGAAGCTCATCGTCCGCCGCCGCCGTACCCGCGGCTCGCGTCGGTGACGGTGAAGGAGAACGAAGCACATGGCTCGTAGCCTGAAGAAGGGTCCGTTCGTGGACGACCACCTCCTCAAGAAGGTGGACGCGCTGAACGAGACGGGCGAGAAGCGCGTGATCAAGACGTGGTCGCGACGCTCGACGATCATCCCCGACATGGTGGGGCACACCATCGCCGTGCACGACGGTCGCAAGCACGTGCCCGTGTACATCACCGAGGCCATGGTCGGCCACAAGCTCGGTGAGTTCGCCCCCAGCCGGACGTTCAAGTTCCACGCCGGCCAGGAGAAGAAGGGTCGCCGCTGATGACCGGCACCAAGACGAACGAGCGGCCCGGAGTGCGCGCCTCGGTGCGCAACGTCCGGATGTCGGCGTACAAGGCGCGTGAGGTCCTCGACCTCATCCGCGGTGAACACGTCGCTCGCGCCCTCGAGATCCTCGAGTTCACCAACCGCGGCGCGGCACCCGTGATCCTCAAGTGCCTCGAGTCGGCCATCGCCAACGCCCGCAACAACAACGGCCTCGACGAGTCCGAGCTCTTCGTGTCGGCGTGCTACGCCGACGAAGGCCCGACCATGAAGCGCTGGCGCCCGCGGGCGCGCGGGCGAGCAACCCGCATCCGCAAGCGCACGTGCCACATCACGATCATCGTGAGCCGCATGGAGCCGGCCCAGCTCGAGCGCCTCCGCGCCCGCGAGGAGAGCGGCCGCGGTGCATCGGGCCGCAACGCCGCCGAAGCCCGCCGCCGCCGCGTGATGCGCAGCCGGCAGGAGAAGGCCGAGCGACGCGCCGCCGACCACGACCACGAGCATGACCACGAGCATGACCACGAGCACGAGGACGCCGAGGTGGATGCCACCGACGTGACCGAGGTCGAGGCCGCCGAGGCCGAGGTCGTCGAGGAGATGGCGACCGAGGCCGCCGAGCTGGGCGACGCCGACGAGGCCGCCGACGACGCCGCCGAGACCGACGGGAAGGACGACTGATGGGCCAGAAGGTCAACCCGTACGGGTTCCGCCTCGGCATCACCACCGACTGGAAGTCGCGGTGGTTCGCCGAGGGCGATGAGTACGCGCAGTACCTCATCGAGGATTGGGAGATCCGCAACTACATCATGACGGAGATGGCGCACGCCGCCATCAGCCGCATCGAGATCGAGCGGACGCGTGACCGCGTGCGGGTGGACGTGCACACGGCCCGGCCCGGCATCGTGATCGGCCGCCGCGGCGCCCAGGCCGACGAGCTGCGCAAGCACCTCGCCGAGGTGACGGGCAACCCGCGCGTGCAGCTCAACATCCAAGAGATCAAGCAGCCCGAGCTCGACGCGGCGTTGATCGCCCAAGGTGTGGCCGACCAGCTCGCCAACCGCGTCGCCTTCCGCCGGGCCATGCGCCGCGCCGTCCAGAACGCGCAGAAGGCCGGCGCCCTCGGCATCCGGGTGCAGTGCTCGGGTCGCCTCGGCGGCTCCGAGATGGCCCGCACCGAGTGGTACCGCGAGGGCCGCGTGCCGCTGCACACGCTGCGCGCCGACATCGACTACGGGCTGCGCGAGGCCCGCACTACCGCCGGACGCATCGGCGTCAAGGTGTGGATCTACAAGGGCGACATCCTGCCCTACAAGAGCGTGCTCGAGGACAAGATCTCGCGCGAGGCCGCCATGGCGGTCGGCGAGACCTCCGGGCAGGCCAAGCCGCGCCAGGTCGTGTCGTCGGCGGCGAAGCGCCGCGCCGAGACGCCCGAGCCCGCGCCCGAAGAGGAGACGCCCGTCGAGGACGCTCCGCTGATCAAGGAAGCCGATCCGGACCTCGAACGCCTGCTGGCGGAAGAGGAAGAGATCGAGCGCCGCACCACCGAGCACCACGAGACGCCGCACTTCCGTCCCGGTGACGCGGACTGAGTCAGGTCGAAGAGAGCAACTGCCATGTTGATGCCACGCAAGGTCAAGCACCGCAAGCACCATCGGGGTCGCCTGAACGGGAACGCCAAGGGCGGCACCGAGGTGACCTTCGGTGACTACGGAATCCAGGCCCTCGAGCCCGGGTGGATCACGGCTCGCCAGATCGAGGCGGCCCGTGTCGCCATGACGCGCCACATCCGCCGCGGCGGCAAGGTCTGGATCAACATCTTCCCGGACAAGCCCATCACGGCGAAGCCGGCCGAGACCCGCATGGGCTCCGGCAAGGGCAACCCCGAGAAGTGGGTGGCCGTCGTCAAGCCCGGGCGCGTGCTGTTCGAGCTGTCGTACCACGACCCGGAGCTGGCCCGTGCGGCCATCGACCGGGCCATCCAGAAGCTGCCGATCAAGGCCCGCTTCGTCGCTCGCGAGGAGGCCTTCTGATGGCCCGCAAGCAGACGCCCGTGATCGACCTCTCCGACGAGGAGCTGTTCGTCAAGCTCGCCGAGGCGCGCCAGGAGCTGTTCAACCTGCGCTTCCAGAACGCCACCGGCCAGCTCGAGCACTCCCATCGCATGGGAGACGCTCGCCGTGACATCGCCCGGCTCCTCACCGAGCTCCGGGCCCGTGAGATCGCCGCCGCCGAAGCGCTGGCGGAGAGCCAGGAGGCCGCCCGATGAGCGAGACCACCGCCGAGACCCGGGCGTCGCGCAAGACGCGCGAAGGCATCGTGGTGTCGGACAGCATGGACAAGACCGTGGTGGTCGAGGTCATCGACCGGGTCCGCCACCCGCTGTACGGCAAGACGGTGCAGCGCTCCAAGCGCCTGTACACCCATGACGAGGACAACACCGCCAACGTCGGCGACCGCGTGCGCGTGATGGAGACGCGCCCGATGTCGAAGACCAAGCGCTGGCGTCTCGTGGAGATCGTGGAGCGTGCCCGATGATCCAGCAGGAGTCCCGCCTCCGGGTGGCGGACAACAGCGGGGCCAAGGAGGTCCTGTGCATCCGCGTGCTCGGCGGCTCCAAGCGTCGCTACGCCTCGATCGGTGACATCTTCGTCGCCACGGTCAAGGACGCCATCCCGGGCGCGGCGGTCAAGAAGGGCGACGTCGTCAAGTGCGTGGTCGTGCGCACCAAGAAGGAGAAGCGCCGTCCCGACGGCAGCTACATCCGCTTCGACGAGAACGCCGCCGTGCTGATCAAGGACGACCGGTCGCCGCGCGGCACGCGCATCTTCGGCCCGGTCGGCCGTGAGCTGCGCGACCACAAGTTCATGCGCATCGTGTCGCTGGCGCCGGAGGTGCTGTGATGGCAGGCCTCAAGATTCGCAAGGGCGATCGCGTCGTCGTGCTCACCGGCAAGGACCGCGGGCGCGAGGGCACCGTGGTGCGGGCCTATCCGGACGAAGGCAAGGTCCTCGTCGAGGGCCTGAACATCGCCAAGAAGCACCAGAAGCCCAAGAGCCAGACGATCCAGGGCGGCATTATCGACAAGGAGATGCCGATGCAGGTCTCCAACGTCGCCATCCTGTGCTCGTCGTGCGGCAAGACCCGTGTGGGGTACCGCTTCGAGCCCGACGGCACCAAGGTGCGGATCTGCCGCAAGTGTGAGGGTGATCTGTGATGAGTGACACCGCCACCCGGGCCTACCCGGTTCCCCGGCTCAAGGTCCGCTACAACGATCAGCTGCGCGCGCAGCTGCTCGAGCAGCTCGGACTCGACAACATCATGCAGGTCCCACGGCTCGACAAGATCGTGGTGAACATGGGCGTCGGCAAGGCCCTGCAGCAGCAGTCGCTGCTCGAGGGCGCCGTTACCGACCTCACCGTGATCACCGGCCAGAAGCCGATCGTCACCAAGGCCAAGAAGTCCATCGCCGGCTTCAAGCTCCGAGAGGGCAACGCCATCGGCGCCAAGGTGACGCTGCGGGGCGACCGCATGTGGGAGTTCTTGGACCGGCTCATCTCCATCGCCATCCCCCGTGTGCGGGACTTCCGCGGCCTCAGCCGCAAGTCCTTCGACGGGCACGGCAACTACACGTTCGGCGTGACCGAGCAGCTGATCTTCCCCGAGGTCGACTACGACCGGATCGATACGACCCGGGGCATGGACATCACGATCGTGACGACGGCGTCGTCCGACGATCACGGCCGCGCGCTGCTCACGGCGCTCGGCTTCCCGTTCAAGCGTGAGGGGCAGTAATGGCAAAGAAGGCGCTGATCGAGAAGTCCAAGCGCACGCCGAAGTTCAAGGTGCGGGCCTACACCCGGTGCCAGAAGTGCGGCCGTCCGCACGCCGTGTACCGCCGGTTCAAGCTCTGTCGTGTGTGCCTGCGGGACCTCGCCCATGCCGGTGAGATCCCCGGGCTCAAGAAGGCCAGTTGGTGAGGTGACGATCGCATGACCATGACCGACCCCATCGCCGACATGCTGACCCGCATCCGCAACGCCAACGTCGTGATGCACGACGAGGTGCGGATGCCGTGCTCGAAGCAGAAGGTTGCGCTCGCCTCCGTCCTGGAGCGTGAGGGCTACATCAACGGCTACGCCGTCCAGCCCACCGAGGGTCGCCCCGGCGACACCCTCGTCATCCAGATGAAGTACTCGCCCCAGCGCGAACGCGTCATCTCCGGGCTCAAGCGCGTGTCCAAGCCGGGCCTGCGCATCTACTCGAAGGCCGACGGCGTGCCCCGTGTGCTCGGCGGCCTCGGCATCGCCGTCCTATCCACCAGCCAAGGACTCATGACCGACCGCGAGGCGCGCAAGCACCACGTGGGCGGCGAGGTCCTGTGCTTCGTCTGGTGAGAACGGAGGACTGACGATGTCACGAGTCGGACGCAGCCCCATCTCCGTGCCCAGCGGTGTCGAGGTGACCATCTCCGGTCGCAGCATCGCCGTGAAGGGCCCCAAGGGTCAGCTCGACATGGATGTCCCCGGCGACATCACGGTGCGCCAGGACGGCGACACCCTGCTCGTCGAGCGACCCGACGACGACCGGCGCAACCGGGCCCTGCACGGCCTGACCCGCTCGCTGGTCAACAACATGGTGATCGGCGTGACCGAGGGCTTCCGCAAGGACCTCGAGATCGTCGGCGTCGGCTACCGCGCCACCGCGAAGGGCTCCGGCCTGGAGCTGGCGCTCGGCTTCAGCCACCCGGTCACCGTCGACGCCCCCGAGGGCATCACCTTCGAGGTCCCCTCGGCCACCCAGATCGGCGTCATCGGCATCGACAAGGAGCTGGTCGGCCAGGTGGCGGCCAACATCCGCAAGATCCGCAAGCCCGAGCCGTACAAGGGCAAGGGCGTGCGGTACAAGGACGAGCGAGTCCTGCGCAAGGCCGGCAAGGCCGGCAAGTAAGCGCAGGGCGTGAGCAGAAGACGATTGCGATGAGCGACGCGAAGAACAAGCAGGGCGCCCGCATCCGGCGCCACCGCCGGGTGCGCAAGAAGCTCCGCGGCACCCCCGAGCGCCCGCGCCTGGCGGTGTTCCGGTCGAACCGGCACATCTCGGCACAGGTGATCGACGACCTGACCGGCCGCACCCTCGCTGCCGCCTCGACCGTCGAGGTCGATCTGCGGGGCGCCTCGACCGGCAACATCGAGGCCGCCCGCAAGGTGGGCGAGCTGGTGGGTCGGCGTGCTGCCGACGCCGGCGTGACCGCGGTCGTGTTCGACCGCGGCGGCTTCAAGTACCACGGCCGCGTGGCCGCCGTGGCCGATGCCGCCCGCGAGGCGGGACTGGAGTTCTGATGACGATCAACGCCGACGAGTTGGCCCTGCGCGACAGCCGGGTCATCAAGATCAACCGAGTGGCCAAGGTCGTCAAGGGCGGCCGGCGCTTCTCGTTCACCGCCTTGGTGGTGGTGGGCGACGGCAACGGCCATGTCGGCCTGGGCTACGGCAAGGCCAAGGAGGTGCCCCTCGCCATCCAGAAGGGCACCGAGGAGGCGCGCAAGAACCTCTTCGCCGTCCCGCTGGCCGGCTCGACGATTCCGCACCCCATCACCGGCATCGCCGGCGCTGGCCGCGTCCTGCTGCAGCCGGCTGCTCCCGGTACCGGGGTCATCGCCGGTGGCGCGGCTCGCGCCATCCTCGAGGAAGCGGGCATCCACGACGTGCTGTGCAAGTCGCTGGGCTCGCCCAACCACATCAACGTGGCGCACGCCACCATCGCCGGCTTGCGCGACCTGCGCCGCCCCGACGAGATCGCCCGCCTGCGTGGCCTCTCGCCCGAGGAATTCGTGCCCGGTGGCATGCTGCGCGCGTATCAGGAGCGTGAGCGCGAGCGCCGCTCGTCGCGCGCGGAGGTGACCTCGTGACGATGCTCAAGGTGACCCAGACCCGCTCCGCCATCGGAGCCAAGCCCAAGGCGCGTGGCACGCTGCGCGCCCTCGGCCTCGGCCGGATCGGCCGCACGCACGTGCTGCCCGACCGCCCGGAGATCCGCGGCATGATCGCCCGGGTCCCGCACCTCATCGAGGTGTCCGAGGTCGACGACGACGGAGGTGCGTCGTGAAGGTCCACGATCTCAAGCCGGCCCCGGGGTCGCGCACGTCGCGCAAGCGCGTCGGTCGCGGCATCGGCGGCAAGGGCGGCAAGACCGCTGGCCGTGGCACCAAGGGCCAGAAGGCCCGCAACACGGTTCCGGTCGGGTTCGAGGGCGGGCAGCTGCCGCTGCACATGAAGGTCCCGAAGCTGAAGGGCTTCAACAACCCCTTCCGCGTCGAGTACCAGGCCATCAACCTCGACACGATCGACGAGTGCGGTCTCGACGAGGTGACGCCGGAGGCCCTGCACGACAAGGGCCTCACGCACAAGGGCGCCCTGATCAAGGTGCTCGCCCGCGGTGAGCTGACCCGCGCCGTCACCGTCAAGGCACACGGCTTCTCGAAGGCAGCCGAGGCGGCGATCACCGCTGCCGGCGGCTCGGTCGAGGTGCTGCCCAAGCCGTGGGGCGATCGTCGTCCGCCGGCCAAGGGCAACCAGTTCACCAACCGCTGACCGGTCGCCGCCGCGACCGGTGGTCTAGCGTCCCGAAGCACCCCGCCGAGGAGTCGAACGCCCAGTGCTCGGAAACCTGCTGAACATCCTGAAGGTCCCGGACCTCAGGAACAAGGTCCTGTTCACGTTCGGGATCATCCTCATCTACCGCCTCGGCGCGTACCTGCCGATCCCCGGCACGGACCTCGAAGCGGTGCAGCAGTTCCAGCAACAGGCCCAGCAGGGCGGCGTGCTGAATTTCCTGGCCCTGTTCTCGGGCGGCGCGCTCACGCAGTTCGCCGTGTTCGCGCTCGGGATCATGCCGTACATCACGGCGTCGATCATCATCCAGATCCTCGGCGTGGTGATCCCCAAGCTCGAGGAGTGGCAGAACCAGGGCGCCGTCGGCCAGCGCAAGATCACCCAGTGGACGCGCTACCTGACGATCGCCATCGCCGCCATGCAGGCCACCGGCCTGGCGTTCGTCATGCACAACGGCGGCGGCGGGTTCGGGTCGGTGCAGAACAACACCAGCCTCGACCTGCTGCCCGGGTTCGACGCCTGGCACGTGCTGCTCGTGGTGTTCACGCTCACCGCCGCCACGGCGCTGCTGATGTGGCTGGGCGAGCTCGTGACGCAGAAGGGCATCGGCAACGGCATGTCGTTGCTGATCTTCGCCTCGGTGGTCTCGACCCTGCCTGGCCAGCTCGGCCGCATCCAGGCCGAGGGTGGCTGGACGGCACTGATCCTCACGCTGATCGGGTTCACGTTCATCCTGATCGCCATCGTCTACGTGGAGCAGGGCCAGCGTCGCATCCCGGTGCAGTTCGCCAAGCGGGTCGTCGGCCGGCGCATGTACGGCGGCCAGAGCACGTACATCCCGCTCAAGGTCAATCAATCGGGCGTGATCCCCATCATCTTCGCCAGCTCGCTGCTGTACCTGCCCCAGCTGCTGGCCTTCGTCCTGCCGAGCGACCCCGGCTCGTGGGGCGTCTCGGTGCAGGAGTGGATCAACAACAACCTCGTCCAGCCCGACTCGATCTGGTACCTCGTGATCTTCGGCACGCTGATCATCGGCTTCGCCTACTTCTACACGGCGATCACGTTCGACCCGGCGAAGCAGGCGGACAACATCCGCAAGCAGGGTGGCTTCATCCCGGGTATCCGGCCCGGTCCCCAGACCGAGCGCTACCTGGCCAAGATCCTCAGCCGCATCACGCTGCCCGGCGCCCTGTTCATTGCCGCTGTGGCGCTGATCCCGTCGTACATCCTCACGAAGTTCCTCCCCGGCGGTGGGGCCTCGTTCGGCGGCACGACCATCCTGATCTCGGTGGGCGTCGCCCTCGAGACCATGAAGCAGATCGACAGCCAGCTGATGATGCGCAACTACGAGGGCTTCTTGAAGTGATCCGTCTCGTCATCTTCGGTCGTCAGGGCGCCGGCAAGGGCACACAGGCGGTCCGTCTCGCCGAGCACTACGAGGCGCCGCACATCTCGACGGGCGACATGCTGCGCGAGGCCGTGGCCGCCGGCACCGAGCTCGGCCGCCAGGTCGCCGGGATCATGGAGGCGGGGCAGCTGGTCTCCGACGAGTTGATGCTCTCGGTCATCCAGGAGCGCTTCGCCGCCGCCGATGTCGCCGAGCACGGCTTCATCCTCGACGGGTTCCCACGGACGCGGGCCCAGGCCGAGGCGCTGCTCGACGCCCTCGCGATCGACGTGGCGGTCGACGTGGACGTGCCCGAAGGCGTGGTCATGGAGCGCATCTCGTCCCGGAGGGTCTGCGCCGAGGGTCATACGTTCACCGCTACCGATCCGGCGATCGCCGACGGGACGTGCCCGGACGACGGCACCCCGGTCGTGCAGCGCGACGATGACACCCCCGAAGCCGTGCGCAAGCGCCTCGACGCCTACAACGACAAGACGATGCAGGCGGTGGCGCTCTTCGACGAGCGCGGCCTGCTGGTGCGCGTCGACGGCCTCGGCACCCCCGACGAGGTGGCGGGCCGCATCTTCGCCGCCATCGACGCCCGCTGAGGCCGACCATGGGGCGCCGGCGCGACTTCGACGCCATGCGGCGGGCCGGGCGCGTCGTCGCCGAGATGCACGACGAGATCCGCGCCGCGCTGCGGCCGGGCGTGACCACGGCGTCGCTCGACCGCATCGGCCGTGACGTGCTCGATCGCCGCAGTGCCACCTCGAACTTCTTGGGGTATCACGGCTACCCGGCAGTGATCTGCGCCTCGGTGAACGACACGGTGGTGCACGGCATCCCGGGGCGGCGCCGGCTCGGCGACGGGGACCTCATCGCCATCGACTGCGGCGCCGTCGTCGACGGCTGGCACGCCGACGCCGCCTTCAGCGCCGTCGTCGGCGAAGGTTCCGACGAGGCGCACGCTCTCGTGGCGGCGGCGGACGCTGCGCTAGAGGCGGCGATCGCGGCGATGGTGGCCGGCAACCGCATGGGCGACGTGGGCCACGCCGTCGAGTCGGTGGTGACGGCGGCCGGCTTCTCGGTCGTCGACGGCTACTGCGGCCATGCCATCGGGCGGGCCATGCACGAGGATCCGCTGGTCCCGAACGAGGGACGGGCCGGCAAGGGTCGCCAGCTCAAGGTGGGCGACGCCTATGCCGCCGAGCCGATGGTCAACGCCGGCGGGCCCGACACGCACGTCCTCGACGACGGCTGGAGCGTCGTGACGATCGACGGCTCGTGGTCGGCGCACACCGAGCAGACCATCCTGGTCACCGACGACGGCCCCGAGGTCACGACCCGCCTGCCGTGACGGACCCTCACCTCCCCGAAATGGGGCTGAGCGCTCCGAGATGTTGTGATTCCCAGCCCGACTCGGGTCGGGGGCAGCGCGGCTGGTTGCTCGCCGAGTTGGACCGGGACTCGACCGGGGCCTAGGCTTGCCCGTCGCCCTGCACCGGCGCGCCCTCGGGTGGGTCGGAGGTGTCAGACCGTGTGGCCAGGCCTTCGTGCCTGGGGTCGCGCGGCCCGATGGCAGGGGCACACGGTAGGTCACGCCAGGAGGAAGCACACTGCCCAAGCCCAAGGAAGACGCGATCGTCATGGAGGGGACCGTCCTCGAGTCGCTCCCCAACGCCATGTTCAAGGTCGAGCTCGAGAACGGCCACCAGGTGCTGGCCCACATCTCGGGCAAGATGCGGATGCACTACATCCGCATCCTGCCGGGCGACCGCGTCCAGGTGGAGCTGACGCCATACGACCTCAGCCGAGGTCGCATCACCTACCGCTACAGGTAAACGGAGCTGTCCGGCCCCGGCTGCACCGCAGCAGGAGGGTCGGACCCGCCGGGGGAGTTCGCCTCGGTGTTCCCACATCGGCCGCTGCGCGCGGCCACGTCCACAACGGGAGAGACAACGGCGTGAAAGTACGTCCGAGCGTCAAGAAGATCTGCGAGAAGTGCAAGGTCATCCGCCGGCACGGCCGCGTGATGGTGATCTGCGAGAACCCTCGCCACAAGCAGAGGCAGGGCTGACATGGCGCGCATCGCAGGCGTCGACATCCCGCGCGAGAAGCGCGTGGAGATCTCGCTGACCTACATCTTCGGGATCGGCCGCACGACGGCCAACCAGGTGTGCCAGGCCACCGACATCAACCCCAACACCCGGGTCCGGGACCTCACCGACGAAGAGGTCGCCAAGATCCGTGCCTACATCGACGGCAACCTCAAGGTCGAGGGCGATCTGCGCCGCGAAGTGTCCCAGGACATCAAGCGCAAGATCGAGATCAACTGCCTCCAGGGCGTGCGGCACCGCAAGGGTCTGCCCGTCCGTGGGCAGCGGACCCAGACCAACGCGCGCACGCGCAAGGGCCCACGCCGCACGGTGGCGGGCAAGAAGAAGGCCGGGAAGTAGGAGGTTGACCCATGGCTAAGCCGCAGAGCGGGGGTCGACGACCCCGCAAGAAGGAACGTCGCAACGTCACGCACGGCGTGGCGCACATCAAGAGCTCGTTCAACAACACGATCGTCACGATCACCGACCAGCAGGGCAACACCCTGTCGTGGGCCTCGGCGGGCAACGCCGGCTTCAAGGGCTCGCGCAAGTCGACGCCGTTCGCGGCGCAGCTGGCAGCCGAGCAGGCCGCC
>CAZYKR010000086.1:0-8005 GCA_964648005.1 uncultured Iamiaceae bacterium
ATCCGGGAGTTCTGGATGTAGCGCGCGACCGAGACGGCGACGACGACGAGCACCACCGCTCGCGCCCGCACAGCGGGGTCGGTCCGAAGGCGCTCGAGCACGGGTGCCGAGCGTAGTGGCGCGCTCGGCACCCGCCCGGCCAGCCCAGCCCTCGGTCAGCCCTGGGTCAGCCCTCGGTCAGCGTGGCGGATGCTGGAGGCGGGCGGCGGCGTCGGGCAGCTCCTCGAGGCCGAGCGGGTTCTCCTCCCACCAGGTGAACGCCCGGTCCGGCAACAGCTCGGGCTCGGTGCCCTCGAGGCACGCCTGCACCCGCCGCAGCAGGTTCACGAGCACCCCCCGCTCGTCGGGCAGGTCGCACCCGGGGGCCCGCACGGCATCGAGGACGCCGAAGCGCTCCACGATGCCGGCCTCGGTCCATGCGGCCTGCGTCGGCCCCTCGATCTCGAAGTTCGATCCGTGGTCCGAGAGCACGACGATGACGGCGTCGGGGTCGCGCAGGACGATCGATCGGACCGCCTGCACCGTCAGGGCGTCGGTGCAGACCACGTCCTGCAGGTAGGCAGCCTTGCGGCCGTCGGCGTCGAGCGCCGCCGCCTCGACGAACGTCTCCCGCAAGGCGCAGCTCTCGGTGTAGCGATACGGGCCGTGCGGGCTGAGGATGTGCCCGACGACCAGCTGCGGCGCGTCGGTCCGCACCTGGCGGGCCTGGTCGACGACGTACACCGGGTCGGTGTACGGCAACAGCGTCTGGCTCGTCAGGAGCTGCAGCGGCGTCATCTCGGCGATGGTGCGGTCGACCTCGCTCAACCGGAGGCTGTCGGTGCGCGGCTCGATGCACACGTCGGCGAGCGTCGGGTCGCATCCCAGCCAGTCGAACGCGCCGGGATGGGCGTAGACGTACTGGTAGCCCTGGGCGCGCATCGCTCGCACGAACTGCGAGTCACCCTCGAGCAGCGAGCGGTAGCGCAACAGCCCGTCCGACACGTCGGCCGGCGCCGTGGCGACGTAGTCCATCTCGAAGACGCTCGACAGGGACAGCAGGGTCTTGGGATAGGCGGCGAACGATGTCGGCGACACCGAGAACCCGAGCTCGGTGAGTTCCGCCTCGAAGGCCGAGGTGTCGAGCCCGAGGCGGTCCGACAGCTCATCGCCTCGGGCCCGCTCGTCGAGCACGAACACATACACGTCGGGACGCGCCGCCAGGTCCTCGGCGACGGCGGCGCCGGCGGTGGCCAGGTCTGCAGCCTCGACCTGGTCGGCGGCCAGTTGCAGATCGACGTCGGCGAGCTCGGGATCGACCGCGGGCGCCGGCGGGGTGCTCGAGCGCGCCGTCGGTGGTGTCGGCGCCGATGCGCTCACCCGCCAGGCGGCGTAGCCGAGCACCGGGACGACGGCGAGCATCACGGCCAGCAGCCCCACGAAGCGGCGCGCCGTCGGCACCGTCGCCAGGCGGAACAGCGCGAAGGCCACCAGCCCCACGATGGCGGCGAACCGCACCAGCGACGCCACGTCGGGAGACGCAGCACCCGAGAAGCGTCCGAACTGGTAGAAGGACGCCACCAGGACCCCGGCGACCAGCGCCAGCGCGTCGATCGACGCTCGCCGGGTCGCCATCGTGAGTCCGGCGAGCAGCGCCACGCCGACGACCACCGTGGCGAACCACCACGGCACCACCGCCGCCACGTCGGGCAGGTCGTAGCGGTTGTCGTACACGAACCCCGCCAGTGGCGCCGTGGCACAGGCGACGACGACGAGCACCGGCACCGGACGCAGCAGACGCAGGCGCGCCAGGCCGCGCCGCGCCGTGGTCGGGGGCGGGTTCGAGTCGGACATGACCGCTCCATGGTCGCACGCCACCACTCCACCGAGGCGCGCGCGGGGTCGAGCTCGGCTAGAAACCGGGACGTGGGGAACGCAGGGGGCGCACGCCGCCGAGCCGGATGTCGCCGCCGCGCTGCCGCGCTCGCCGTCGCCGGCGCTGCGCTGCTGGCGGTCGTGGCGTGCGGCACCGATGGCGAGTCGGCGAGCAGCTCGACGACGACACCGCCGACCGGTGGAGGGGTCGGCATCGAGCCGGTCGCCCGTCCTGGCGGACCCGGCGAGGACGGCGACGTGCTCGACGCCGTCGAGATCCAGCCGCCGAGCGGCGCACGGTCCTGGCGTGTCGACTACCGGACCACTGCGGTCGACGGGGCACCGGCCGGAGCGCGCATGACGCTCACGGTGCCGATGACGCCCCCGCCCGACGGCGGCTTCGGCCTGGTGGTGTACGCCCACCCCACCAAGGGCACCGCCGACGCCTGCGCGCCGTCGCTGGAGGGACCGACGGCGATCCCGCTGATCAGCGAGTTCCTGCGCGCCGGCTGGGCCGTCGCGGCCCCCGACTACGAAGGCCTCGCCGCCGAGGGGCCCCACCCGTATCTGGTCGGGCGCTCCGAAGCCCGCAACCTGCTCGACGCCACCCGGGCCGCCGCCGAGGTGAAGGGCGCCGGCATCACGCCCGGAGGGCCCGCCGTGCTGTGGGGGTTCTCCCAAGGCGGGCACGCCGCGCTGTTCGCGGCGCAGCTCGCGCCGGAACTGGCCCCCGAGCTCGACCTGCGCGGCGTGGCGGTGGCGGCGCCGGTCTCGGACCCCGCCGCCTTCGTGCGCCGCAGCGAGGACTGGCCGGCACAGTTCGGCATCCTGGCCACCGTCGTCGGCTCCTACGCCGAGGCCTACCCGGAGCTCGACCCGGCCACCGTGCTGACCCCTGCGGCCGTCGAGGACCTCAGCCTGCTCGAACAACGCTGCATCGCCGACATCAACGCCGCCTTCGACCGACCGATCGCCGAGCAGCTGGTGCGCTCGCCACGAGACGAACCCGCCTACGCCGCCCGGCTCGCCGAGAACCTCACGGCGACCGGCCCGATCGCCATGCCGGCCCTCGTCGTCCAGGGCGGCGCCGACCAGATCATCGACCCCGCCGACACGGCGGCGCTGGTCGACCGGCTCTGTGGACTGGGCGTGCCGACCTCCTCGCTCGTGCGCGCCGGCGAGGACCACGCCGTGCGCGCCGACGACGTCCTCATCCCGTGGATCCAAGGTCGCATGGCCGGCGGCGAGCCCGTGGACACCTGCCCCTGACCGACGGGCCACGCCCGCAGCGCCCCCGACCTCACGAGGTCGGCGACTACGATCCGACAGCTGCGCCCGCCCACCAGGAGCACCGCCATCACCGACGAACGTCTGCCGCCTCCGCCGACCGGCGCCGGCCCCTCACGGGCCGACCTCGCCGACCTGGTGGCCGCGTCGGGCCTGCGCCGGGTGCACCTGCTGGCGTGGCGCGACCTCGCCGACACCGAGGCCGGCGGCTCCGAGGTGCACGCCGCCACCGTCGCCCGCCTGTGGACTGAGGCCGGCCTCGAGGTGACGATGCGCACGTCGTACGCGCAGGGCCACCCGCCGGAGGCGTCACGGGACGGCTACCGCGTGATCCGCCGGTCGGGTCGCTACTTCGTGTTCCCCTCGACCGTCGTGAGTGAGGTGATGGGCTGGCATGGCCGGCGCGACGCCATCGTGGAGGTGTGGAACGGCGTGCCGTTCTTCTCCCCCGTGTGGAGCCGATGCCCGCACGCCGTCGTGATCCACCACATCCACAAGGACATGTGGCGGCTGGTGCTCGAGGAGCGCCTGGCCAAGATGGGCGAGCTGCTCGAGCTGCGGCTGGCACCACCCTTCTACCGACGATCGCCGATCATCACCGTCTCCAACTCGTCGCGCGACGAGATCATCGAGCTCTTCGGCATCGCGCCCGACCACGTCACCATCGCCTCGCCGGGCGTCGGCGAACGGTTCGTGCCCGGCGACCACAAGGCCGAGGCACCCACGATCGTCGCCGTCGGTCGGCTGATGCCGCCCAAACGCTTCGACGAGCTCATCCGCATCGCGGCCGAGGTGCGCCATACCGTGCCCGACCTCCGGCTGGTCATCGCCGGCGACGGCTACATGCAGCCCCGCTTGGCTGAGCTGGTGCGCGATCTCGACGCCACCGAGTGGGTGCGCCTCGCGGGACGGGTGTCCGACGCCGAGCTGTTGAGCCTGTACCAGCAGGCATGGGTGGTCTCGAGCGCCTCGATCGCCGAAGGCTTCGGCATGACGATGGTCGAGGCGGCGGCCTGCGGCACGCCCGCCGTCGCCACGCGCATCACCGGCCACCAGGATTCGATCGTCGACGGCGTCTCGGGTCTGCTCGGTGCCACGAGCCGCGAGATGGTCGAGCACCTCACCGCGGTCCTGACCGACGCCGAGCTGCGAGACCGCTTGACCGCGGGCGCCCGCGCCCACGCCGCGGCGTTCACCTGGGAGCGCACGGCCTACGGCACGCTGCGGCCCCTGGCCCAGGCGGCGGTGGACGCGCAAGCGCCAACGGCACCGTGACCGCAGCGACCGTGCCCCAGGCGATGACGCCCGACGGCCGACGCGACCGGTGGCGCGAGCGCCTGACCTGGCTGGTACCGGCCATCGCCGTGTACCTGCCGCTCCTGCTCACCCAGCCCGGTTGGATCGGGGCCGACACCAAGACCTACCTGTACCTCGACCCGGCCAAGCTGCTCGCCGACGCCCCGTACGCCTGGGACAGCCAGATCGGCATGGGCACCGTCACGCACCAGAACATCGGGTACCTGTTCCCGATGGGGCCCTTCTACCTGGTGGCCGACCTCATCGGCCTCCCCGACTGGGTGGCGCAGCGACTCTGGCTCGGCACGGTGATCTTCCTCGCCGGCCTCGGCGTCCGCTACCTGCTGCGCACGTTGCACCTCGGGGGCAAGCCGCTCGCACACGAGGCCATCCTCGTGGCGTCGCTGGCGTACATGTTCAGCCCCTACCTGCTCGCCTACGCCGCGCGCATCTCGGTGATCCTGTTGCCGTGGACCGCCCTGCCCTGGCTCATCGGGCTGACCATCCAGGCGGTGCGGCGCGGCGGGTGGTGGTACCCGAGCGCCTTCGCGCTGGTGGTCTTGGCGGTCGGCGGCATCAACGCCACGGCCCTGATCATGATCGGCGTCGGACCGTTGGTGTGGCTCGTCTACGCCGTAGCCGTGGAGCGCACCGCCACCTGGCGCCAGGCATGGGCGGCCGTGTGGCGCATCGGCGTGCTGACCCTGGCGACTGCGCTGTGGTGGATCGCCGGGCTCTGGGCGGAAGGCCGCTACGGCCTGCCGGTCATCCGCTACACCGAGACCTACCGCGCCGTTGCCGGCGCGTCGAACGCACCGGAGGTGTTGCGGGGCCTCGGCTACTGGTTCTTCTACGGCAACGACAAGCTCGGCCCGTGGATCGAGCCGTCGGTCGACTACACCACGAACCAGGCGCTGCTGACCCTCACCTACGCCATCCCGACCGTGGCGCTGGCCATCGCGGCCGTGCTGCGCTGGCGCTACCGCTTGTACTTCGCGCTGCTGATCGCCTTCGGCACGCTGATCGCTGTCGGCGGCCACCCGTGGGAGGCATCCCCGCTGCTCGGCGGGGTGTTCAAGGAGTTCACGAAGACCAACGCCGGGCTGTCGCTGCGCTCGACGCCGCGCGCCGTGCCGCTCGTCGCCCTCGGCATGGCGGTCCTGCTCGGTGCCGGCGTCGGCGCGCTGGGGCGGCAGCGCCCCAAGCTGCGCGTCGGTTCCACCGTCGTGGCGGCGGTGGCGGTCTACGCCGCGCTGGCGCCGTTGTGGACCGGCCAGATGGTCGCCGAGTACCTGCGCCGACCCGAGAACCCGGCGACCGCCGAGGCGCGCTACGACTACTGGCTCCACGCCGCCGACTGGCTCGAAGCCCAGGACCCGCAGACCCGCATCTTCGAGGTCCCCGGCTCGGATTTCGCCTCCTACATCTGGGGCAACACCGTCGACCCGATCACCCCGGGGCTCGTCGACCGCGGCTACCTGGCGCGCGAGCTGTTCCAGTGGGGCTCACCGCAGTCGGCGGCGTACCTGGAGGCGATCGACCGTCGCATGCAGGAGGGTCTGGCCGAACCGCAGGCCGTGGCACCGATCGCCCGCACGTTCGCCGTGGGAGACATCCTGCTGCGGGCCGACCTGAAGTTCGAGCGGTTCCGCACACCTCGACCGAAGCAGATGTGGGACCTGCTGACCGCGGCGCCCGGCCTCGGCGAGCCGGTGGCGTTCGCCGAAGCCCTCCCGGTCATCGCCGGACCCGAGCAACCGTTGGTCGACGAGATCGAGCTCGGCCAGCCGCCCGACCTGGTCGACCCTCCCCTGCTCAGCGCCTTCCCCGTCCTCGACCCGCTGCAGATCTTCCGGGCTCAGCCCGTGCCACGCCCCCTGCTGGTGGCCGGCGACGCCGACGGCGTGGTGGGCGCCGCCGGCGCCGGGATCCTCTTCCCCGAGCAGGCGACCTTCCTGTCCGCGTCCTACGCCACGGACGCCGCCGGGCGCCAGGACCTGGTGGATCAGGGCGCCGACCTGCTGGTCACCGACACCAACCGCCGACGGGCCCACCGCTGGGGTGCGCTGCGCGAGACCACCGGCTACACCGAGCGCGCCGGTGAGGTCCCCGAGACCTATGACCCGTCCGACCAGCGGCTCGAGGTCTTCCCCGGCGCCACGGACGACGCGTTCACGGTGACCGAGCACCACGGCGCCACGGTCACCGCCACCGCCTACGGAAACCCGATCACCTACACGCCCGAGGACCGCCCGGCCATGGCCTTCGACGGCGACCCCGCCACGGCGTGGCGCGTCGGCGCCATCGACGACCCCACCGGCGAGGTCCTGCGCATCGATCTCGACGAGCCCGTCACCACCGACGAGATCCTCCTCACGCAGCCCCTCACCAACGTGCGCAACCGCTGGCTGACGCAGGTGGCGCTGCGCTTCGACGGTGGCGAGCCCGTCGTCGTCGATCTCGACCAGAGCTCGCGGGAGCTGCCGGGACAGCGGGTGCCGTTCGACGAGCGCACCTTCTCCACGCTCGAGGTCGAGCTCCTCGCCGACGACATCGGTCGCCGGCCGCGCTACGACGGCCTCAGCGGTGTGGGCTTCGCCGAGGTCACGATCCCCGGTGCCACGTTCTCGGAACTGGTCCGCCCGCCGACCGACCTGCTCGACGCCGTCGGTGAGGCATCGGCGGACCATCGCCTCGTGTACCAATTCGAACGGCAACGGGCCAACCCGCTCGAACCGGTGCGCGCCGACCCCGAGTCGTCGATCCGTCGGGTGCTCGACGTCCGGACCGACCGGCGCTTCGCCCTGTCGGGCACCGCACGACTCTCGACCCAACTGCCCGACGACGAGGTCGACCGCCTGCTCGGGCTGCCCGATGCGCGACGGGGCGGCGTGACCGCCACGTCCAGCGCCCACCTGCCGACCAACCGCGCCCGGGCATCGGCGGCCCTCGACGGCGACCTGTCGACGGCCTGGACCTCGATCTACGACAAACAGGAAGGGCACTGGCTGGCACTCGACCTGCCCGAGCCGGTGACGTTCGACTCGATCGGACTCGATGTGCTGGCCGACTACGTGCACTCGGTGCCGACGCGCCTGCGCATCGAGGCCGACGGCGTCGAGGTCGCCACGGTCGACCTGCCCGAGGCCGAGTGGGCGTTCGAGCGGGGCCACACGGTGCACCTCGACGTGCCGACGCCACAGATCACCGGCTCGCGGCTGCGCTTCATCATCGACGGGGTGGAGGAGGCGACGACGATCGACTGGTACACCGACCGACCGATCGTCTTGCCGGTGGGCATCGCCGAGCTCGAGGTCGCCGACGTGTTGGTGCCGCAACCGGCGCCGTGGTTGGACTCGGGCTGTCGCGACGACCTCGTCGCCGTCGACGGCCGACCGGCGCCCATGCGCATCCAGGGGCCGACCGACGACGCGCTGGACGGCGCCGGCTTCGCCGCTGAGCCGTGCACCCCGGCGCCGGCCGACACGGGCCAAGCGGCAGACGCCGGCGAGACGGCAGACGCCGGCGAGACGGCAGACGCCGGCGAGACGGCAGACGCCGGCGAGAC
>CAZYKR010000086.1:8105-15092 GCA_964648005.1 uncultured Iamiaceae bacterium
GGAGTCCGCCGACCCTCCCCCGCTCGACGCCGCGGACCTGGCCCTGTCCACCGGTACCCACGAGGTCGCGACGACGCCCGGCCGGGAGTCCGGGTTCGACATCGACCGGCTCCTCGTCGCCTCCGACGCGCAGGGCGCGCCGCTCGCCGGTCCGGCCCTGACCTCGGTCGAGCTGCCCGAGCCACCGTCGACGACCGTGGCATCGGCCGGGCGCACCTCGTTCGCCATCGATGTCGCCACCGCCGACGAGCCGTATTGGCTGACCTTCAGCCAGTCCTGGAACCCCGGATGGACGGCCTCGGTCGCCGGCCAGGACCTCGGCACGCCGCAGGTCATCAACGGCTACGCCAACGGGTGGCTGATCGATCCGGCCGCGCTCGGCATCGCACCCGGCACGACGGTGCGCGTCGACGTCACCTGGGCGCCGCAGCGCGTCGTGTGGGTCGCCGTCGGGCTGTCGCTCGTCGCCCTCGTCGTCTGCATCGCCCTGCTGCTGTTCGCGCGACGCCGGCCGGAACCAGTGGTCGACACCGGCGGCGTCGACCGTCGCGTCGGCGGCCTCGACCCGCGCCTGGTCCGCCCGACGTGGTTCGGCTCGTCGCGCACGCGCCCGGGCCGGGCGACGTCGACGCGCGCCGCGGTCCTCGCCGGCGCGGGCTTCGGTGCGGCGCTGCTGCTCAACGCCCCCACGACCCCGGCGAACCTGGCGCTCGCCCTGCCCGTCGGCCTCGCCGTGGGCGTGGCCTGGCGCTGGAGGCGTGGACGAGGCGCGCTCGGTCTGCTCGCCGCCGCCAGCCTGGGCGCCGCCGGCGCATACCACGTCGTGTGGCAGTGGCGCTTCGCCTTCCCAGCCGATTTCGTGTGGCCGCAGCTGTTCGAGCGCGTCGATGTCCTCGGCGTGGCCGCCGTCGTGCTCCTCGTCGCCGAAGCGGCCCGGGAGCTGGCGGCGCGCGAGCTGGGTCCCGATGCCGACACCGCCTAGCATCGACGAGCCGCCACGGCGGGCCGAGTGCCCCCGCACGGCGGTCGTGGCAGGCCAAGATGGAGGGTCGTCACGACACTGCCCGCCGGGGCCTCCCCGGCGCACCCGACCAGCCAGCGAGGAGCCCAGGTGAGCCCTGCGTCCGACACGCCCGAGGACCGTTGCCTCAGCGTGGTGATCCCTGCCTACAACGAGATCGCCACCATCGAGCAGGTCCTCGACCGGGTGCTCACGGCACCGTTCGTCGGCGAGGTCGTCGTCGTGGACGACGGCTCGTCGGACGGGACGCGCGAGGTGCTCGAGAAGGTCGACGACCCCCGCATCCGCGTGTTCTTCCAGCCCTACAACCAGGGCAAGGGTGCAGCCTTGCGTCGTGGGTTCGCCGAGGCGTCGCTCCCGTTCGTCGTCGTCCAGGACGCCGACCTCGAGTACGACCCCGCCGAGTACCCCAACCTGCTCAAGCCGCTCCTCGACGATCAGGCCGACGTCGTGTACGGCTCACGCTTCCTCGGCGGCGCACCGCACCGGGTCCTGTACTTCTGGCACTCCATCGGCAACAAGGTGCTGACGATCGCGTCGAACATGTTCACCGACCTGAACCTGACCGACATGGAGACCTGCTACAAGGCCTTCCGCCGCGAGGTGCTCGAGAGCTTCACGCTCGAGGAGGACCGTTTCGGCATCGAGCCGGAGATCACCGCCAAGGTCGCGGCCCGGCACTGGCGGGTCTACGAGGTCGGCATCTCGTACGCCGGACGCACCTACGACGAGGGCAAGAAGATCGGTTGGAAGGACGGGGTGCGGGCCATCTACTGCATCCTGCGCTACTCGCCCATCGGGGAGAAGCTGGTCCGGCGGACGGGTGGCTAACCGTTGACCTCGACCACGACGGTCCGTCGGGACGACCTGTTCGTCTTCGACGAGGCGGGTGACGCGTCCGATGCCGCGTCGCGAGCCCGTCGCCTGCCGCACTTCCCGGCGCTCGACGGGCTGCGCGGGGTGGCCGTCGCCGCCGTGGTCCTGTACCACGGCGGCTTCACGCTGTTCGGCCACAAGGTGGCCGAGGGCGGGTTCCTCGGCGTCGACGCCTTCTTCGTGCTGTCGGGCTACCTGATCACCGGCCTGCTCCTCGCCGAGTGGCGTGAGCACGGCCGCCTGGCGCTCGGCTCGTTCTGGGCACACCGGGCCCGCCGGCTCCTGCCGGCGCTGTTCGGCTGCTTGTTGCTCGTGAGCGTGTACGCCGTCTGGGCGCTGCCCCCGGATGCGCTCCAGCCCTTGCGCGGCGAGATGCTGGCGTCGGAGTTCTACGTCGCCAACTGGTGGTTCATCTTCCGCGACGTCGGCTACTTCAACCAGTTCCTCGTGTCGCCGGTGCGCCACCTCTGGTCGCTGGCCATCGAGGAGCAGTTCTACCTGATCTGGCCCCTGGTGGTGCTGGTCGTGCTGCGCCGGTGGGACCGCGCTCGGGCCGTCATGTGGACGGCGCTGATCATGGCGCTGGCGTCGATGGCGTGGATGACGACCCTGTACCTCAACGGCGCCGGGCTCGACCGGGTCTACTACGGCACCGACACCCGGCTGCAGTCGCTCGGCGTCGGCGCGCTGCTGGCCGCTGCTGCTCGCGAGGGACTCGTGGTGCGCGGCCGCCAGTCACAGGCCCTCCTCAACGTGCTGGCCGTCGTCTCGTCCGTGGTGCTCGCCCTCGCCTGGTCCCAGACGCCGGGCACCTCGGAATGGCTCTACACCGGCGGCTTCTGCGCGCTGGCGGTCCTCGTGTCGATCGTGATCCTGTCGGTGACCCAGGACCGCGCCGCTCCCAACCCCGTCGCCGCCGTCCTGTCGTGGCGGCCGCTGTGCTGGCTGGGCCTGATCTCCTACGGCGTGTACCTGTACCACTGGCCGATCATGGTGTGGCTCGATCCGGCCCGCACCGGCCTGTCGGGCAACACGCTGCTCGCCGTGCAGATCGCCGTCACGCTCGTCGTCGCCACCGCGTCGTATTACCTGATCGAGATGCCGATCCGGCGCGGCACGATGCTCGCCTCGGCGGCACGCCTGAAGGTGATCGTGCCGGCGGCGTTCGTCGCCATGGCGCTGGTGATCGTCCTGGTCACCAAGGACGCTCGCAACACCTTGGCGTTCGAGGCGGAGAAGTCCGGGAGAGATCGTCCCACGCCGTCCGTGGCATCCGACACCCCGCTGACCGATCGGCCGGCCAAGGTCCTGCTGCTCGGCGACTCCGTCACCTACACCATCGGCTACGGCTTCGAGGGCAACGCCGACACGGCCGACGTCGCCGTCTGGAACCAGGCGGTCCTGTACTGCGAGCTGGTCGAGGGACGCCGGCGCGAGCTCTCGGGCGTCGAGGAGGTGGCGTCGAAGACGTGCGCCAACTGGCCCCAGGACTGGGGCGATGCCCAAGCGCAGTTCGGCCCCGACGTCGTGGTGCTCGGCGCCGGCCCGTGGGAGATCTTCGACCGGCAGGTCGACGGCACCTGGCTCACCTACGGCACGCCGGAGTACGACGAGGTGCTCGTCGCCGAGCTGCAGCAGATCGTCGACCAGGTCACCGCCGACGGGACGCCGTTGGTGCTGCTGACCTCGCCCTGGTTCGAGCGAGCTCCCGGCGGCGACACGACCGCCGAGTGGACGCCGGCCGAGAAGGACCGCATCGCCCATTTCAACGACATCCTGCGGCAGGTGGCGGCTGACAACGCCGACACCGTCACCATCGTCGATCTGGGACGTTTCGTGTGCGGCGACGACGACTGCACCAGCGCCCACGGCGGCGAGGCGCTGCGCAGCGACGGCGTCCACTACGACGAGCGCTCGGCACGGGTCGTGGCGACCTGGCTGGCGCCCCGCCTGCGCCAGGCGGCGCTGTGGGGCGCCGACTTCGCCGCTGATCCGGCGGTGCCCGACGACGCCGGCGCCACCGCCGCAGCCCCCGACGACGCGCCGGAATCGACCCCGCCGCCGGTCACCGAGGAGACCACCGGCGCCGACAGCGAGCCCGACGTGCCGTGAGCAACCCGGTACTGCTGCTGCACGGCCTCGCCACCTCGGCGGCGCGCACGTGGCGGGACAACGGCTGGATCGATCTGCTCACCGACGCCGGGCGCCAGGTGCTGGCACCGGACCTGCTGGGTCACGGCGAGGCGCCGAAGCCGCACGATCCGGCGGCGTACGACGCTCTCGAACAGCGCGTGCTCGACGAGCTCGACGCCAACGGCGTCGCCACCGTGGACGCCATCGGGTTCTCGCTCGGCGCCCGGACGATCCTCGCCCTCGCCTCCGCGCACCCCGAACGGTTCGGGCGCATCGTCGTCACCGGTGTCGGCGCCAACCTCTTTCGCCAGGACGATCCCGAACCGATCGCTCGCGCGCTGGAGTCCGACGACGCGGCCGACAACCCGATCGCCCGGTACTTCCGAGCGCTGGCGGCGATGCCCGACGCCGACCCGGCGGCGCTGGCGGCGCTGCTGCGGCGCCCGGGGGGTCTACACGTCACCGCCGAGGGTCTGCTGGCCGTCACCGGCCCGGTGCTGGTCGTGCTGGGTGACCAGGACTTCGCCGGTCCCCCAGAGCCACTCGTCGAGGCGCTGCCCGACGCTCGCCTCGTGGTGCTGCGCGGGTGCGACCACTTCGCCACCCCCAAGGACTTCCGCGCCATCGACGCCACGCTGGAGTTCCTGGGGGTGTTCGGGTGAGCGACGACGGCTTCATCCTCGGCGTCGACCTCGACGGCGTCTGCGGCGACCACACCGAGGCCTTCCGGCGGGTGGTCGCCGCCGAGCTGGGGGTGCCGGCGGCCACGTTGGGTCCGCAGGAGCGCTGGGACTTCGCCGACTGGGGCCTCAGCGAGGAGCAGTTCTTCGCGCTGCACCGGCGCGGCGTGCTCGACCACCGGATGTTCCGGGACATGCCGGTCGTCGAGGGCGCCGCTGAGGCGCTGTGGCGCCTCAACGACGCCGGGGTGTGGGTCCGCCTGATCACCCACCGGCTCTACGCCAACTGGGGCCACGAGGTGGCGGTGGCGGACACGGTCGCCTGGCTCGACGCCCACGCCATCCCGTACCGGGACCTGTGCTTCCTGGGCAACAAGCCCCAGGTGGAGGCCGACGCCTACGTGGACGACGCGCCCCACAACGTCGCTGAACTGCGCCAGGCGGGCAACGCCGTCATCGTGTTCGATCAGCCCTACAACCGCGACGTGCCCGGACCGCGCGCGCGGGACTGGGTCGAGGTCGAGCACCTGGTGGCGGACCTGATGGTGCGTCGTGGCCTGCCCGTCCAGACCACCCTGCTCGATCCGGACCGTCCCACGGAGCGCCTGCATCGTCGCCAAGCGGCACAGGACCGGACGAGATGAGCACTGCGCTGCTGCACGCACCACGTCCGCGCACCTCAACGGCGTCGCTGCGGGACCGATGGGAACGGGTGACCGCACACGCGCGCCCCCCGGCACGGGGGCGAACCGGTGGCTGACCGCCAACAGCAGCAGGCTGAGGCGCTCTCGGCGCGGCTCGACAAGGACGGCCGAGCTGGGCGTGACCTGGCGTGGATCGTCGCCTTCTCCGTGGTCATCGCCCTGACGGCGTACACCACCGACTTCTTCTCGCGGGTCACCGGCTGGGCAGGCGAGCTCTCCGACACCAACCTCAACGGCGTGCTCGCCCTCGGCGTGCTGATCCCCCTCGCCGCGACGTTCTACGCCATCCGGCGCTACCGCGACGCCTCCGCCGCGCGCGACGCCCTGGCCGACCTGGCCCAGCACGATCGGCTCACCGGCCTGCCGAACCGATCCTTCCTCGGCGACGGGTTCACCACCATCCTGCGCCGGGCCGACCGGGCCGGCGGACGGGTGGCGGTGCTCTTCGTCGACCTCGACGGCTTCAAGAAGATCAACGACGCCTACGGCTTCGACATCGGTGACGACGTCATGCGGGTGCTGGCCGACCGGCTGCGGCAGCTCGCCGGCCCGGACGACACCGTCGTGCGCTACGGCGGGGACGAGTTCGTCCTCATCTGCGCCGGCATGACCACCGCCCAGGGCGCCGAGCGCACGGCCCGCCAGGTGGTGGCCGCCATCGAGGAGCCCGTCACCATCGGCGGCGACCGGCTGCGTCTGTCGGCCTCGGTCGGCGTCGCCATCGCCGAGGCGCACTGCAAGCGCCCCGACGACGTGCTCCACGACGCCGACGTCGCCATGTACCAGGCCAAGGCGCTCGGCGCCGGACGCTACGCCTTGTTCGATCGCTCGATGCGGGACCGCATCACCCCGTCGACCATCGACCGGCGCCTGCGCGACGCGCTGGCGAGCGGCGAGTTCCGCCTCGTCTACCAACCGATCGTGTCGCTGTGGACCAAACGGATGGTGGGCGTGGAGGCGCTGTTGCGCTGGCACGATCCCGAACGCGGGGTCGTCCGCCCATCGGAGTTCCTCCCCGCGCTCGAGGAGAGCGGCCTCATCGTGCCGCTGGGCAATTGGATCCTCGAAGAGGTGTGCGCCCAGTCGCGCCGGTGGCAGGACGAGCACCCCGATCGTCCGCCGCTGAACATCAAGTGCAACGTGTCGGCGCGCCAACTCGCCCAGGCGAACTTCGTCGACCACCTGGCGACCTCGCTCGAGCGCTCGGGCGCTGATCCCGCGCACCTCACCCTCGAGATCAGCGAGGGCGCGCTCATGTACGACGTGGCCAGCGCCTGGTCGACCCTGCGCAGCTGTCGCCACCTCGGTGTCTCCCTGGCACTCGACGACTTCGGCACCGGCTACAGCTCGCTCGGCTACCTACGTCAGTTCAACCTCGACCTCCTCAAGATCGACAAGTCCTTCGTCGACGGCCTCGGCCGCTCCCGCGAGGACACGACGATCATCGAGCACGTCATCGGCATGGCCAAGGCGCTCGGGATCGTGACCGTGGCCGAGGGCGTCGAGACCGAGCAGCAGGTCGACCTGCTGCGCAGCCTGAACTGTGACCTGGCGCAAGGGTGGTACTTCTCGA
>CAZYKR010000087.1:0-15072 GCA_964648005.1 uncultured Iamiaceae bacterium
CGAGGCGCGCCATCGGGAATGCAGCCGCCACGAGCAAGAAGCGTATGCGGTTCCGCACGTTCCTCGCTGGATCGATGCTGGGGTGCGCCTCAGGGCTCGAGTTGCGCGGGGGCGACGGCAAACGTGTTCGGCGATCGCGCCCGCATGCAACCGTCGATCCCAGACGGCGAGCACGAGATTTGGTGAGCCGACGGCGAGCGCGCTGGCGAGGTGTACCGCGTCGGCTCCGCGCAGCGCCCGCTGCTTCGCGAGGCGTCCGGCGCCGGCCAGCCGCATGTACCGGGCCATGACCGCGGTGTCGTACTACGCCGGGCTCCGGACGTCGAAGGTCGTGATGCTGCGCCCCCGCTGCCTCGACCTGCCGGCGACCGGGTGGGGTTCGATCGAGGTCCGCGAGGCCGACATCGACTTCGATGTGCCGGGCGAACCGAAGACGGGTCCCCGTAGGGTGCCGATCCCGCCGCAGCTCGTAGCGATCCTGTGCGAGTGGATCGAGGCTCACGACTTCGGCGACGAGGATCTGTTGTTCCGCGCGCGAGGCGATCAGCGCCCGTCGCACTCCAACTGGGCGCGGGCCTGGCAGCGGGCCCTCCGCTCGATCGGCCACGAGCCGCTTCGGGTCTACGACTGCCGGCACACGGCAGCGACGGCCTGGCTGCGAGCGGGAGTCCCCCTTGGCGAGGTGGCGAGGCGCATGGGTCACAGCGTCGAGACCCTGGTGTCCACCTACGTCGGCGCGCTCAACGGCGACGAGCACATCGCGAACGAGCGCATCGACGCGGCGTTGGCGGCTGTGAATCCGGTTGCCAGGATGAGTCGATGACCGACCTCGAACCCATCGAACCGCTGCTCCGAGCGGCCGAGCGCCTCGATCCCGCGGCGGACCTCGTGGTGCGAGGGTGGCCGCTGACCGTCGAGGGCCTCATGCGAAACGCTGAAGCGACTCGCAGCCGTTTCGCGCTCGGCGGCGTTCCCTTCGCCGCGATCTCGGCAGAGGTCACCATCGAGGGATGGACGCTCGACGGCATCCTGGCGGGCCCTCGTCTGCGGACACGTAGCCGATACGCAGCCGTTCCGGCCGGCGTGTTGCTCGGTGCGGGCTTCGAGCTCCTGCCAACATTCGCCGCCCCGCACTCCTCACTGATGCTGGAGCCCTACACTCTCGGCAGAGTCGAGGAGCTTGTCAGGCTGCTCGGCGAGGTTCACGTCAACCCCTATTTCGTCAGGAGGCAGCCATGAGCGATCACAGCTCGGTCGTCGTGACACTGCCTGCCGATGTCCAGCAGATCGACCAGACCGGCTACGTGTGGGCCTTCCTCGATGAGGCGGCCGCGCCCGATCGGGTGATCGAGGGAGCGCTCATCGTCGCCGGCGACAGCGATGAGCCGTTCCTGGCTCGTGTCGTGGACGTCATCGACGGACCGAATGGGCGATCGATCGTCCATCTCGACGTGGTCGGTGTGCCCGATCAGGCGATCGACGAACTGCGCCACGCGCACCTGCTTCCGCAGTAGATCAACACTGCTCCGTCGGGACCGAGCGGCGCGCGAGCCACTGGTCGATCTCGTCGGGGTCGAAGCGCAGGAGCGAATTCGTGCGCCTGGCGGCTAACTTCGGCACGAGTTCGTCGGGTTGTGGGAGGTGCGGTGGCCACACAGGATGACGAATCCAGCCGGTTGTCGGATCTCAACCTGGCAGTTGCCGCTGAACTCGGACAGCGGTCCACGCCCCCGCCGCCCCGCGGTGTCCGGGTGGCCGAGGCAGTCTGTGTCGCGTCGCTCATTGCGATCGGCCTGTCCGTGTGGAATCCCCTGCACCTGTACTGGCTCCCTGGTGTGCTGAACGTGTTGGTGCTGGTTTGGCTATTTCTTGCGGCGGCGGCTGTCGCTCTCTGGCGGTCGAGAGAGCGACAGCCGAGGTTGGCGTCGGCGGTAGCCCTGGGGTGCATCGGGGCCTTCTGGCTATTGGTGTCGCTTGTTGCTGCAGAGTCCGGATCGGATGACGGGCCGGTTGAAGAGGTCGCGCGCAGCGACGACGGGCTGGTCGTGACAGCGCAGGACCTTGGGTGGTTCGATCCTCAGTATGAATTGAACCTTCGAAACGACCGAGGGTTGCTCACTCGACAGATTCGGCTCTTTACGGCGGAGTACTACGCGCCGGTCACGGTGGATGACGACGGCACTGTCAGGTTTGAGGACTCCTACGGCTGGCTTGAGATCACCGTCGATCCAGCCACGCTCGACATTCTGAGTGTGACCTGCTCAGCGGCCGAAGCCACATCAGACCCGACTGCCACATCAGGCCCGACTGCACAGTGCCGGAGCATCGGGTGATGAGGCGCCGAACCCTGCCGGTAAGGCAGCGTCACGCCGGCTGGCTGTTGTTCATGGACCTGTCGCTCCTGGCGCTCGCAGCTGGATGCGGGGACAATTCGACCGTGAGCAGTGATGATTCGGTTGAATCGGGCTCGGTCCGGCCCAGAGCAACAGGCGAAGCCGAAGGCTCAGCGGACGCGGCGGAGATCTGCAAGGTCTTCGTGTCGATGTTCGTTCCTGGCGACCCCAAGTCTGGTGCCCTGGTCGAGATCGATACGGCGCGTGCTGCTCGGGCCTACGAACAAATGGTCCCGCTGGCGCCACCAGACCTGAGAGTGGACTTGGAGTATCTCAACGCGGCGCAGGCTGAATTCGCCGCTGATCCAGGCGCACGGCCTCCCCAGGAGGAAGTCACCGCGGCGTACCAGGCAGACCGTCGTGTGCAGGAGTGGATGGCAGCCAATTGCGACCTTCCCGGTCTCCTGGCCGAACGAGGATTTGTTCCAGATGGCTACGCGCCACCCCAGTCACCGAGTCCCGGTCCTGACAAGTTCGAGCCGATCGAGGGTTCGATCGATGACCTCTGACTCGCCGGTCGACCTCAGGCGGCGAACCATGCCGGGCGTGCGTCGGTGAGGAAGGTGCGGTTTGAGCGCCCGCAGGGCGACCGATGGTTCGCTGATCCGGCGGCCGATGTCGTGGTGGTCTACGTCGACGGTCGACCGGTCGAGGAGCTGCTGGAGCGGTCAAGGCACAGCGGCGTGGCGATGCCTGCTGAATGGGTGCTCCAGCCTGGGCATCGGGTGTGGTTGGGCGAGCCCGCGTCACGGCCGGACGTGTGCGTGGATGGACGGGTCATGGTGCTTCGTTGCTCCGACGGCTTCACCGATTGCGGCGGCGTGTCGATGAGGGTGGAGGTGGCGGACCGAACGATCGAGTGGAGCGACTTCAGGGCGAACCCCACTGGCGAGGACCTGGGAGTTGCGCCGATGCGGTTCGAGCGGCGTCAGTTCGAGAAGGCCCTAGAGCAGGTGCGATGGCAAGGTTCCTGAGGCGACGACCTGTGCGACGACCTATGACGGACTTGAGCTTGCTGAGGGTTGGGCTACTCGTAGCTGCCGGGGCTTTGTGCCTCGTGGGTGTCCTTCTGATGCTTCAACCAGCACCGGAGCCAGCATGTGCGTTCGGGGCTGGCGGCTGCTCAGCGGAAGAGATGGCCGACTACGACGCGTTCCGGCAGAACCGCAGCAGCGGATACGCCACAGGTGCGGTCGCGTTGGTTGCTGCCACCGCTTGCGTCGTTGTCGTCTACCGCATGAGGACGCGGCTCACGCCGCCGGGTTCGATCGATCCAGCGCCCGGGGACAACCGGTGGGCTGCGTGACCAGCATGTTCCCCCTGGTCAGCCGCAATTCTCGTGGCGCCCTCGGCAGGATTCGAACCTGCGCACACGGCTCCGGAGGCCGATGCTCTATCCCCTGAGCTACGAGGGCAGGGACCCGGCAGCGTAGCGCGGGGCCTGCAACGCCTTCGACCTGGTTCGGCGCCGCCCCTAGGATCGCCGCCCGCATGGATCCGCTGCCCCGATCGCTGCTTCCCGACACCGCCGAGGTCGGCCCCGATGGCCACCTGCAGGTGGGCGGGTGCGACGTGCTCGACTTGGCAGCGGAGTTCGGCACGCCGCTGTTCGTCTACGACGAGGCCCACCTGCGTGCCCGCTGCCGCGAGGCGGTGGCGGCCTTCCCCGACGGCGGCGCCCACTACGCCACCAAGGCGTTCCTCTGCCTCGAGATGGCCCGCCTCGCCTACGCCGGGGGCATGCGCCTCGACGTATCGACGGGCGGGGAGTACCACGTCGCGCGCGCCGCGGGCGTGCCGGCGTCGGCGCTCACGTTGCACGGCAACAACAAGTCGACCGACGAGCTGCGGCTGGCGCTCAGCGAGGGCGTGGGCCACGTCGTTGTCGACAGCTTCGACGAGCTGGACCGCATCGACGCTCTCGTGGCCGAAGGCCTGACCCCACCCCGGGCGTTGCTGCGGCTCACGCCCGGCATCGAGGCGCACACGCACGAGTTCGTCCAGACCGGTCAGGACGACTCGAAGTTCGGCTTCGGCGTGCACACGGGCGCGGCACAGGCGGCCTTCGAGCGGGCCTCGGCGTCGTCGTCGGTCGAGCTCGTCGGGCTGCACATGCACATCGGCAGCCAGATCTTCGACGCCGAATCGTTCCAGCGGGCCATCGAGGTGCTCGCCCCCTGGTTCCGAGACCATCGCCTGCCCGAGCTCTGCGTCGGCGGCGGGCTCGGCGTGCCGTACGTGGCGGGGGAGACCTCAGCGACGATCACCGAGTGGGCCGCCACCGTGCACGCCGCCGTGGCGGCCGCCGGCATCGACGCCCGCGTCAGCGCCGAGCCGGGGCGCGCCATCGCCGCCGCCGCCGGGCTGACCCTCTACACGGTCGGCACCATCAAGGACATCCCCGACATCCGCACCTACGTCGCCGTCGACGGCGGCATGAGCGACAACCCGCGGCCCGTCCTGTACGGCTCGGGGTACGAGGCGTTCCTGCCGCGCGCCACCGACGCGCCCAGGAGCCGTCAGGTCACCGTCGTCGGCAAGCACTGCGAGTCGGGCGACGTGCTGGTGCGCGACGGCTGGGTGCCTGGCGACCTCGCCGTCGGCGACGTGCTGGCCACGCCGGTCACCGGTGCCTACGGGGCGTCGATGGGGTCGAACTACAACAAGGTCCCGCGCCCGGCCGTCGTGTTCGTCGCATCTGGCGAGGCCCGCCTCGTCGTGCGACGCGAGACCTACGACGATCTACTCCGTTCGGACGTCTGATCCCTCGGGGCTAGCCTCCACGCCGTGAAGACGCACAAGACCAGAGGGGTCGGGCTGCTGGGTTGCGGCACCGTCGGCGCCGCCCTCGTCGCCTTGCTGGCCGAGCGTGCGGACGTCATCGAGGCCCGCACCGGGCTGCGCCTCGAGATCGTGCGCGTCGCCGTGCGCGACACGGCGCGCGACCGTGGCCTCGGCCTCGACCCGAGCGTGTTCACCGACGACCCGGCGGCGGTCATCGCCGATCCCGGCGTCGACCTCGTCGTCGAGGTGATGGGCGGCGTGGAGCCGACCCGCCGGTACGTGCTCGACGCGCTCGACGCCGGCAAGCCGGTCGTCACGGCCAACAAGGAGCTGATCGCCGCCGCCGGTGCCGAGCTGTTCGCCGCCGCCGACGCCGCCGGGGTCGACCTGCTCTTCGAGGCGGCGGTCGCCGGGGGCATCCCGCTGGTGCGACCGCTGCGCGAGTCACTGCTCGGCGAGCCGATCACCCGGGTCATGGGGATCGTCAACGGCACGACCAATTTCATCCTCACGAAGATGACCGAGGAGGGCTCGCCGTACGCCGACGTGCTCGCCGAGGCGCAGGTGCTCGGCTATGCCGAAGCCGATCCGACCGCCGACGTCGAAGGCCTCGATGCTGCCGCCAAGTGCGCCATCATCGCCTCGATCGCCTTCGGGGTGGAGGTCACGAGCGCCCAGGTCCCCGCCGAGGGGATCTCGGCGGTGCGTGATGTCGACATCCGCTTCGCCGGCCGCAAGGGGTTCGTCATCAAGCTCCTCGCCGTGGCTGAGCTCCTCGACGACGGCAGCGTGTCGGCCCGCGTGCACCCGATGCTCGTGCCCGAGACGCATCCGCTCGCCGCCGTGCGCGACAGCTTCAACGCCGTGTTCGTCGAGGGCGCGGCCGTCGGCCAGCTGATGCTCTACGGCCGCGGCGCGGGCGGTGGCCCCACCGCATCGGCTGTGCTGGGCGACCTCGTCGATGCCGCCGTCAACCAGGCACGCGGCCAGCACGCCACCGTCGGCACGTTGCGTCCGGCGGTCGTGGCGCCGGCCGACCAGCTGACGTGCGAGTACTACATCAGCCTCGACGTGGCCGACCGGCCCGGGGTGCTTGCCACCGTCGCGGGCGTGTTCGGCGACCACGCCGTATCGATCCTGTCGATGGAACAGGAAGAGCTCGAGCCCGCCGCAGGCGGTGCGGCTCGCGCGCAGCTGCTGTTCATCACGCACGCCGCCGCCGACCGCGACGTGCGGGCGACGCTCGACGCTCTCGCCGGTCTCGACGTCGTTGAGCAGGTCGGCAGCGTCATGCGGGTGCTGGGGGAGGACTGAGATGCGCTACGTGAGCACCCGGGGCGCCAGCGTCAAGCTGCCGTTCGGCGACGTGCTGCTCGCCGGCCTGGCCTACGACGGCGGGCTCTATGTGCCCGAGGCGTGGCCGACGCTGGCCCCGGGCGACCTGGCCCGCTTCGCCGACATGCCCTATGCCGAGGTGGCGATCGAGGTCATGTCGCCGTTCGTCGGCGACTCGATCGACCCCGACGCCTTCGCCGAGATCGTGCGCGACGCCTACGCCACCTTCGACGACCCGGCGGTCGTGCCCATGCGTGAGCTCGACGGCGGCCTGCACCTGCTCGAGCTCTTCCACGGCCCGACGCTCGCCTTCAAGGACGTGGCCCTGCAGGTCGTCGGCCGACTGTTCGACTACGAGCTGACCAAGCGCAACCGCACGGTCACAATCGTCGGCGCCACCTCGGGTGACACCGGCTCGGCAGCCATCGAGGCCTGCCGCGACCGCGACGCCATCGAGATCTTCATCCTGCACCCGCACCGGCGTGTCTCGGAGGTGCAGCGTCGCCAGATGACGACGGTCCTGTCGCCCAACGTGCACAACATCGCCGTCGAGGGCACCTTCGACGACTGCCAGGACCTGGTGAAGGAGGCGTTCGCCGACGCCGACTTCCGTGATCGGCACCAGCTCTCGGCCGTGAACTCCATCAACTGGGCCCGGGTCATGGCCCAGATCGTCTACTACGTCAAGGCCGCTGCCGACCTCGGACGAGGCGAGAAGCCCGTGGCGTTCAGCGTCCCGACCGGCAACTTCGGCAACGTGTTCGCCGGCTACGTCGCGCAGCGCATGGGCGTGCCGATCACGCAGTTCATCGTGGCGTCCAACCAGAACGACATCCTCACCCGGTTCCTCGAGACCGGTTCGATGCGCCTCGGCGAGGTGCACCCGACGTTGAGCCCGTCGATGGACATCCAGGTGTCGTCGAACTTCGAACGCCTGCTGTTCGAGTTGGTCGGCCGCGACGGTGCCCAGGTGGCCGAGCTGCTGCTGCAGTTCCGCAGCGATGGCGACTTCACCCTGGGCACCGATGTGATGGCCCAGCTGCGTGAGCACTGGTCGGGCGAGCGCATCGACGACGAGCAGACGACGCGCATCATCGCCTCGACGTGGGAGCACTCGGGCGTGCTGATCGATCCGCACACGGCGGTCGGCGTCGGTGCGGCGGTGACGTGTCGACGTGACGCGTCGGTGCCGGTCGTGTGCCTGGCCACGGCGCACCCGGCCAAGTTCCCCGACGCGGTCGAGGCGGCCACCGGCATCCGGCCCGAGCTGCCCCCGCGCCTGGACGACCTGTTCGAACGACCCGAGCGCTGCACGGTGCTGCCCAACAGCATCGCCGCGCTCGAGGGACACATCGATGCCGCCCTGCTGGGCGTCACGCCGTGAGGAGCTGGCGATGAAGTACGTGGTGTGCGTGCCCGACGGGTGCGCGGACGAGCCGGTCGGCGCGCTCGGTGGCCGGACGCCGCTCGAGGCGGCGCAGATGCCGGTGCTCGACGCGCTGGCGGCCCGGGGCGAAGTCGGTCGGGCGGCCGTGATCCCCGAGGGGATGCCGCCGGGGTCCGATGTCGGCAACATGGCGATCCTCGGGTACGACCCTGCGACGTTCCACACCGGGCGTGCCCCGATCGAGGCGGCCGCGCTCGGCCTGCGTCTCGACCCCGATCAGGTGGCGTACCGCTGCAACCTGGTGACGGTCGGTGCCGACGGGACGATGGTGGACTTCGCCGGCGGGCACCCCACGTCCGAGCAGGCGCATCCGGTGATCGAGGCGTTGCAGGCCGAGCTCGGCGGCGACGGCGTGGCCTTCCATCCGGGCGTCGAGTACCGCCACATCATGGTGGCGCCCGGCGACTGGGCCGACGCTACGTGCGTGCCGCCCCACGACCTCTCCGACAAGCCGGCCGTCGGTCCGGCCGGACCGGCGGCACCCCACCTGCAACGGCTGATGGACGCCTCGCGCGACATCGTCAGCGGCTTCGGGCTCGACGCCAACCAGATCTGGCTCTGGGGGCAGGGCTTCCAGCCGCAGATGCAGGACTTCTCCGAGCGTTACGGCGTGCGCGCCGGGCTGTGCTCGGCGGTCGACCTGGTGCGCGGGCTCGGGGTGCTCACCGGCATGGACGTGGTCGACGTCGACGGTATGAGCGCCGGGTACGACACCGACTACGCCGCCCAGCGCGATGCGGCATTGGCCGCGTTGGCCGATGGCACGGACCTGTTCCTGATCCACGTCGAGGCCACCGACGAAGCCGGCCACGCCGGCAACGTCGCCGAGAAGGTGACCGCGCTCGAGCGGTGGGACGAGTTGATCCTGCGCGACCTCGTCGACGGCCTCGATCGGCTGGGTCCGTGGCGCCTGCTGCTGCTACCGGACCACGCCACGCCGTTGCACCTCAAGACCCATACCCCGGACCCGGTGCCCTACGTGCTCGTCGACAGCGAGCACGACGGTCCCGGCGGTGTGTACAGCGAACCGGGCGTCGCCGATGCGCCGGTGGTGCCGGGCCACGAGCTGCTCGGCCGGTTGCTCGCCCGCGACTGACGCCGATAGCCTGCGTCCACCGTCGCAGGTGGGGGTGACCCGGCGACGGTTCCCTGTGGCGCTGCGCAGCAGGCGTTGTGTGCGCCGTCTTCTTCGGAACCCGAGAGAGGTACCTCTATGAGCCAGTCCCAGCAGCTCGAGCGCTCGGCGCTCGAGGGGAAGGACCGTGACGAGCTCCACACCATCGCCACGGCCCTCGGCGGCAAGCCGACGGCGCGCGCCGCCAAGGCGAAGCTCATCGACATGATCCTCGAGCTGACGGGCGTCACGGCGGCCGAGTCCGAGCCAGAGCCAGCGCCGGAGCCCGTCGCCGAGGCTGAGCCGGAGGCGGCGCCGGAGGCCAAGCCCAAGCCGCGCCAGCGCGCCGAGCGCAACCGATCGAGCAAGCCGGCCGACACGGCGGCCACGCCGGAGACGGACGAGGCACCGGCCCCCGAGCGTGAGACCGGCAACGACGCCCAGGCCGACGGTACCGCCGACGCCGACTCCGAACCGGGCAACCGTCGCCGTCGCCGCCGTGGCCGTGACCGCGAGCGTGATCGAGATCGTCAGCCTGAGGCGTGGGAGGGCGAGCCGGTCGAGGTGACCGGCGTGCTCGATCTGCGCGACGAGGGGTACGGCTTCCTACGGACCCAGGGCTACCTGCCGTCCAAGGACGACGTGTACGTGTCGGTCAAGACCGTGCGGCAGCACGGGCTGCGCAAGGGGGACACCCTCACCGGCGCGTACCGGCCGGCGACGCGCAACGAGAAGAACCCGGCGTTGCTGCGCCTCGACGCCGTCAACGGCGCCGACCCCGAGCAGTCGCCGCAGCGTCCGCGCTTCGACGATCTCACGCCGCTGTTCCCGGACGAGAAGCTGGTCATGGAGACGGCTGACAAGGCGAACATGACGGCACGCATCATCGACCTCGTCTCGCCGATCGGCAAAGGCCAGCGCGGCTTGATCGTCTCGCCGCCCAAGGCCGGCAAGACGACGATCATGAAGCAGATCGCCCAGTCGATCGAGGCGAACAACCCCGACGTGCACCTCATGGTGCTGCTCGTCGACGAGCGCCCCGAAGAGGTCACGGACATGCGCCGATCGGTGCAGGGCGAGGTCGTCGCCTCGACGTTCGACCGGCCCGCGGAGGAGCACACGATGGTGGCCGAGCTGGCCATCGAGCGGGCGAAGCGCATGGTCGAGTCCGGCCATGACGTCGTCGTGATCCTCGACGGCATCACCCGGCTCGCACGGGCCTACAACCTCGCCGCCCCTGCCACCGGCCGGGTCATGAGCGGGGGCATCGATACCGGTGCGCTCTATCCGCCGAAGAAGATCTTCGGGGCGGCGCGCAACGTCGAAGAGGGCGGGTCGCTCACCATCCTGGCCACCGCCCTCGTCGAGACCGGCTCGAAGATGGACGAGGTGATCTTCGAGGAGTTCAAGGGCACCGGCAACATGGAGCTCCGCCTCGACCGCCGCGCTGCCGAGCGCCGGATCTACCCGGCCATCGACGTGGACGCCAGCTCCACCCGTCACGAGGAGCTGCTGTTCGACCGCAAGCACCTCGAGCAGGTGTGGAAGCTGCGCCGCGTGCTGTCGGGGCTCGCCGCCGACGGCGCGTCCGGGGCGGGCCTCGAGATGCTCATCGACCGGTTGGGCGGCTTCGCGACCAACGCGGCCTTCCTCGACGAGATCGGCAAGGCGCCGAGCTGACTCGGGTTGTGACCGGGGCCCCGACGCGGGCACACTGGTGAACCCCCTGTTTGTGGAGTGACGACGCAATGAAGGCTGGCATCCATCCCGACTACCAGGTGACGACCGTGCACTGCTCGTGCGGCGCCTCGTTCGAGACCCGTTCGACGGCGAGCGACCTGCACGTCGAGCTCTGCAGCGAGTGCCACCCGTTCTTCACGGGTCAGCAGAAGCTCGTCGACTCGGGCGGCCGCATCGAGAAGTTCGAGCGTCGCTACGGCCGACGCAAGAACACCGACAGCTGAGCCTCGACCCCGTCCAGCGGGAGCGCCTGCTCGCAGGCAAGCTCCGCGCGCTGGCGGCCGAGGGCCTCGACCTCGACGTCGGCGACGTCGTGTCGTTGCCGTTCGGCGCAGCGACGGTCCTCGGCGACCGCGCCGTCGTGCTGTTGGCCTCGGAGCCGACGCGGCAGCTGGGGCCGGTGCTGGCGTGGACCTCGGCACGGGCGGTCGCGTCGGTCGACGTGTTCGTCGACGCGCCGGGGGACGCTGCCGTCGTGGCGCGTCGGGCCGGTGCCTTCGACCTACCGGTGACGGTCTGGTCCGTCGACGGCCGGTCGTTGGTCGTCGCTGAGGCGGCGCCGCCCCACGCCGTCGCCCCACCGCCCGAGGGCGTCGAGACGCTGTGCGAGCTGATCCGTGCCGCTGGCGCCGAGGTGATCGTCGAGCAGGGTGTCGTGACGGCGGAGCTGCTCGGGCTCGAAGTGGCCCGGGTGGTCGACGGACCGGACGGTCCGCAGCTCGACGTGGGTGTCGGCCGCCACGACCGCGAGGCGTTCGGGGTGTTCCACGCCGGCATGCCGGCACCGGAGGCGCTGGCCAAGGTCATCGATGCCGTGCGTCCCGAGCGCAGTGCGCCGGACGGTACCCATCCGATGCGGCGCCTGGCGGCAGAACGGCGCCTGCGTGCCACCCTCGTCGCCGATCCGGGCTCGATCGGCGCGCAGTCGCTGCGCCCGGTGGAAGGGACGCTGGCGCGCTCGGGGGTGGATGACCGCAGCGTGGCGGTGGCGCTCGGGACGGCGCAGGGCGAGACGGTGATCGTCGGGTGCACGGTCGGGCCAGATCTCGACGCCGTCCCGTCCCTCGCCGACGCGCGCCTCACGCACGACCCGTCCGCCGAGCTGATGCTGGTGCTGCCGGCGCGCGACCGGCTGCCCGCCGTGGAACGCGTCGTCGCGCTGCTGCGTCGACCAGGCATCGTGCGCAACGCACCCGCCGACCTAGCCTGATCGCCCGATGAGCGATCGCGTCGACCACCTGGTGCAGGAGTACGCCGACACGCAGGCGCGGCTGGCCGACCCGACGGTGGTCGCCGACCAGGCGCGCTACACGGCACTGGCCCGCAGGTTCAAGGAGCTCGAGCCGATCGTCGCCTGCATCGAGGCGCGTGCTGCCGCCGAGGCCGACGCCGCTGCCGCTCGGGAGCTGTTGGCCGAGGCCGACGGCGACGAGGGCGCCTTGTTGCGGGACGAGATCGCACAGGCCGAGGCGACGGCAGCCGCCAAGGGCGACGAGCTGCGGGTGCTGCTGCTCCCCAAGGACCCGAACGACGAACGCGCGGTGATCATGGAGATCCGCGGCGCCGAGGGCGGCGAAGAGGCGAACCTGTTCGCTCGGGACCTGTTCGAGATGTATCGGGCCTTCGCCGCCCGCAAGGGCTGGCGCCTCGAGGTGCTCGGATCGACTCCGTCGGACCTGGGCGGGTTCAACGACGTCACCTTCCGGGTCGCGGGCGATGCCGCCTGGTCCCACCTGCATCAAGAGGGGGGACCCCACCGGGTGCAGCGGGTGCCGGTCACCGAGTCGCAGGGACGCATCCACACGTCATCGGCGACCGTCTCGGTCCTGCCCGAGGCCGACGAGGTCGAGGTCGCCATCGATCCGGCCGATCTGGAGGTGGCGACGTTCCGCGCTACGGGCCCTGGAGGCCAGTCCGTCAACACCACCGACTCGGCGGTGCGGGTGACGCACAAGCCCACCGGTCTCGTCGTGTCGATGCAGGACGAGAAGAGCCAGCTCCAGAACAAAGCCAAGGCGCTCACCGTGCTCCGGGCCCGGCTGCTGCAGCTGGAGCAGGATCGGCGCAACGCCGAGCTGTCGGCCGAGCGCAAAGGGCAGATCGGTGGCGGCGGACGATCCGAGAAGATCCGCACCTACAACTTCAAGGAGAACCGCGTCACGGATCACCGCATCGGGTTGACGTTGCACAAGCTCGATCGGGTGCTGGGCGGTGAGCTCGACGAGATCGTCGACGCGCTGATCGCCCACGAGCGCGCCGAGCTCCTGGCGGCCGAGGCGTGAGCTGGCGTTCGCTGCAAGGCGAGGTCGTCGGTGCGCTCCGCGCCGCGGGCGTGGCCGAACCCGAAGCCGAGGCGCGCCGCATCGTGGCCCAGGCCGCCGGGTGCTCGCCCGCCGAGCTGGTGCTGATCGGTGGTGATGATCCGACGAGGCTGCCCGCGGCGCACGTGGCGCGCATGCTCGAGCGACGCTGCGCTGGCGAGCCGTTGCAGTACGTGCTCGGGTCCTGGGGCTTCCGGTCGCTCGACCTGTTCGTCGACGGCCGCGTGCTGATCCCCCGCCCCGAGACGGAGGTCGTCGCCGAGCGCGCCCTCGCCGAGGTCGACCGTTGCACCACCGACGCGCACCGTCCCGTCGTCGTCGACCTCGGCACCGGGTCGGGAGCGATCGGTCTGTCGATCGCCGTCGAGCGGGAGCGGGCCTCCGTGTGGCTCACCGACGCGTCGGCCGACGCCCTGGGGGTTGCTCGAGCCAACCTCGCCGGCATCGGTCGGGCCGCCACCCGCGTCCAGATCGTCGAGGGCGACTGGTTCGACGCGCTACCACCGCACCTCGCCGGCGGCGTCGACGTGATCGTGTCCAACCCGCCCTATGTCGCCGACGGCGACCCGCTGCCCCAGGAGGTGCGGCGGTGGGAGCCGGCCGGCGCGTTGTTCGCCGGAGCCGACGGGCTCGACGACCTCCGACGGATCGTGGCCGAGGCACCGGCGTGGCTGGCGGACCGGGGCGCACTCGTCGTGGAGCTCGACCCGCGTCAGGCGCAGACCGTGGCCGGACTCGCCGAGGCTGCGGGCTTCGGCGAGGTCGACGTCGGGCGAGATCTGACCGGCCGTGACCGACTGGTCGTCGCCCGGCGCTGAGCTGGCTCAGCTCGTGGCGTCGGTCCCTCCGGCCGGGGGCGCCGGATCGAGCAGGCCGAAGGTCGACAGCATGTAGTCGAAGGCGTCGGAGGTCGGATCGACGGCGAGCGCCGAGATCGTGTAGAGCCGTCCATCGTTGAAGAAGACCATCGTCCGCTCGTGGTACTTGCCTTCGGACTGCCCGGGGGCGGCGACGTTGCGGGCCGTGATGCTCAGTGCAGGGTGGCCGAACACCGTGGTCTCGTTGATGTCCTCCATCGTGGCGGTCGGGTCGGTCTTGTACTGCTCCTCCAGCAGCGAGCGGATGTCCTCGAGGGCATCGAACTCCCGCTCGCCGGCCGGTAGGGCATCGTCGACGACGACGACCTCGGTGAGCGTGTCCTCACCGATCCAGGCGCGTGTGGCGGTGCCCGTGACCTCGCCGGCGGGGAGGACGACGGTGGTCTCCTCCTGCACCGGGGTCTGCGACGGGAGCGACACCTGGAAGCCGCCGTCCTCGTCGGTCATCGGCACCCAACCCGACTTGGTGCGGTCCTGGAGGCCGGGGATGTTCGACGCCACGCCGGTCACGCTCTCGCGGCCCGGGAGGACGCCGAAGATCACGAAGAGTGCGGCGGCGGCGATGACACCGAGGATGATGAGCCCAGCGATGCCGAACACGCCCTTGCGCTTCTGGGTGACCTGTCGGGCACCTTCGAAATCGCCGACGACGGCATCTTCGGTCATCAGCTGCCCGCACAGCCGGCACTTCTCCGGTGGGTACTTGTGGCTGGCACCGCACACGGGGCAGGGGTAGTTGGCCATCCCGCAAACCTACCTTCCGGGCGTCACCAGGATCTTGGCATGGGCTTCCGGGTCGGCGAGCGCCTCGAACGCGTCGGGGACGCCGTCGATCGGCACCCGTCCCGTGATGAGCGGCGCCACGTCGAGCTCGCCCTCGGCGATCCGGCGCAGCGTCTCGGCGAACTCCATCGGGTCGTACCCGAACACGAACTGGATGTTGAGCTCCTTGACGACGCCGAGCATGGGCCGGACGCGGTCGGGCTCCATGCACACCCCGGCGACGAGGATCTGCGAGCCGCGGGGCGCGTCGGCCATCGCCTGGTCCAAGATGCCCGGC
>CAZYKR010000088.1:0-14867 GCA_964648005.1 uncultured Iamiaceae bacterium
AGATGCCGCCCAGCACGACCCGCAGCGCATGGGCCCCGGTCTCGAACGCCCAACCGAACGTCGCGGCCTGCAGCGGATAGCCCTCGCAGACGGCGAACGGCGTCGCCGGCTCGGCGGGATGGAGGTAGATCGGCACCCCCAACGACTCGGCCGCCTCCCACAACCCGCTGAGCGAGTCGTCGTCGAGGTAGACGCCGTTCGTGTGGCCGTTCACGAGCGCGCCGACGAACGAGAGTTGGGTGACGCACCGCTCGAGCTCGGCCACCGCGGCGGCGGGGTCCTGGCACGCCAGCGCGGCGAAGGCCGCGAAGCGGTCGGGGTGGCGGCCGACAGCGTCGGCAACGAGGTCGTTGGCGTCGCGAGCCACTCGCACGGCGTCGGCGGCATCGGGCATCGTCTGGATGCCGGGCGAGGTGAGCGACAGCACCTGGACATCGATGCCGGCGGCATCCATCTCGGCGAGGCGCAGGTCGGCGAGATCGGCGATGCGTCCATCGACGAACGCTCCCCACGTCGGGTTGAGCGACGACGTCAACCGTCGCTCGTCATCGGCGAAGGGCGCGAAGGTGAACGCCTCCTCCAACGCGATCTTCCGGGTGGTCCGCGACGTGGTCATGGTGACCAGGGTGCCAGGAACGCTTCGAGGGCGGCGGCCAACGCCGTCGAGAACGGGCGTGTGACCACCAGCTCGCAGTGTTGTTCGCCTGAATCGGGCGTGGTGCGATCAGTGCTCGTCGACCGGCGATACCGCCAGGGCAGTCGGTTGCCCGAGCGCCTCTGACACCGCGCCGAAGATCCGATTCGTGCCCGCCAGGCACGGTCCCCCACCCGGGATGCTCACGCTTGCCATCGCCTCGGGGCAGCCGCCGCTGGCGATGTCGCTGCCGGTGAGCACGACCAGGCTCGTGTCGATCTCGAGGTGGTGGTACACGCTGGACCGGTAGCCGGGGGTGTCCCCGGAGTGGCCGATCCATCCGCCGGCACCGATGAGGCCGATCCCGTAGGTGAACGCCGCACCGAAGGCGGGGGCGGGCCGCAGCGACGCCAGGCGTCGGGCCTGCATATCGGCGTCGAGCAGCCCGTCGCCGGTGACGAGCGCCCGGGCGTAGGTGAGCATGTCACCTACGGTCGACACGAGCGCGCCCGCAGCGCCGGCCCACGACGGGTTGACGTGCGTCGTGTTCACGGGGTGCTCGGGCGACCCACCGGGCAGCAGCAAGGTGAAGCCCTGGGCGTAGGGCGACGGCAGGTCGATCGACTCGCCCGGCCACCAGGTCTCGGTCAGGCCGAGCGGGTCGAGGATGCGCTCCGCCAGCAGTACGTCGAACGGGGTGCCCGTCACCTGCTCCAGCACCCGACCCAGCAACAGGTAGTTCGTGTTGCAGTAGGCGAAGCGCCGATCCGGCTCCGACACGGGTGAGTTGGCCAGTCCGACGCCGATCATCTCCTCGTCGGTGAACGGCGCCGCCGGATCGGCGAGGATGCGACCGGCGAGCGCGGGGTCGTCGGTGTAGTTGGCGAGGCCGCTGCGCATCCCGGCCAGCATGCCGAGCGTGATTCGCTCGCCGTTGGGCACGTCGTCGCGGTACCGGTCGATGGTGTCCTCGAGGGTCAGATCACCGGCCGCCACCGCCTGGAGCAGCAGTGTGGCCGTGAAGGTCTTGGTCACCGACCCGATCCGCAAGTGGGTGTCAGCGGTCATGGCGACGCCGGCCGCCGGATGAGCAAGTCCGTAGGCGCCGATCCACGTGCCGTCGGCGGTGCGCACGCCGACCACGGCGCTGGGCGTGCCCGCCGACGCGTCGAACGCCTGCCGGGCGGCGGCGTCGAGCATGGTGGCGGTGGTCGGTTCGAGTTCGGGCGCCATGGTCATCTGCTCGTGGTGTCGAGCGGCGTATCGATGGTCGAGGTCATGACGTGATCTCCGGTTCGGGTGCAGGGTCTGGTGATGCTTCGACGCGTGCCGTCGACAGGCCACGCGTAAGCCTGGCAGCAACGAGGCAACTCGAGCGCGTGCAGCTCCCGCTCGTCGTCCGGCTGGGTGGCGTCGAGTTCCTCGTGCTGGCGCGCGCCGTGTCGGCCGACCAGGTCGTCGAGCTCGCCGATCGCATCGCCGATGCGGTGGAAGCACCCATCGACCTGGCGGTAGGCCGCCGACGCTCAGGTCGTGGTGTCCTCCGCCGACGCTACGCCGGGTCGTCGAGTTGGCGCACCAGCGAGCGCGGCGCCGTGAGTCGGAACGAGTCCTCGAGCAGCTCGGCCACCTCGTCCCAGTCGGCGTCGGCGAGGTCGAACCCGATCCAGCCCGACGGCCCGAGATAGGCGGGCACATAGACGTTCGGTGCCTCCAGCAACGCCGCCAGGTCGCCGGGGTCGGGCTGCACCACGATCGAGTGCGGGTGCTGCACCCACTCGCCGTCGACCCGGACCGAGCCGCCGAAGTAGGCGAACACCTTCTTCGTGAAGAAGGCGGGTCGGCCGTGCGACACCTTCTCGTCGGCCCCGGGAAAGGTCGCCGCCAGCGACCGCACGCGGGCGAGCACCGGATCGTCGTCGTCGAACATCTGCGGGTGCGCCACCGCCACAGGCTAGGACGAGGTCGGCATCGCCGGCAGCCGATCGCCATCGAGCAGGGCCCGCCGTTCGGCGGTCAATGCAATGTGGCCAGCAGCTCATCCAGCTGGGCGAAGGTCTCGTGCGTCGCGTCGGCGGCGCCGCCCTCGGCATCGAGCGCCTCCTTCGAGGGGAACCGCTCGGTCATGACGAGCAGCGTGCCTCCGTCGACCTCCTCGAATGTGACCGTGGTGAGCGAGGCATCGGTTTCGCCTTCCTCGTTCGTCCACACGATGCGCAACGGCGGCGTGACCTCGACGTAGCGGCCGAAGAACTCCATGCCGTCGCCGAAGTCGAGCCGGTAGGTGCCGCCGGTGCGTACGTCCATCTCGCAGGCGTGCAGCGTCATGTCCATCGACCTCGGCACCCACCACCGCTGGAACAGCTCGGGCGTCGACCACGCCTCGAAGACGAGGTGTGCCGGCGCGTCGAACCAGCGGGTGACGACGAGCTCACGATCGGAACGCCGTTCCACGGTCGTGCGCTTCGTGGCTTCGGTCTCAGGTGCGTCCATGCGATTGCTCCCTCTGCTTCAGTTCCTCGACGACCGCGTCCAGCGCGCTGAAGCGGTCGTCCCAGACCTTCTGGTACCCGTTGATCCACCGGGCCACCTCATCGAGCCGGCGCACACCGATCCGGCAGCGGCGCACCCGGCCGACCTTCTCCGTGACGACGAGCCCAGCGTCCTCGAGGACGCCGACGTGCTTGCGCATGCCCGTGAGGGTCATGTCGAACGCCTCCGCCAGGTCGGTGATCGACGCCTCACCCCGGCCCAGCCGTTCAAGCACGCCGCGGCGCGTGCCATCCGCCAACGCCGCGAACGATGCATCGAGATCGGCCTCCATATACTGAACCATCTAGTTCAGTATCTATCACCGTCTCCTACTGAGGCAAGCGGAACCAAATCCTCCTCCGCATTCATCGCCGCCCTGACGCACCCGCAGCGTCGTGTTGGGTCAGGGCCCGCATTCCGAGTTCGATGGCAGGACTCGCTGCTCGACATCCCTCTACCGATTTCGCCTCCAACGAATGCACAGCTCGGCCGTCCCCACCGCTGCCAGCGCGGCAGACGTGACAACACAGAACGTGACCGCTGCGGGGCCGTCCCATCCGATCGCCTCTGCCTTCAGGTAGCAGGACACTCCAAAGAGGGTGGCGGCCACCAGCAGTATGCCGAGCCGCAGCCACGGAAACGGTTCGCTCCTCTGTTCGCCTGCGCCGACCTCACGAAGTTCTGAGCGCTGAAGCGGGTCTCCAACCGTGCCAGCGGCCCCGCTTGGCGATCGTGCATTCCCATGGTCAACGTCATCCACGATGCACCTCCGGCGTGGATCGATCCGCTGGGTGTCAACCGGCTCGGCGATCGACCGGGCGGCCTTCGCGTTCGAGCGTGGCGATCGTGCGGTGCTCGGAGAGATTCTCCCCCACGCCGATGACGCGGTCCGCGCCGACGGCCGTAGCGAGCTTCGCCAGTCAACGTACCGCTGGTAGGCCAACATCCAGGTCGATCAACCGTCGGAGGTCGTCGCGCTGATCGCAGAGCTCCTCCCGTGAGCCTGCGACCGCTGGTGAGTCGCCCGGAGGTGAGCACGGTCGCTCGCTGCCCCGACCCCTTCCATCCTCACGGGCGGTCGCTGATCGGGACGACGCACAGTCCAGCTACGGCCTGGCGACCAAGGCTGGCTTCGCGACGGAGGAACGCCCGTCCGTCTGCGGCGGGCCGACCGCAAGGACGACCTTCCCTCTCGTGTGCCCGGACTCGACTCGTTCGATGGCGCCGACGATGTCGTCGATGCCGACGGCCTGGTCGAGGTGCGGACGCAACACCCCCGCAACGAGGAGGCCGGCGAGTAGGACCAGGTCGTCGCGGTTGGGTCGCACGGTGAACGTGGCGACGGTCTGGTCTCGGCGGATGTTGCCGAGTCGTCCACGAACGACTCGGCCAAGGGGACCGAACCATTGGTTGGTGGAATCAGCGCTGAGCTGCAGGAGCATGCCTTCGGGAGTGAGGAGCCGGCGGAGCTGGGAGGCCGCGTGCGTGCCGGCGAGCTGGACGACGAGATCGAATCGCTCCGCGTGCTGCGTGATGTCGCTGGTCGTGTAGTCGAGGATGTGGTCGGCGCCGAGCGATCGGACGAGGTTGATGTTCGTGGTGCTGGCGACGCCAGTGACCTCGGCACCGAGGTGCTTGGCGAGCTGGACGGCGAATGCGCCGACACCGCCCGATGCCCCGATGATCAGCACCCTGTCCCCCGCCTCGACGTGACCATGATCGCGGAGGGCTTGGAGCGCGGTCGACGCGGCGAGCGGCACGGCCGCCGCCTCGGCGGCTGAGACGTTCGCGGGCCTGATCGCCACATGCCGCTCGGGAACGGCGACCTTGTCGGCGAAGGCGCCGAAGCCGGCCATGAACGTCGTCCCGAAGACGGCGTCGCCGACTCGGACGGCGGCGACGTCGGGGCCGGTCGCTTCGACGATCCCCGCGAAGTCGCTTCCCGGGATCTGGAAGTCGGGACGGCGGAGTCCGACGGACAACCGGGCGATCCGAGGAATGCCTCGGATGAGGTGTCAGTCGGCGGGGTTGACGGATGCCGCTTCGACTCGGACGAGCACCTCGTCGGGGGCGACGGCCGGATCAGGCACGTCGGAGGAACGGAGGACGTTGGCGGGGTTGCCATAGCCGGTGATGGTGATGGCGTGCATCGGGGTGGTTCCTTTCAGTCGGTTCGAGATCAGGCGTCGCGGCGGACGAGGAGAGCGCCGCCGATGGGGAGGGTGACGGCGGCCCAGACGAGGAGGACGGCGAGGCCGCTCCAGGGGGTGAGGGCCCGTGGGTCGGGGACGACGTTGAAGATGGCCATGCCGGCTTGGGCGGGGAGGTACTTGCCGATCGTCTCCTGGAACGACGAGGGCAGGAACCCGGTGACGATGGGGACGATGAACAACAGGCCCACCAGGGCGGCAGTGGCGCCGGCGGTGCGGCGCACGAGGGTGCCGATCCCCACACCGAGGAGGCCGATACCGGTGAGGTAGAGCCCGCCGCCGAGCACGGCTCGGACGACGCCCGGATCGCTGATCGACACATCGAGGCCTCTGCTGGCGAAGATGGCCTGGCCGACGAAGAAGGCACCGAACGAGGCGACGAGTCCGACGGCGAGCACGACGCCGGCGAAGGTGGTCGCCTTGGCGGCCAGCACGGTGATGCGTTGTGGGGTGGCGGCGAATGTGGCCCGGATCTGGCCGGTGGCGTATTCGGAGGTGATGGTCAGGACGCCGAGGACACCGACGGCGAGCTGGGCGAGGAACAGGCCGCTGAGGCTGAACGACGTGGGGTCGAAGCGCAGGCGTTCGGCCGGGTCGAGGTTGTTCCAGCTGCTCATCTGGGAGGCGCCGATGAGGGCCCCGAACCCGACGGCAAGGCCAACGGTGGCGAGCAGCGTCCAGACCGTCGAACGGACGGATCGGAGCTTGGTGGCCTCCGCTCGCATGGTGGCGAGGAGCACCCGCGCCCGGGAGGGTTCGGGGTACCTCGCGAGGCGGGTGATGGTGGTGGCGGTCATGCCGCAGCTCCTGTGGTCGTGGACGGGCTGGTCGTGTATTGCGTGGCGTCTCGGGTGAGCTCCATGAAGGCCTCTTCGAGCGATGCCGACTGGGGCGAGAGCTCGTAGAGGGTGATGCCGGCGGAACCGGCGACGATGCCGATGTCTCGGGCGGTGGGGCCGGTGACGGTGAGGGTTCCGTCTGCGTCGAACGAGACTGCTGCTCCGTCACGGGTGAGGAGGGTTCGCAGACGGTCGGGCTCGGCGGTGTCGACCCGGACGGATCCGGTCGAGGCGCCCTGCACGACCTCGGCGACGGTTCCTTCGGCCATGAGTCGGCCCCGGCCGACGACGACGAGCCGGTCGGCGGTGAGGGCCACCTCGCTCATGAGGTGGCTCGACACGAGGACGGAACGGCCCTCATCAGCGAGGGACCGCAACAGCTCGCGGATCCACTGGATGCCTTCGGGGTCGAGGCCGTTGACCGGTTCGTCGAGCAGCAGCGTGCCGGGGTCGCCGAGCAGGGCGGTGGCGATGCCGAGTCGCTGGCCCATGCCGAGGGAGAACCCACCGGATCGACGGCCGGCGACCTCGGCCAGACCGACCTGATCGAGCACCTCCTCGACACGGCGCCGGCTGATGCTGTTGGCGTCGGCCAGCCAGCGGAGGTGGTCGCGGGCGCTGCGTCCAGGGTGGATGGCCTTGGCCTCGAGCAGGGCGCCCACGTGGCGCAAGGGGTACCGGAGGTCCCGGTAGGAGCGGCCGTCGACGGTGACCTGACCGGTCGTCGGGGCGTCGAGACCGACGATCAATCGCATGGTGGTCGACTTGCCGGCACCGTTGGGGCCGAGGAACCCGGTGACCTCGCCGGGGCGTGCCTCGAAGCTGAGGTGGTCGACGGCCACGGTCGAGCCGTAGCGCTTGGTGACGTCGATGAGCTCGATCATCGGATCAGACCTCGCCGTCGAAGATCGCCGAGTTGACCGGGGCGAACGACGCTTCATCGACCGGCGTGTGCCGGAAGCCCTTCGTCGTCATGTGAACGCCGAAGGAGAACTCCCAGATGGCGATCGGCAGGACGAGCACCATTGCCGGGCCCGAGATCTGGGTCCACAGCCCGAACAGCACGGCGATGTTGGAGACCAGCAGGAGCGGTGCGCCGACGAGTCCGAGCGTCGGGATCCAGCGCGGCAGCAGCCGGGAGCGATACATGACCGAACCGATGAGCAGCGCGTTCAGGGAGGCCATCAGACCCGGTCCGAACAGGAACGCCCAGTCGTGCACGGCCAGCAGGGCCCGGCCCACCGTGGCGAGGCTGTCGGGGTCGGCTCCGGGGGTCCCGGCCACGTCCTGGCGGAGGGTGAGCATGCTGAGGATGCTGAGGATGCCCACGAAGATCAGGCCGGCCTCCATCACCCTCGTCGTCACGAAGCCCAGCGCGGCGCGGCGGCTGTACTGCTTAGCCACCGAGTAGAGGGCGACAGCCGTGACGACGCCGGTGAGCGCGGTGAGCGCCTCGAAGAGCGCGCCCATCGGCACGCCTGCGTCACTTCCGGCGCCGAGGATGAAGTCCGGGTTGTCGAGGACGTCGGTCCACAAGCCGAACTTCACCGGGATCGAGAAGATGAAGGTGGCGATGTAGGCGATGCCGGCGATGAGCGCTGCCTTCCGCACGGGAGACATGCGGAAGCGCTCGGGGCTGGCCATTCGCCCGTGGGCGGTGATGGGGGTCGTCGTGGACACGTCAGTTCTCCTTGTCGGTCGGGCGAGCCGGTGGCTCGTTGCCCGGGTTGGATGGCACTTGGTGGAGCGAGACCAGCGGGATCCCCACGTCGCGGAGCTTCTGGAGCAGTCCGTGCAACGCCGCCTGGTCGATCACCGGGCCGCGCAGCACCGTGGTGCCGTCGTCGTCGGTGGTGACGGTCAAGCCGTCGAACCAGGCCGCCCAGCGGGGTGCGAGGTGTCCGGCGACGCGGATCTCGTACTCCGGCGCCGGGTGGTGCGGGGGGTCCTCGGTGGTCACGAAGGCAACGTACGAACAGACCTGGTGAGCTGTGATCACCACATCTGGTGATCCGACGTGGTGATCGCCGCCGGCGGGCACCGGCTCTCGGGCGAGCGGCCCGCAGCGCTAGAGGCCCACCTCATCGGCGCGCCGGATGGCCTCGCGGCGGTTCGTGGCGCCGAGCTTGGCGTAGATGTTCTTGGTGTGCGTGCGGAAGGTGTTGAGCGACACGTGCAGCTCGCGGGCGATCTCCGGGCCGCTCAGGTCGCTGCGCAGCATGCGCAGCACCTCGAGCTCGCGCCCGCTGAGGGGGTCGACGAGGGCGTGGGTCGGAGCAGCGTCGGCGAGCCGCGTCGGGTTGCCAGCGGCGTCCTCGGCCAGCGCCCACACGATCTGCGCGTCGATGGCGCTCCTCGTCCGCCGCCCCTGCTCGGCCGCGGCATGCAGGCGCGTCGCCAGCTGCCGGGCTTCGGCGACCGCGCCTTCGGCAACGAGGACGTAGGCGAGGGTGAGGTGCTCGTACTCGCGCACGTACGTGAGTTCGTCATCGGGCGTGAGCCCGGATGCGTCGGCCCAGCGGCGCGCCGCAGCGAGGTCGCCGGATGCCAGCTGGGCTCGCACCTTCACGGCGGAGGGCGGTCGCACGGGCGGCGACATATCGGTGTTGTAGGCCTGTTCGGCCTCGCCGAGGAGGCGCACAGCAGTGGCGTGATCTCCCTCGGCCTGATGCACGCGGGCCGAGGCGACACGCCATCGGTACGCGTTCTGGGGAAGACCGGCGTCATCCCCCAGCTGCGTGTTGGCGTCGAGATGTTCCTTCGCCCCGGCGAGGTCGTTGCGTTCCAGCAACACCTCGCTGAGGCCGACGTGCATGTCACCGGTTCCCCGCACGACCTCGTGGGACCTGGCGAGCTCCAGCCCCGACTCGAACAGCTGCTGCGCATCACCCAACCGTCCCTGCACGAGGTGGATGTCAGCGAGCGCGATCGTGCAACCGAGCACGTCGCTGATGTGGCCGGCGGCGGTGAGCGCGTCGATCGCCGCGCCATAGTGGCGAGTCGCTTCCTCCAGGTTGCCCTTCGTCCACTCGGCCAGACCCACGAGGGCTTCGGCGCTGCCGCGCTGGAGGTGGTCCGAGGGCGCGACGAGGCCGAGGGCTCGGCTCGCGTGCTCGATCGTCGTGTCGGGGTCACCGGCGATGAGCGAGAGCGCGGCGTGGTAGACCGCGACCTGCGCCGGAAGGCGTGCGAAGGCGGCGTGGTCGAAGACGATCGCCTCGGTGGGGTCGGCATCGGGTCCGAGCCAGCGGTCGATGCTCTCGAGCAGCGGCTCGACGCCGGCGATCTCGCCGCTGACCATGAGGGCACCCACCAGCTCGATGCTCAGCACCGGCCGATCAGGGAACAGCTCCGCCGGGAGCGAGGTGAGCCAACGTCGGGCGGTCCACTCTTGTCGGGTCTGGAACATGGCCGGGGCAGCAAGCTCGATCACGCGCGCCGCGCCTTCGACGTCGTGTCCCGCCAGGGCATGCGCGATCGCCTCGGGTTGATCGCCAGACGCCTCGCACCAAGCGCTCGCCCGCCGATGGAGATCGTCGACTCGCTCGGGGTCGTCGTCGAGGAGCCGCGCCCGCAACACGTCGGCGAACAGGTGGTGGTAGCGGTACCACTGACGCCGATCGTCGAGCGGCACCAGGAACAGGTTGGCGCGATCGAGTCGCTCGAGCATCGCCTTCCCGTCGGCTCGGCCGGTCAGGGCATCGCACAACGAACCGTTGAAGCGGTCCAACACGGCAGTCTCGAGCAGGAAGGTCCGGACGTCGTCGGGTTGGCGCTCGAGCACCTCCTCGGCGAGGTAGTCGACGACGAAGCGGTCGTCGCCCGTGAAGCTGGAGATGAACCCCCTGGTGTCGTCACGGCCCTGGAGTGACAACGCCGCGAGCTGCAGGGCAGCGATCCACCCTTCGGTACGACCATCGAGCGCATCCACATCGGCAGGTCCGAGATCGAGGCCCATCTGCTGGTTGAGATACTCGGCCGACTCGTCGGGGTTGAATCGCAGGTCACTGGCGCGCAGCTCGAGCAGATCGCCGCGGGCCCGCCATCGGGCCAGGGGCAGCGGCGGGTCGGCTCGGGTTCCCAGCACGAGATGCACCCGATGCGGAAGGTGCTCGACTGCGAAGGCGATTGCCTCATGGATCGGCGCCGAATCAATGACGTGGTAGTCGTCGAGCACGACCACGAGATCGTCGCTGACCTGGGTGAGGTCGTTGAGCAGCGATGCGACGACGCGCTCGACCGGTTGCCCAGCGTGCAGCGATGCCAGCGCGTCGGCTCCGGCGTCGGCCACCGCTGTCTGGATCGCGGCGATCACGTACGACCAGAACACGGTCGGGTCGTTGTCGTTCGGATCGAGCGACAACCACGCCAGCCGGCAGGCGCCGTCGGTGGTCGTGACGCAGGACGCTGCGATCAACGTCGTCTTGCCGAACCCCGCGGGAGCCGCCACCACCGTGACTGCCGGCAGCGACGGGTTTGCCAATCGGTCGGTCAACCTGGGTCGAGCGACGACCCCGCGGCGAGGCCGTGGGGCGTGGAGCTTCGTGGCGAGCAACGTCGGCGCGGCGACAGCCGGCTCGGCCTCGGTCATGCGTCGTGGTCTCTGCGCCGTGGAGCAGCCCGAAGGTGCATCTGTTCGCCCTTGCGGCTCAACACGCTGAGGATCTCGACCGGTTCGTCATCGGCGGGGCCGAACCAGTGCGGGAGTGCGGTGTCGAACTCGGCGACCTCACCAGGCTGCATGGTGACGTCGTGGCCGGCGAGGATCAGCCGCAGCGTCCCGGTCAGCACGTACAGCCACTCGTAGCCGTCGTGGACACGCATCTTCGGCTCGCCGCGCTCGGGTTGGATGATCACCTTCCACGCATGCAGGCCCTGGGGCTGACGGGTCAGCGGCACCACGACACGTCCGTCGCGCTGCTCCGGCTTCAGCCGGATGCGCGGATCGCCGACCTCCGGTGCGTCGACGAGCTCGTCGAGCGGGATGCCGTGCGCTCGGGCGATGGGCAACAGGAGCTCGAGGCTCGGCTTGCGCTGACCCGACTCCAGCCGTGACAGCGTGCTCTTGGAGATCCCCGTCGCCGCGGCGAGCTCGGTGAGGGTCATGTCGCGCTGCGTTCGCGCCCACTTGAGCCGCGGGCCGACCTCGGCCAGCACGGCATCGATCTCCGACGAGGGCGCCACGGCGCCATGCAAGCACCGATTCCCAAAAACAGCAACGACCTGTTGTCAGAAGCGAGACCTTGGCTCAGGATCGGCGCAGGAGGTGATCGAAATGGTCGATCAGAGCTACGACGTCGTGATCATCGGTGGCGGGGCCGCCGGCCTCAGTGCCGCCCTCGTGCTGGGCCGGGCCCGACGCCAGGTCGTGGTGATCGACGCCGGGTCGCCCCGCAACAAGCCGGCCGCGCACATGCAGGGCTACCTGTCGCGCGATGGCATGCCTCCTGCGGACCTCCTCGCCGCGGGCCGCGCCGAGGTCACCGGCTACGGCGTGGAGATCATCGACGACCGGGTGGACTCGATCGGGCCCGGCTTCGACGTCCGGCTTGCCAGCGGACCGACGCTGAGGGCGCGACGGATCCTCGTCGCCACCGGCGTGGGCGACGAGCTGCCCGACATCCCCGGCGTCCGGGAGCGGTGGGGCCGCGACCTGCTGCACTGCCCCTACTGTCACGGCTGGGAAGTCCGCGACCAACCCCTCGGCGTGCTCGGCACGCACCCCGCAGCTGTGCTGCACGCACAACTGGTGCGGCAATGGTCCGACGACGTCGTGTTCTTCGCGCACACCTACGAGGTCACCGACGACGAGCAGGCCGCCTTCGACGCCCGTGGCATCCGCGTCGAGCACGGTGAGGTTGCCCGACTGGTCCTCGAGGGCGACGCCCTGACCGGGGTCGAGCTGGCGAACGGACGCGTCATCCCGCGCCGAGCCGTGTTCGTCCGACCCGGCAACGTCCCGCACCCCGACGGCCTGCTGCCTGGCCTGGGCTGCGAGCTCGATGCCGCCGGGTTCGCCGTCGTCGACGGCACCGGCCGCACGAGCGTCGACGGCGTGTGGGCCGCGGGCAACGTCGTGGACCCGCGTGCCCAGGTCATCACCTCCGCAGGGCAAGGCTCCGCCGCGGCGATCGCCATCAACGCGGATCTCGTCGCCGACGACGTGCAACGATCCCTACGGGAGGTCAGCACCGTCGCTACGGGAGCGGTTGGCGGACAGTAGAGATCGGCCGCCGTGTACAGCAGGAAGGCCCTCCCCGCGTCAACGGAAAGGGCCCCTCACCTGTGTTTCGTTGGTGGCGGGGGCAGGATTTGAACCTGCGACCTTCGGGTTATGAGGTGCTTCGGGGCCGTTCCGGCCGGTACTGGGCCGGGTCGGAATGTGCCGCTGAGCTGGGCCTTCACCTGTCAGGCGGTGTCGGCTGATCCGGCCGAGAGCGGCCTGTATCGGCCCATCCGTTAGAAGCGTCAGTGCTCGGAGAGGCGGGTGTGGAACGCCTCGACGGCGAGCACCGCGTCGGCGAGGAGCGTCGCCCGGTCGAGGTCGGGATGATCGATGGTCATCTGGTCGGCATACGCCCGCGGGCCCTGGGCGTGCAGCGTCCCGAAGTTGGCGAGCAGATCATCCAACGCGGTGCGGACAACACCCAACTCGCCCCCAAACCTCTCCAGGACCGCCTGGGCCGCTTCCTCAGGGCCGCCGGCGAAGTTGTGGAGGAGGACGAATGCGATGTCGTACCAGTCCTTCGGCTTGCGGCGCGACCGTGCGGCAGCGCACTTGGCGAGCAGGAACCCGGCGAGGCCGGAGACATACACCTCCGCGACCTGCTCGACGCCCCCGACTCGTGCCCTCAGCTCTCGCACCTCGATGTCGCGGGAAGCGAACCCGGTGCCACGAAGGTTCACTGCACCGAGCTGGTCGCAGCCGTCGAAGGTCACGGTCGCCTCGGCAGCCACGTCGTCGAGATCGGCGAGCAGCTCGAACTTCACGACCGTGCGCGGCGCGGATCCCTCCGCGGCCCACCGCCAGACACGCTCGCTGTCCGGCTCGAACTCGGCGTTGCGCAGGGCTTGCTCGAGTCGGAAGGTGTTGACCGAACTGCAGGCGATCTCGAGGTCCACCTGGACGTCCACGTCGGTGGTGCCGGCGTGCTGAAACCCGCTCCCGGCGCACAGCAGCTCAGGCACGAGGCCACCGAGCAACACGAACTCCGGGCGCGTTCCGTAGTGGTGCACGACCCTGACGAGGGCACGCTCGGCCGCATCTCGTGCGGCGCGGCTGCGGGGCGCTTCATCGGGCATGGATCACCTCGCGCAGGTGCTCGGCCGCTTCCTCACCACGCACACCCGAGGCGCGCAGATCGACGAAGACACGGGGCCAGGGCGCGACGCGAAGCCCCTCGACCGTTTCGGCCAACCGCCGCACGGCCACCGTCGGGAACGGTCGTAGCGTCAGACGCCCACCCTCGATGGGTCGCAGGTCAGCATCTGCCGCGACGGTTTCGAGGCCCACGATGGTGTCGGCATCCACGTACACCTCGGCTGCGGTGACCGTGGTGAGATACGGGGCGAGCACCGACGCCGCCGCGACACCGGTGGAGGCCCACGTCACGTTCGCCTTGCCCCACTTCCGACCGGTAGCCACGAGCCCGGCCACCGGGTCGCGCCAGGTCACGCCGACCTGCAGGCTGACGTGAGCCGCAGCTACCTCGGCCGCGATCGCATAGGCGTCGAGGAGCTGGTTGGGATCAACCATCCGACGCGCCGAACCTCGACCTCGCTCGACATCCGCCTCGAGCAAGTCGAGATCGGTCAAGGTGCGAAGGGCGTTCGTGCAGCTCCCCGTCGACAGCCCCGTTGCGTCCACGGTCGCCGAGACGGTGGGCTTCGTCCCGCACAGCAAGGCTTCCGCGACCGCGATCACCGACGGTGTCCAGCGATTCGATCGCTCGACCCGTTCCGGGGGGCGGCCCGTACGCGACACGATGATCGAACCGAGCGCGATCTCTGCAGCGCCGGTCTCGTCTACCCATCCGATGCCCGCGGCCGAGAGTGCCTCGCGAGCGCCAGGCGACAAGCGCCTGGCGACGACGATGTCGGGTCGGCCCCGGTGACTGGCGATGATCGGGCGCACGTCACCAAGGCTGCCCTCGCCCGCCCACGTGATGTCCAACGACGTGTCTCCGACGACGACGTCGGCCCCGGCGTCACGCTTGGGCCTGCGCACCTTCGCCGACCGCGGGAGGACGTCGAGCACCGTCGCTACGGCTCGGCCCACGTCTCGCTTGGACTGCTGTCGCTCGGTCATCGCTAATACCTCAGTAAAGGACTATACCTCACTATGACACTGATGTATACGTATCGTCTGATGATTTGAGTTACCGAGCCAGGAGGATCCCACGCTCGCATCCCGAGCCGCTCGCTCCGTGCACGCCCTTCGCACGCCGACCCGGGAAAGTCGATCAAGGCGGAGCCGCGTTGGGCGCGATGGTGATCGCATCATGACGACCTGGTTCACGGCCGACCTCCACCTCGGCCATCGGAACATCATCGACTTCGCCCACACCCACACTCCCGGCTTGGTGCCGTCGGCGCAATGTCAAGGTCCGGTACACGTGCGACCTACCGGGTCCGGTAGATGTGCGACACCGG
>CAZYKR010000089.1:0-3384 GCA_964648005.1 uncultured Iamiaceae bacterium
GTCGGGGTGAAGGCGCCCGGAACGGAGAACAGGACCACCTTCTTGCCGGCGAACTTGGTGTCCATCTCCTTGTGGATGTGATCCCAGGTCGCGTGGGTGAAGGTCAGCTCGGCGCCCTTCTCGTCGGCGTGGAGCGCGTCGATCGTGTCGACGATCGACAGGTACGGGCCGCGCTCGTCGACCAGCACCTCACCGACCAGCACGCCGCCGATCTCCCGGGTGGTGTCCTTGCCGCCGCGCTCGATCGCGCGATCGAATCGCTCGCGGCCCTCGACCGCGTCCGTGGTGGCCCGCCGTCTCGCGTGATCGCGACGAGCAAGCTGCACCCGCGCTGCTCACGCCCCCAGCGTGACGATCGACGGTGCCGTCCATGCCGGCCAGCGAGGTCGATAATCAGCGATGCCCGATCGGAATGCGGCGACCTCGACGGGCCCGTCGTCGCCGCTGTTGTCCCAGAAGACGGCGCGTGCGACGGCAGGGGTCGCTTCGGCGATCAACGGCCACAGCCGCTGGTATCGCTCGCGCAGCCTCTCGATCGGCACGTCGTGTCCGCCGCGCGACACCCGAAGGCGCACACGAGGTCCGGCCAGCTCCAACGGGATCATCACGACGTGGAGGACCACGTCGTAGCCGGCGGCACGCGCGTCGTTGACGAGTTCGATCTTCGACGGGTGGGAGAAGACCGTCTCGGTGCAGAAGTCGAGCCGCGCATCGATCAGCGCGGCGCGCACTCGGGCGGCGATCGCGGCCGCCTCGTGGGCCCGTTCGAGCTCCGCGCCCGGGAATCGCTCGGCGGCGATCCGGTCGGCGTTCACGAACGGCAGGCCAGGGCGACCGGGCGCGAGGACCCGCTCGTAGAGCGTCGTCTTGCCTGCTCCGTTGGGTCCGGCGATCAAATCGAGGCGACTCAACAGAGGACGGTGCGGGTCCCGTCGGCGGCGATCTCGACGACGCGGCCCTCGTCGTCGAGTGAGACGGTGGCCTGTCCGGCCGCACGCAGGTCGTGCCCGAACCGCTGGCTGGCGGCGCGTGCAGCGATGTCGGCGTCGACCAGTGCGTGCGCCGCGACACGCTCGTCGGGCGTGAGATCGGCGAACCGCCCCGCGCCCGCTGCCGCGGCGCGCACGCGTCGCGTCATGAGCGAGGAGGACCGCTCGACCTGCATCCCGAGACGCGCCCAGTGGTTGATCTGCTCGGCGACGGTGCGGTTCTCCTCGTGCGCGACCGAGGCTGCGACCTTTGCGACGTCATCGACGATCCGAGTCGGGGTGGTGGACATGGCGATGCGGCTCCCGCGTAGCGCTCTGTAACGAGTGTAGCAATCTGCAACGCGCCGGCACCCGGCCGGTGCTCAGTACTCGGGCGTGGCGTCGCAGGCGCCCGGGCCGAGCGCCGTCATCGCCTCGACCGTGCGCTCGTGCGACTGCGGGTGCCGATCGGGCGTCGCCAGCTGGATGTCGTGACCGGGGATGTTGACGAACGTCGGGGCGTAGGTCATCGAGGTGGTGGCGAACACGCCGGGCGACGTCTCTTGGATCTGGTAGCTGGCGATGACGCCGTCCTGCGTCGACGCCAGCAGCCCGGCGTTGGGCGACTGGTTCGACAAGAAGTTGCCCATGCCGTAGTGGACGTACTTGCCGTTGATCTTCTCGCAGGGCTGGATCACGTGGACGTGATCGCCGAGGATCAGGTCGACGTCGGGTGAGCTCAGCAGGTCCTTGGCCCACTGTCGCTGCTCCTCCGTCGGCGCCTGCTGGTACTCGTTGCCCCACTGCATCGAGATGATGACGAACTCGGCGCCGCGCTCGCGCAGCTGATGGGCACGGTCGAGCACGGCCTGCAGGCCGATCTCGGGGTAGAGCAGCTCGGCGAGCCATGGGGCGTCCGCAGGCACGGGGATGCCGTTGTACGAGTAGGTGAAGGCCAGGTGCCCGATGCGCACACCATTGACTTCGTAGATGGGCGGGTTGGCCACCTCTTCGGGGGAACGGCCGGTGCCGGTGTGGGCGATGCCGTTCTCGTCGAAGACGTCGAGGGTGGCTTTCACCCCGTCGAAGCCCTTGTCGAGCGAGTGGTTCGACGTCGCCTCGCACGCGTCGTACCCGGCGTTCACGATCGCCGGAGCGATGTCGCGCGGTGCGTTGAAGATGGGGTAGCCGGTCAGCTCGGTGTTGTCGTAGGAGATCGGTGTCTCCTGGTGGCAGATGGCCAGGTCGGCGCGGCTGATGACGTCGCGGACCTCGTCGAACATCGGGTTGAAGTCGTAACCCTCGCCGCCGGCGTTCTGCTGCCCGCTGGCCATCACCGGTGTGTGCAAGAGCAGGTCGCCGGAGGCCGCCACCGTGAACGATCGCAGCGGGCGCGTCGTGGTGGGCGCCTCGGTCGTGGGCGTGTCAACGTCCTGGGCGCCATCGTCTGCCTGCGCCGCAGCATCGCCTTGCGGGGCGGGGTCCGGCGTGGCCGACTCGGCGCCGCCACAGGCCCCTGCCAACAGCGCGCCGGCGGTCAGGAGGGCCGCCCATCCCCATCGGGAGCGGCGCGATCGAGGCATGGTCTGGGCGTCGGGCACGGCGAACATCCTCGCGCTCGGCCCGCAACGGGTCAGATCGCGCTGCCCGGCGTGGGTCGCGTCACCTTCACCCCTCGGCGCGGTGGCGCACGGTCACGGCAACGCGTCCGACCGATGCCGCGACCGCCAGTGGCGCCGCGTCGGCGGTCGGAACGGCGACGATGACGGCGAGCTCGCCGACCTCGATCACGCGTCCGGCCGCCGTGGCGGCGGTGCCCGTCGGATCGTCGGTGCCGATGAGCACGACGTGGTCGCCGGGAACGAGCGGTGGCATGACGACCTCGGCCGGGATCGCCAGGCCCTGTTCGTCCCGTCGGAGCATGGCGCCGCCGCCATCGGCGTCGGGAGGAGCGAGCCGGGCCTCGACCAGGGGTTCACCGGTGTAGATGTCGGCGACCACGATCCGTCCGATCGGAGCGTCGGCGAGGCCATCGGGCACGGCGCCCGCGGGAAGGTGCCGCGCCTCGACGTCGCCGGGCTCGACCGTTGCTCCCGGGGTCAGCGGGTGGCGTGCGAGGGTCACGGTCTGCAGCGGTCCGGCGACGGACTCGGCCCGGGCGAGGAGGTCGCGTGCGCCGGCGATCGCCGCCAGCATCGCCACGGCGATGGCTGCCGTCGCGACCCGTCGCAGCACCCGCATGCGACCGGCGTGCCGTCCGGCTCGACCCGGATGCGCGAGCCAGGGGAACGGATGATCGGGGGCTTCGGACGGGCGCACGGGTGGGACCTCGACGGACGTGCCGGCAACGGCTTGGCCTGGACGCGGGAAGCGGGGGGGGCCCGAAAAGGGGCCCCCCCCGGCCCGGAAAGGGGGT
>CAZYKR010000089.1:3394-14831 GCA_964648005.1 uncultured Iamiaceae bacterium
CCCCCCGCGCTTCCCGTCATCGGAGTTTGGTCACCTCAGGCGGCGGTGAGCGCCTCCACCTCGGACTGCAGCGCGGCGGCCGCTTGCTCGTAGGTCTGCTCGTGCACGACTCGGCGGATGTGCCACGTCGTCGGGTCGCACGCGACGACCAAGGCATCGAGGCGGCTCGTGCGTCCGTCGCCGTCGAGCACGTCGAGCTCCTCGCTGAACACGCGCACCAACAGCGTGCGGAGGTGTCCCGCGAAGGTCTCCACGGCCTCACGTACCTGTTCGGCGGGCACCGGACCGGACACGAGCGCCCATCGCACGGGCGCGGCGTGCTCGAGGAGCTTCGCCACGTCGCCGGCGAAGCTGCCACAGCGCTCGATCCGGTTGCCGGGGACGACGTCCGGCCACAGCTCGCGCATGCGCTCGGTCTGGCGTTCGCCGACGACGGCGAGCAGCGCCGCCATGTCACCGAACTGGTTGAACAGCGTGCGCTGGGTCACCCCTGCTCGGTCGGCGATCTGCGTGCTCGACGGCTGGTCGATGCCTTCGAGCAGCAGCTCGAGGAAGGCGTCGACGATCGCCCGTCGGCTCCGTGCGCTGCGCCGATGTCGGCCATCGAGGATGGCGTCGTCGAGGTCGAGGTCGCCGTCGGCGAGTGGTGGATGGTCGGGTTCGTCCTCGTCGGCAGGCGCGTGTGCGCCAGCCGGCTTCCGGCCGACCTGGATGTTCGGGTTCGGTTTCACCCTTCTCCCTTGTGTTGCCGCTTTGGAAGGGGAGGCCTGCCTCGCCGTAGCAGGGCACCCCGCGGCCAACATGCTAGGAGACGGTCAGGTGGCGGCGCTCTGCTTGGGTGTCGATGTCGAGGGGGCGGTGGATGACGATGATGCGCTGTCGCTCGCCGGCGCCGAGCCGCTCGACGTGCCGGCGTCGCTGCCGCTGCCTGCCGCTGCGGTCGACCCCGTCGAGGTCGACGACCCGCCCGAGCTCGATGCCCCCGAGCTGGATCCACCCGAGCCCCGTGCGTCGTTCTTGTAGAAGCCGCTGCCCTTGAACGAGATGCCGACAGCACTGAACTTCTTGCGCAGTTCGCCGCCGCACGAGGGACACTCGGTGAGCGGATCGTCCTGGAAGGACTGCTGTGCCTCAAGTTCGTGGCCGCAGTCCTTGCAGCGGTACTCGTAGGTCGGCATCGGGGTACTCCTGGACCGTTGGCACTCTCGGTGTTCGAGTGCCAATGCTACTGGTCCGATTCATGGGACACGAAGCGGCCTCGGGATGGCCGGTACGATCGTCACCCGCGACGGCCTGACCCGGCGGCCCGATGCACCCGGAGGAGCGACGCAATGACGCAGCAGAAGGTGACCAAGGCGGTGATCCCCGCTGCCGGCCTGGGCACGAGGTTCCTCCCGGCGACCAAGGCGCAGCCCAAAGAGATGATGCCGGTGGTCGACAAGCCGGCCATCCAGTACGTGGTCGAAGAGGCGGTGCGTGCCGGCATCGATGACATCTTGATCATCACCGGCCGCAACAAGCGCTCGCTCGAGGATCACTTCGACCGGAACTTCGAGCTGGAGTACTACCTCGCCCAGCGGGGCAAGCACGCCGACGTCGACGAGGTCCAGGCGCTGGCCGAGCTGGCGGACATCCACTACGTCCGCCAGGGCGAGCCGCTCGGGTTGGGGCACGCGGTGCAGGTGGCGCGCAAACACGTCGGCGACCACCCGTTCGTCGTGTTGCTCGGCGACGACATCATGAGCGAACGCTCCCCGGTGCTCGAGGGCATGCTCAGCATCTACGAGCAGTACGGGCGCTCGGTCATCGCCTTGATGGAGATGCCGATCGAGGAGATCTCGGCATACGGCTGTGTGAAACCCGAACGCGTCGCCGACCAGCTGGTGCGCATCCTCGACATCGTCGAGAAGCCCCAGCCGGCCGAAGCGCCGTCGAACCTCGGCGTCGTCGGCCGCTATGTGTTCACCCCCGAGATCTTCGACATGCTCGAGCGTGTCCAGCCGGGCGTCGGCGGCGAGATCCAGCTGACCGATGCCATCGGCATGCTGCTGGCCGCGCAGACGGTGTACGGCTTCACCTTCGTCGAAGGGCGCTACGACACCGGCAAGAAGATCGACTATCTGCGCGCCACGGTCGAGCTGGCGATCGAGCGCGACGACCTCGGCCCCGAGTTCCGGGCGTTCCTGCGCGACCTGGTGCGCGAGCGGGGCTGGCTCGACGGGTGATCTCGCTCGACGAGGCGCGCGCCACGGTCTTGGCGGGGTGCGCGCCGCTTCCGGCCCGCGCCCTACCCCTCGCGGACGCCCGAGGGTGCGTCCTGGCAACGGCGGTGGTGGCACCGGACGACGTGCCGCCGTTCGACAACTCGGCGATGGACGGGTTCGCCGTGCGAGCGCACGACACCCGAGGGGCAGCTCCGGACGGACCGGTGGTGCTGCGCGTGGTGGACACGGTGGCAGCCGGTCGGGCACCGTCGCGGGCCGTCGAGGCGGGCACGGCCGTGCGCATCATGACCGGTGCTCCGGTGCCCGACGGCGCCGACGCCGTGGTGATGGTCGAAGCGACCGAGCTGGTGGCGGGGGAGCTGGCGGGTGCCGAGTACGTGGCCGTGCAGGCAGAGGTGGCCGCGGGGCAGCACCTGCGGCGCGCCGGCGACGACGTGACGGCGGGTTCGGTGGTGCTCGAGCCGCCCACCGTGCTCGGTGCCGCGCACCTCGGGGTGCTCGCAAGCGTCGGCGCCGCCACGGTCGATGCCATCCCGCGCCCGGTCGTGGGTGTCCTCTCGACGGGCGACGAGTTGGTCGAGGCCGGCCGACCGTTGGCGCCCGGTCAGATCCGCGACTCGAACCGGGTGGCGTTGTGCGCGGCGATCGAGCTCGCCGGAGCGGTGCCGGTCGATCTGGGCCTCGTGCCCGACGACGAGGCGCTCGTCACGGCAGCCATCCAGCAGGGGGTGGAGCGTTGCGACCTGCTCGTCACCTCCGGCGGCGTCAGCATGGGTGACTTCGACTACGTCAAGGTCGTGCTCGACCGGATCGGTGCGATGCGCTGGATGCAGGTGGCCATCAGGCCGGCGAAGCCCTTGGCGTTCGGCGTCGTGGACGGCGGGAGCCGGTCGGTGCCCGTGCTCGGCCTGCCGGGGAACCCGGTGTCGTCGCTGGTGTCGTTCGAGCTGTTCGGACGGCCGGCGCTGCGACGCCTCGCCGGGTGGCCCGAGGCGGCGCAGGTGCCGGCGCCCGTCCTGGCCACGGCCGGCACCGACCTGGCACGGCGTCCCGACGGCAAGGTGCACCTGGTGCGCGTCCGAACCGAGGCCGCACCTGACGGCCGGCTCACGGTCACCCCTGCCGCGGGGCAGGGCAGCCACCAGCTGGCGGCGATGGCCGGGGCGCAGGCGCTGGCCGTGCTTCCCGACGGGTCCGGTGTGATCGCCGGGTCGCAGGTGGAGGTCCTGGTCCTTCCCGCCTAGCCTGAGCGCCATGGCTGCACCCGGGTCGCCGGTGCCGGCCGACCGGTCGGGCGAGGTCTTCATCATCCGGCGGACGCGCGCGCAGCGGCGCGCCGGCGTGATGGGCTGGGCGTTGTTCGCCACGCCGATGCTGGCGCTGGTGCCGCTGCTGCCCGCGGACGACCGCGCCATCGTGCTGCTGGTCGTGGTCGTGTCCGGACTGCTGCTGGCCGGGTTCGACGCCGTCGTGCGACGCCACGAGACGATCGAGGTCCACGTCGAGGGGTTGGCGTCGCGGGGTCGCCTGGTGCCCTGGTGGTCCATCGACGACCTGCGGGAGCGTCGCGTCCTCGGTGTGCGCACCGTGGAGCTGGTCGTCGCCGGCGCCCCCCTGCGACTTGCGTTACCTCGCAGCGGTCCGTTCGTGCGCAATCCGGGCTTCGACGCCGACCTCGCCCTCCTGCGCACGGCACTGGACGCCGCACGCGTCAGCGATCCCATCGTGTTGCCACCGTCGGTCGGCACGCGCAACGACGATGCCGCCGCGTCCGAGGCACGGCGGTGACGCCATGACGGCGCCCGAAGGTACGGGGCCGCTCATCGACGGCTTCGGCCGGGTGCACACCGACCTGCGGATCTCGATCACCGATCGGTGCAACTTCCGCTGCACCTACTGCATGCCGACCGAAGGGATGCAGTGGCTGCCGCGGCCCGAGCTGTTGACCTACGAGGAGATCGAGCGCATCGCACGCGTCGCCGTCGCCCAGCTCGGCATCACCTCGATCCGCATCACGGGCGGGGAGCCGACCGTGCGCTCCCACCTGCCCGTGCTCGTCGCCAAGCTGGCGCGCCTGGGCGTCGATGTGGCGCTGACGACCAACGGCGCCACGCTGGCGTCGCAGGCGGCTGACCTTGCGGCCGCCGGCCTGCACCGCGTGAACATCTCGCTCGACACGCTGCAACCCGATCGCTTCGCCGCCATCACCAGGCGAGACGACCTCGAGCGCGTGCTGGCCGGCGTCGATGCGGCGGTGGCGGCGGGGCTCCAGCCGGTGAAGCTCAACGCCGTCATCGTGCGCGGGGTGAACGACGACGAGATCGAAGCGCTGGCGGCGTACGGGCGTGAGGTCGGCGCCGAGGTGCGCTTCATCGAGTTCATGCCGCTCGACGGCGACGGCACGTGGGACGTGCAGGCCGTCGTGCCCGCCGCCGAGATCGTGGAGCGCCTCGATGCTGCCTTCGGGTTGGCGCCTGCCGAGGTGCGCGGCCACGAGCCGGCGGCGCGCCGCCGCTACGCGGACGGCCGAGGCGCCGTCGGCGTCATCGCCAGCGTCACGGACGCGTTCTGCGATCGGTGCGACCGGATCCGTCTCACCGCCGAAGGGCGGTTGCGGTCGTGCCTGTTCGCGCTCGACGAGGTCGATCTCCGCCAGGTGGTGCGCGACGCCGCGGTCGATGCTGGGTCGACGGATGCGGCGATCGCCTCCGCCATCCGCGGCGCCGTCGCCGACAAGTGGGCCGGCCACCACATCGCCCAGCCGGTGTTCGTCCGCCCGAGCAGATCGATGAGCCAGATCGGCGGCTGACTCACGGCCGCCGTCCGGCTCCTACACTTGGTCGCCATGCCCGACCGCGGACTCACCCACCTCGACCCGCTCGGCCGTGCGCGCATGGTCGACGTCACGCCGAAGGAGGCCTCGCACCGGCGGGCGACGGCCCGAGGCAAGGTCTTCATGCAGCCCGAGACCACGGCGCTCGTGGCCCGCGGCGCCATCAGCAAGGGCGACGTGCTCGCCGTGGCGCGCGTGGCGGGCATCCAGGCGGCGAAGCGCACACCCGACCTCATCCCGCTGTGCCACCCCTTGCTCGTCGGGTCGGTGCTCGTGAACTTCCGCATCGAGGACACCTACGTCGAGGTCGAGGCCCAGGTCGACACGATCGACCGCACCGGCGTCGAGATGGAGGCGTTGACGGCCTGCTCCATCGCCTGCTTGACCATCTACGACATGTGCAAGTCGGCCGACCGGTCGATGGTCATCGGTGACGTGACCCTGTGGGAGAAGACGGGCGGCCGCTCCGGACCCTACCGACGTGAGGCGTTCCTGGCCTCGGGTGCCACCGAGCATGCGGACCACCTGTCGGCGTCCTCGATCGAGGCGGCGATCGACGACGCGCTGGGCGAAGCCGGCTTCGAGAGCTGAGCTCGACGCACCGTCCCTCCCGCGCCACTCCTTGCGAGCGGATGGCGACCCACCCGGCCGAAGGTGGCGAACCTGTTGATTTCGTAGTAGGAATGTAACAAGCGGGTGGAGCTGCTGGAGGCCGGGTTTCGGTGCCGTCAGGTCCACCATCCAGGCACACGACGTGACTATCGTCACCCGACAGCAAAGGAAAGCAGGAGCGTGGCATACGTGATTCTGCTCATCCTCGGTGCGATGTGGGCCGGCGTGGGGATCAGCTGGCTCCGGTCTCGCACCGGGCAACGGGGGACCAATTCCATCTCGGCGTTCAGCAACCACCTGACGGTGCTGGCGCGCACCTCACCGGCCCGCTCCGGGCTGGCCGTCGTCGACGGTGGCGGCCGATCGCCGCAGGCACGGGGGGTCCCGTACGGATCGCCCGGCCGCATGAACCGGCAGCAGGTCCACAAGCGGCGCCGCGACGTCTTGCTGTCGTTGGCAGGGGGCACCTCGATCTCGCTGCTGCTGGCACTCGTCGCCGGTGGGATCTTCGTGGTCACGACCGTCGTCGGGCTGGCGCTCACCGGTGCCTATGTGGCGCTGCTGATCCGCATGCAGAAGATGGCTGCCGAGCGGCAGGCCAAGGTCCGGTACCTGCCGCAGGTGCACGAGCCCGACGCGGTCGACGAGCGACCGGTGCTCGTCCTGCAGCGCTCGGCCAACTGATCGACGGACCTGCGCGATGACGTCGGCCGATGCCGGCTCCGGTGCGTCGACACGCCGTGACCGTCTCGACGCCGTCATCGCCACCGTGACCGGCGACCTCGACGCGGCGCATGCCGCCCGCGAGGCGGGATTGCCCGCCTGCCGTCGCGCCATCCGGGCCGCCGGCAGTTCGATTCGTGCGACCCACCGACTCGAGTTCGACCGCGCGGAGCTGCTGCTGGCGGAGTCGGAGCAGGAGATCCGAGCTGCTCAAGCGGCGCTGGCGCCGTTTCCTGCGTTGGTGCACGCCGGCTTCCTCGCCGACGCCGAGAAGGAGTTCGTCGAGGCGCGGCTGGTCCTGGCGTTCGTCCGTGACGAGGAGCTCCCTGGCCCCGACGAGCTGGCTGTCGGTGCCGTGGCGTGGATGAAGGGCCTGGCCGAAGCGGCGAGCGAGCTGCGACGGCACCTGCTCGATCGGTTGCGCGGCGGCGATCTGGCCCGTGGCGAAGAGCTGCTCGGCGTCATGGACGACGCGTACGACGCCTTGGTGCGCGTCGATTACCCGGACGCCATCACCGCCGGCTTGCGCCGCACGCTCGACGCCTTGCGCGCCGTCCTCGAACGCACCCGCGGCGACGTCACGACGACGGTCCTGCAGACGCGGCTCCAGCGATCGATCGACGCCGCCTCGGCCTGACCTGGGACGCGACCGGGGCGGGCTCGTCCGAGCCCGCCCCGTACGCCCCCGGTCGTGATGCCGGCGCTCGGTCCGTGATCGCTCAGAGCTGCATGAACTCCTGCACGACCCACATGCAGCCCCGGCTGTCCGTGAACACGGCGACGGCCCAGTGGTTGTACTTGGAGTTCAAGAGGTTGGCCCGGTGTCCCGGTGAGTTCATCAGCGCGTTGTGGATGGCGTCGATGCTGACGCCGCAGCCCATGCCGACGTTCTCGCCCAGCAGCTTCCAGTTGTAGGGGTTCCCCGCCGCCAGATCCGAGTGGCTGATGCCGCCGTTGGCGGCCATCTGCTGAGCCCAGGCCATCGCCTTCTGGTAGAGCGGGCCGTTGTCCTGGAACATCGGCAGGCCCACCGCAGCGCGGGCGTTGCGGGTGAGCTCCGTCATGCGGGCTTCTTGTTCGTTGCAGGCCGTGAGGAGCAGGCCCATCGCGACGACGAGTGCGCCGACGCGCCACAGGCGGCTGCGCCGTCGGGGCGACCGGCGGGTGGTCGCGCCGGTCGCGGGGGTGAGGGTGGAGGTGGTCATGGGTTGTACTTCGGCGCTGAAAACGCTGGCCTTGAACGCCATTCGGCCGCTCTGGGGTAGGTCGAACGGCCCAGATCAGGCGATCCCATGATGTTGCAGGTCAGCGGGACGGCGCGCGCTGCTTGTCGCTGAAGGCGAAAGTCATCGTGTGACGAACTTCACAACGCGAGCTCGACGGCTTCCGAGGTGCCGTCGGGGAGCACGTGCTCGATGTGGATCGGGACGCCGCCGGTGCCCTCGCCCGCGATCCCGAAGTGCCCGATCACCTCGCTGGCAAGCGCCATCAGCTCGAGCGGGTCGACCACGGCTTCCGGCGGATGCACGCCGGGGATCGTGACGCTCCCGCGGGCCAGGAGAACAGCACCGAGCGCGGCGGGGATGCCCGTGCCCTCACCAGCGCCGGCGCCGCCCGCCGACGAGAGCGAGAACACATAGGTGTGCTCGGCGCCGTCCGACGTGCCGCGCACGATGATCTTCAGGCAACCGGCGGGCTCGGTGACGCCCGCCTCGGCGAGCAGGCGCGGGCGCGCCGCCAGGATCTCGGCGACCCAGTCGTCGACCGGCAGGTCGGCGATGGCGGCATCCGGGTGCTCGGCCAGGCCCTGGCGCACCACGGCCATCGTGTGCTCGAAGTAGGTGAGTGGGAACACGACGCCCATGTTCGTGGCGCGGCGCAGCCCGGGGAGATGGCGGGGGAGCGTGATCGTCTCGGGGTGCGGGTAGGGGAACACGGGGAAGGTGCCGACGTCGCGGAAGTCGGTCTCGATGACGTAGGCCTGCCCGCTCGGCTCCAGGAGGCGCACCGTCGTCAGCTCGCCGTCGATGAACAGCGGGACGTCGTTGACCATGGCATGGATGCGGTGCTTGACCACGGCCGCCCCCTCGTCGGGCTCGCCGCCGTGGTTGTGCATGATGTCGACGGCGGTGACCTCATCGAGCAGGTGATCGGCGGCATAGCGGACCAACACGTTGGCCAGCCCCGGCGAGTTGCCCATGCCGATGATCGCCGGCACGCCGGCGGCCCGGGCGGCGTCGTCGAGCTCGAGCTGGGCAAGGGTGGCATCGAGGTCGTCGCAGACATCGACGAATGCCACGCCGGCACTGATGGCCGCAGCGAGCACCGGCGCGCCGAACCGGTAGAAGGGGCCGATGCAGCTCACCGCCACCGTGGCGCCGTCGAGCAGGCGCGCCAGGTCGGCCGGGTCGGTGGCGTCGACGCTGACCCCCGAGACGCCCGACCGGCCCAGGTCGACCTGCAGCGCAGCGGCGGCGGCCGCCGCCTCGTCCCCGCGCAGGTCGGCGACCACGACCTCGTCGAACCAGCCGCCGCAGGCGACGGCTCGTGCTGCCACGCTGCCGATGCCTCCGCAGCCGCCCAGCACCACGACCTTGCTCATGCTCGCTCCCGCCTGTCGTCGCCCCGCTGGGCGATGCTTGTGTTCCTTACGATGTAAGCATACGCTGTAAGGCATGGCAAGGGCGCAGGTCGGACTCGACCGATCCATGGTGCTGGACGCGGCACTGGCCGTCATCGATCGGGACGGCCTCGAGGCGCTGACGATGCGCCGCCTGGCGCGCGACCTCGGTGTCGAGCCCATGTCGCTCTACCACTGGGTGGCGAACAAGGACGACCTCCTCGACGGGGTGGTCGAGCAGGTGTGCGCGCAGTACCCGTCGCTCGACACGCTCTCGGGGACGTGGCGACAGCGGGTCGAGGCGTACCTGCGCGGTATGCGGACCGTGCTGTTGGCCCATCCGGGAGCTGTCGTGCTCGTGGCGTCGCGGCCGATGATGACGACGGGGACGGTGGCGGTGGCCGAGTCGGCACTCGACGGACTGGTCACCGCCGGCTTCGCCGAGGACGACGCCGCCGCGGTGCTGCACGTGCTGTTGACCTTCGTCCTGGGGCATGCCCTCGGGCAGGTGGGCAGCACGGGTGGCGTGGGTGATCGGGACGGCGCGTCCGTCGCCGCGTTCCGCTCGTCGGTCCCGGCCACGGCAGCCCCCCACTTCGCCGCCACGCTCGGGCGCGGCGCGGACTACGACACCGAGTTCGCCCTGGGGGTGCAAGCACTGCTCGACGGGCTGGCGCCACGCCGTCGACGGTGACGACTCGTCGCCCCGTCGCCGGCGGGGCCGGCGGGGCCGGCGGGGCCGGCGGCTACGATCCGTCGATGGCGGATCACTCGTTCGGGTACGCGGCGTTCGCTCCGGAGGATGTCGAGGACGCGCAGCGTCGTCGGCCGCCGACCGACCTCGGCGCCTATGCCGCGGCCCGCGGATGGGAGCTCTTCGGGTCGACGTTGGTGTCGACGGTGCGCGCGGCGCAGCCCGACTGGGCGGAGTACACGGCCAACGTCGTCTGCGGCGCCATGCCGGACGGGTCGTACGGCGTGGTCGAACACGAGCTGTACGAGGTGGAGACGCACGCCTCGACCGGCATCCAGTTCGGTGGGGCGTTCTACGACGCCCGGTACTCGGCGAAGGGTCCCAAAGGGTTCTGGAACAAGGTCCTGCCGTTCCAGATCTCGGCGGACGAGCCGGTCGGGCCGTTCGCCGGCTCCGCGACGTACGTGCCGGTGACGGCGGTGCTGTTGCGCATCCCCGAGGCGGCGCTGCTTCCCCGGCTGGTGATCCGCCGCAGTGACCGGATGTCGGGCGTCGGCAACACGGATCTGGGGCCGCTCGGACTCGGCGGTTACCGCCTCGCCGGCACCGCTGCGCCGCCGGCGTTGGTGCAGGCCGTGCTGGGCGCCGGCGCCGCTCAGGTGCTCGCCTCGCTGCCGTACCCCTTCGTCGAGGTGCGCTACGCCTACGGGTCGCTGGCATTGCGCTGCAACGGGTACCTGGTCGACGACTCGGCGCTCGACGCCCTCGTGTCCCAAGCGTGTGCGATCGCGGCCGCCTTGCGGTCGGCGGCGGTGCCGCTCCTCGCGCCCCGCCCGTTCCAGGTCGCGCTCGAACCGGACGCCGGTGGTCCTCCCGAGTGGGCGCCGTGGTATCCGGTCACCAACCACCTCTGGACCAATGGCTTTCGCGACCTCGCTGCCCGCCACGATCTGGTGATGGAGCAGCCGGCGGACCTGCACCGTGCCAACCCTCGTCTGCCCGTTGCGGGCGTGGCACACGGCGTGCTGCGCGGCAACCTGCCGGGAACACAGGTGCCGGGTCGCCTGGTCTTCACCGGCCAGGGCGGTGTGACGGTCAGCCAGGTGCGCGCCGGGGTGGCCATGGCGGCGCCGCCCGACGCCGCGCCCACGCCGGTCGGCGGCGTCTTGGATCCGGACACCGACATGAGGGCGGAGATTGCCGACGGGGTGATCGTGTGCTGGAACCGCCAACGCTCGACGGGCGGCATGGACACGACCGAGCTCGCGGTGGCCGCGCTCGCCACCGCGGCGCGGATCATCGGGTCCGGTTGAGGGCGGCGCCGTCTGGACAGCCGCCGACGATGCTGGTGGTCGATCACGGCGACCGTGCGGCCTCGTGCGGGAAGGGTGCGTGCCAGGATCGTCGTTGCGACCGATCCGGGAGGATGCATGCGACCGCTGCGCTATTCGATCAACGTGACCCTCGACGGGTGTTGCGACCACGAGGCCGTGAGCCCTGACGAGGAGCTGCACCGGTACTGGGCGGACCAGCTGGCACAGGCGGACGCCCTGCTGTACGGCCGGGTCACCTACGAGATGATGCAGGAGGCATGGCGTCCCGTTGCGCCGGGCGTCTGGCCGGAGTGGATGGCGGACTGGATGGTGCCGTTCGCCGAGATGATCGACGCCGCCCCGAAGTACGTCGTGTCGTCGACTCTGGACAGGGTCGACTGGAACGCCCAGCTCCTC
>CAZYKR010000090.1:0-14510 GCA_964648005.1 uncultured Iamiaceae bacterium
GGGGCGAAGCCGTCGGCTCCGACTTCTTCGCGGCGTCCTGGGCGAACGCGGAGACCGAAACGAGCGCGGCGACGGTGGTCGCGACGACGATCCAGGCTCTCATTGCGGGTCCTTGGCGAACCACGGTTCGATCTCCCAGGTTTCGAGATTGTCGTAGAGGTGGCCGGCGGTCGGCTTGATCCCCTTGAGCCGGCTTCGCCAGGCGTACTGCTCGTCGTTGACGGCGAGGACGCCCTTGAGCAGTTCGAAGTCGTACCCACCGTCCTCGGCGATGCGGATCAGCGCCCGCGTGTCCTTCGGGAAGCACGACCCACCCCAGCCCGGACCGGGCCGCAGGAACTCCTGACCGATGCGGCGGTCGTAGCCCATGCCCAGCATGACGTCGTTGACGTCGGCGCCGACGGCCTCGCACACGGCGGCGACGGCGTTGACGAACGACAGCTTCGTGGCGAGGAAGGCGTTCGAGGCGTACTTGATCGTCTCGGCCGAGGCCGGGTCGGTGACCATCAACGGGGCCCGCACGCCGATGTAGAGCGCCGCGACCCGGATGGCTGCGGCCTGGTCGTCGCTGCCGATGACCACCCGGTCGGGGTTCAAGAAGTCGTGGATCGCCGAGCCCTCGCGCAGGAACTCCGGGTTCGACACGACGTGGACGTCGCTGCGCCCGAGCGCCCGCTCCACGAGGCGCGTGCTGCCGACCGGCACCGTCGACTTGTTGATCACGACGGCGTCCGGCACGAGCACGGGGGCGACCTCGCGCGCCGCCGTCTCGATGTAGGTCATGTCCGCCGACCCGTCATCGCCCTGCGGCGTCGGCACGCACAGGTAGATGAACTCGGCGTCGCGCGCCGCCGTGGGGGCACCGACGACGAAGCGCAGGCGCCCCGACTTGATGCCCTCGGCGAGCAGCTCCTCGAGGCCCTGCTCCAGGATCGGCACCTCGCCCCGCGCCAGGCGTTGCACCCGTCGCTCATCGATGTCGGCACAGATGACCTCGTGGCCGAGGTGCGCGAAGCACACGGCTGTGGTCAGTCCGACGTATCCAGCTCCGATGACGGCGATGGTTCCCATGAGCTCCGGGTGGGGTTGACGGCTGGGTCGAATCCCCGGTCGCTGCCGTGGGGACGAAGCGACATGCTACCCGTTGGCATCGGGGCTACCGGCACTCCTCGCCCTCGGGCACGCCGGGCAGGAAGGCATCGATCGACGACGTCGTCGGCGCCACCGTCGTGCTGGTGCTCTCGGCGGCGGCGTCGGTCGTCGAGTCGTCGGTGACGGCCACGGTGGTCTCGGCGGCGATCACCTCCGGGGGCAGCACGTCGGCGAAGTCCTCGATTGGCCGGGGCTCCGTGCGGAAGCCGGTGAACTCGTCGCCGAGCACGAGGGCCACCCGGGCCTCGGCCGAGCGCATCGCACCCTGTTCGAAGACGGGATCGATGTCGAGGTAGCGGGCCAGCAGCACGGCGGCGACCAGGTCGTCGGGCGTGGCGTAGCGGATGATCGTGCGCTCGTGGTCGAAGCTCGAGTCGTCGAACGACTGTGCCCACGAGAACCCCAGCTCGGCCAGGTCCTCCCCCACGGCCTTGCCCTGGCCGATCGTGCCGGTGCCGTTGAGCACCTCCACCCGCACCAGCGCCCGCGGGTCCTCGAAGGGGTTGACGCCGCGGAACAGGTCGAAGATGGGCTGCGCCGCCCGCTCGTCGAGGCGCAGGACGGAGGCGCCGCCGCCGGTGGTGAACCCGCTGACCGGCGGCTGGAACACCTGCAGGTCCGCCGGGTCGAACTCACGCATCTCCTCGCCGAGGGCGATGATCTCGGCGATGGTGATCTGCTCGTCGAGCGCCACGGCGTCGGTCGAGGCGTTGACCAGGCCGGCGAGCGTGACCGGGTTCCGGGCGCCCTTGTCGATCGCCCGCTGCATGGCGGTGCGCACGAACTCCTGCTGGCGTTGGATGCGGCCGAGGTCGTTGGTGGAGTCCTCGACCCAGTAGCCCTTCTCCTCGTCGTAGATCTCGAAGTGGCGCGACCGCACGTACGCCAGGGCCTGGTCGCCCTCGAGCGTCACGCACCCCGGGTCGTACTGGAAGAGCCCGGTCGCCTGATCGCGCGCCTGCCACGGGAAGTAGACGGGCACGCCGCCGAGCTCGTCCACGATCTGCTTGAAGCCGGCGAAGCTGACCTCGGCGTAGTGATCGATCGGGATGTCCAGGCTGGTCTCGATCGTCTCGACCAGCTTCGTGGGGCCGCCGGTGGCCAGCGCCTCGTTGATGCGGCCGTTCGGTTGCTTGGCCGGCGGGATGGCCACCCACAGGTCCCGGGGCAGGGACAGGATCATCGCCTTGTGCAGGACCGGGTCGACCCGCATGATCATGATCGTGTCGGTGTTCTTGGTGCCGTCTCGACCGCGCAGCACCGGATCGTCGGGGTCGAGGCCCTCGGAGTCGTCGACGCCGACCAGCAGGAAGTTCCGTGGCTCGGTCGGCGACGCCGTCTCGGCGAAGCCGGTCCCGGCGTCTGCGATCGGCACCCGAACGATCTCGAGCGCCGACCGCCGGAAGTACGCCAGTCCAGCGGCCGCCGCCAGGCACCCGATCACCAGGACGATGTTGACGCCGATCAGGGCCTTCTGCCCAGGGGTCCTACCGTTCGACACGGCGTAGCAAGGTACCAGCGACCCCGCCGCGACCGGCAGCACACCCGCCAGGCCTAGGCTGGCGGGTGGCCGTGGCGCCGTCGTCGTCGGTCTCTCCTGGTTGGTGCTACGGCTGGGTTTGCCACGACGAGGCGCTGCGGCCTCTCACGTGACCGGCAGCCCCAGGGCACGGCCGATCACCAGGCGCTGCACCTCGCTGGTGCCCTCGCCGATCTCGAGGATCTTGGCGTCGCGGTACTGGCGGGCCACCAACGTCTCGTCCATGAACCCGGCGCCGCCGAAGATCTGGGTGGCCTCGCGGGTGGCCGTGACGGCGGCCTCGCAGGCGTAGAGCTTGGCGATGGCCGCCTCCTTCTTGAAGGGCTTGCCGGCATCGCGCAGGGCGGCGGCGTCGTACACAAGCGCCCGGGCGGCGGCCGCCATGACGGCCAGGTCGGCCACCTTGAACGCCACGCCCTGGTTGGCCCCGATCGGGCGGCCGAAGGCGATGCGGTCGTTGGCGTAGCGCGTCGCCTCCTCGAGGCAGCACTCGATGACGCCGAGGGCGAGGGCGGCGATGGCGATGCGGCCGTCATCGAGCGTGGCCAGGAACTGGGCGAAGCCGCGTCCCTCCTCGCCGAGGACGTGATCACGCGGCACCCGGCACCCGCTGAGCGTCAGGCCGTGCGTGTCCGACGCGTGCCACCCCATCTTGCGGTACGGCGGCTCGACGATCAGTCCGGGCGTCCCGGCCGGCACGATGATCGACGAGATCTCCGGGCGGCCCGCTGCCGTGCCGGTCACGGCGGTGACGATCACCAGCGAGGTGATCTCCGTACCCGAGTTGGTGATGAACGCCTTGGTGCCATCGATGACCCACTCGTCGGTGTCAGGGTCGAGGACCGCCTTGGTGCGCGTGCCGCCGGCATCGGAGCCGGCGTCGGGTTCGGTGAGCCCGAACCCGCCGAGCGCCCGGCCGGCGACGAGGTCCGGCAGCCAACGCTGGCGCTGCTCCTCGCTGCCGAACTGGAAGATCGGGTTGGCGGCGAGCCCGACCGCTGCCTCGAGCGTGATGGCGATCGACTGGTCGACCTTGGCCAGCTCCTCGATGGCGATGCACAACGTCGTCAGGTCGCCGTCGCCGCCGCCGTAGGCCTCGGGGAACGGGATCCCGAACAACCCCAGGTCCCCCATCTCGCGCACCACGTCGACCGGGAACGTGTGGTCGCGGTCCCACGCCTCGGCGTGGGGGGCCACGCGGTCCCGGGCGAACTCGCGCACCATGGCGCGCAGTGCCAGCTGTGTCTCGTTCAGTTCGGCTGCCATCGGAGGGGATCGTACGCTGGCCGTCGTGGTCCCACCGCCGTCCGACGACTCGGCGCCGCCGCTCGCCGTCGTCGGCGACCGCCTCGCGACCGGCCTGCTCGATGTCACCGACGACCTCGCCGCGCTCGACAGCCAAGGGTTCTGGGCGGTGGTGCTGCCCTTCGACGGCCGGCCGGTGTGCGCCCGTTTCGCCGACGTGCGCCCGGCACGACCGTGGCCCGGCCGGCCCTGGGTCGGTCCGGCGCTCGACGAGTGGCGCACCAGCCTCGACCGCGCCGCGTTCGCGGCGGGGGTCGAGGCGATCCGCGCCGCCATCGCAGCGGGCGACGTCTACCAGGTGAACCTGACCCGCCGGCTCTCGGCGCCGCTGGCCCACGCCCGCGCCGCCGCGCTCGGCGGATCGACCGACATCGCCGCGCTCGGCGCCGCGCTGGCGCTCGGCAACCCGGCGCCGTTCAGCGCCGTCGTCCGCCTACCCGACCAGGGCGTGCACGTCGCCTCCGCCTCGCCCGAGCGGTTCCTGTCCCGCCGCGGCGACCTCGTCTCGTCGTCACCGATCAAGGGCACCGCCGCCACCGCCGACGCGTTCCTCGCCAAGGACCGCGCCGAGAACGTGATGATCGTCGACCTCGTCCGCAACGACCTGGGACGGGTCTGCGACTGGGGCACCGTCGCGGTGCCGGACCTGTGCGCGGTCGAGGAGCATCCCGGGTTGGTGCACCTGGTCAGCACCGTCACCGGCCGCCTGCGGGACGGCGCCGGGTGGGCCGACGCCATCGAGGCCACCTTCCCGCCGGGCTCGGTCACGGGGGCACCCAAGCTGGCGGCGCTCGAGCACATCGCTCGGCTCGAGTCCGGGCCGCGCGGCGTCTACTGCGGCGCCGTCGGCTGGGTCGACGCCGATCGACGGGCCGGGGACCTCAACGTCGCCATCCGCACGTTCTGGATCGCCGACGACGCGCTGCACCTCGGCACCGGCGGTGGCATCACCTGGGACTCGGACCCGCTCGGCGAGTGGGCCGAGACCGAGCTGAAAGCGAAGCGGTTGCTGGCTGTGGCGTCGGGGCGACACCCCCGCTGACGCGCCGGCGCTACGGATCGACGTCGGCAGCCTCGAGCGCCGCCAACGCCGCCGCCGCGGCCGCCGTGCGGGCGCCGGGCACCGGGGTCAGGGCGCGGCCGTCGATGGCGTCGATCGGCTGCACGTCGCGCGTGCTCGACGTCAGGAACGCCTCGGTCACGTCCGCGAGGACCTCGATCGGCAGGTCGCGCTCGGTGGCGCCGGCGACCTCGAGCACCAGCTCGCGCACGATGCCCGCCAGGCAGCCCGCCGACAACGGCGGTGTGACGAGCTCACCCTCGTGCACCACGAAGATGTTCGAGCCCGTCCCCTCGCAGAGCATCCCGGCGGTATTGGCGAAGATCGCCTCGTCGGCGCCGGCGTCGTGCGCGGCGCGCAGGGCCACCACGTTCTCGGCGTAGCTGGTCGTCTTGAGGCCGGCGACCGGGCTGTGCTCGTTGCGACGCCACGGCACGGTCACGACCGCCGCCGACCCACCCCAGGCCGGCACCGGCGCCGACGCCACGAGCACCGTGGGCGGACCGTCGCCGCGCCCCGAGCCCAACGGCCCGTGCCCGCCCGTGACGGTGATCCGGAGGCGGCCGTCGTCAGGGTTGGCGTCGAGCAGCTCGCGCACGGCCCGGCGCAGGGTGGCGTCGTCGACTGGGACCTCGAGCCCGAGCCCGGCGGCCGAGCGACGCAGACGGGCCAGGTGCCGCCCGAGCGCGAACGCCTGGCGGACGCCGTCGCGGTCGGTCACGACCTTGGCGGTCTCGAAGACGCCGTCGCCGACGGTGACCCCGTGGTCGAACGGCGACACCGCCGCCTGCGACGCCGGCACGACGGCGCCGTCTACCCACACGAGCGCATCGCGGTCCGGTGTCATCGTGCCCTCGCATCGATCAGGTCGAGCCGGCGCGGGTCGTAGCGCCGCTTGCGAATCTGGCGGGTCGCCACGCCACCGACGACACCGATGCCGATGCCGGCCAGGCCGAGCACCAGCCGGCCGCCGGCCTGCTCGCGGCAATCGGCGTCGGCCGGCACCTTGCCCCCATCGGACGGCACGACCAGCTCGAACAACACTGAGCCGCACGCCGTGGTGGCGCCATCGGGCGCGGTGACCTCGTAGGGCACGGTCAGCAGCAGCACACCGCCCACGAACAGCGCGCCGGCGATCAACATCCCCAAGGTGTTCGGCAAGCCCGCCAGGCGCTCCGACCACGTCGCGGCGTCCGGTGGCCGACTCATCGCCGTTCCTCCGGCTCGTGCCGCAGGTGTACGACGTCGCCGACGGCGACCTCGACCAGCCCGGCCGACGTGTCGACGACGAGGTGGCCCGAACGCTCGACGCGCATGGCCGTGCCCTCGACCGGGGCACCACCGGTGTCGACGCGCACCGACCGCCCGAGGGTCGCCGATCGCTCGGCGTAGCTGTCCGCCAACCTCGCCGCCGCCGCGTCCCGATCGGCGGGCCCGGCGACGTCGAGGCGCACGCACCACCCGTCGAGCGCACGCAGGTAGGCCACCAGCAGATCGTCGACGGTCGGCGCGTCGGACGTGAGGTGGTTCAGGGCCGTGGCGATCGAGGCCAGGTCCTCGGGCAGCTCGGCGGGCCAGGCGACGTTGCACCCCATGCCGATCACCAGCACCGGATCGTCGGTGCCGGCGCCGGCCGACTCCGCCAGGACCCCCGCCAGCTTGCGCGTCCCGGCGGCATCGACGACGACGAGGTCGTTCGGCCACTTGAGCGACGGCCGCACGCCGCACGTCGCCTCGACGGCCTGGGACGCTGCCACACCGGCAGCGGTGGCCAGCAGGTGCCAGTCGATCGCCGGGCAGGCAGGCCGCAACAGCACCGAGCACAACAGTGACGCGCCGGGAGGCGCCTCCCACCGCCGGTCGAGGCGCCCGCGGCCGGCGCGCTGGTGCCCGGCCACGTGCACGGTGCCGTCCGCCGCACCGCCGCGGGCGGCGGCCACGAGGTCGTCGTTGGTCGACCCGGTCTCGGCAGACCACACCACGTCGGCGAATCGGGTGCCCTCGAGCTCACGGCGCACGGCGTCGACGTCCACGCGGCCAATGTAGACGGCGACGTGCTGCCGACCGACGACGGATGTGCACCGACGCTCGCACGGCGACCATCATGTCCCCGTGTTCTCCAAGATCCTGATCGCCAACCGGGGCGAGATCGCCGTCCGGGTCATCCGCGCCTGCCAGGAGATGGGCATCGCCACGGTCGCCGTGTACTCGGACCTCGACCGCGACGCGCTGCACGTCCGTCTTGCCGACGAGGCCTACGCCCTCGGCGGCCAGACCGCGGCCGAGAGCTACCTCAACACCGAGGCCATCCTGGACGCCATCGAGCGCTCGGGCGCCGAGGCGGTGCACCCCGGCTACGGCTTCTTCTCCGAGAACACGGACTTCGCCCGCGCCATCACCGACCGCGGCGTGACGTTCATCGGTCCGCCGCCCGAGGCGATCGAGGTCATGGGCGACAAGGTGTCGAGCCGCCTCGCCGCCCAGGAGGCCGGCGTGGCCGGCGTGCCGGGGACGAACGAGTTCCTCACCGACGCGTCCGAGGTGATCGCCTTCGGCGAGGAGCACGGCTGGCCGGTCGCCATCAAGGCCGCCTACGGCGGTGGCGGGCGCGGCATGCGCGTCGTGCACAGCGCCGACGAGGCTGCCGATGCCTTCGAGTCGGCCCGCTCCGAGGCGCTCAAGGGCTTCGGCCGCGACGAGTGCTACCTCGAGCGCTACCTCACGTGGCCCCGCCACATCGAGATGCAGGTCATCGCCGACACCCACGGCAACGCGGTGTGGGTGGGTGAGCGTGACTGCTCCTGCCAGCGTCGCCACCAGAAGCTGGTGGAGGAGAGCCCGGCACCGGCGTTCCCCGACGAGGTGCGCCAGGCGATGGGCGCCGCCGCCGTGGCACTCACCAAGGCCACCGGCTACACCAACGCCGGCACGGTCGAGTTCTTGTACCAGGACGGCGAGTTCTACTTCCTGGAGATGAACACCCGTCTCCAGGTCGAGCACCCCGTCACCGAGATGGTGACCAGCATCGACCTGGTGCGCGAGCAGATCCGCGTCGCCGCCGGCGAACCGCTGTCGTTCTCGCAGGACGACATCGAGCGCCGCGGGCACGCCATCGAGGTCCGGGTCAACGCCGAGGATCCCGCCGGCGGCGCCTTCCTGCCGTCACCGGGGCGCATCGACAAGCTCGTCCCGCCGCAGGGCTTCGGCGTGCGCTGGGACGGCGGCTACGAGTCCGGCGACGAGGTCAGCCAGTACTACGACAACCTGATCGGCAAGCTCATCGTGTGGGGGTCCGACCGGGCCACCGCCATCGACCGAGCCCGCCGCGCCCTGCGCGAGCTGGTGGTGGACGGCGTGGCCACCACCGCACCGGCGGCCGACGCCATCTTCGCCCACTCGGACTTCGCGCAGGCCACGCACTCGACGAAGTGGGTCGAGGAGACGCTCGACCTGTCCGGCGTGCGCGCCGAGGTCGCCCCGACGACCGACGAGGGCGAGGAGAAGGTGCGGCGCGACGTCGACGTCGAGGTCAACGGCCGCCGCTACGCCGTGCGCCTGTGGGTCCCCGAGTCGGCCATGGCGCCAGCGGCGGGCCCGGGTGCCGCAGCCGGCCGCCCCGCCGCCGCCCGACCGCGCCGCAGCGGGGGCGGTGCCGCCCTCAGCGCCGCCGGCACGGGTTCGGTGACCGTGCCGATGCAGGGCACCATCGTGAAGATCCTGGTCGAGGTGGGTCAGGCCGTCGACGTCGGCGCCGCCGTGTGCGTGCTCGAGGCGATGAAGATGGAGAACCAGATCACGACCGACACCGCCGGCACGGTCACCGAGATCAAGGTCGCACCGGGCGACTCGGTGGGCTCCGGCGACGTCGTCATCGTCATCGATCCGGCCTGACCGGCCTGGCGCCGTCTGGCGCCGACGCGCCGGTCACCGCGTGCGCACCACGACGGTTCCCGCCGCCTTGTCGTGCCAGGCGCGCCGCAGGCCGGACTGGTCGAGCAACGCCGTCAGCGGGATGAGCGGCTCGATCAGCGCCGTCACGCTGTTGGCGCCGAAGATCCCTGGGATCAGGCACCGGATGGCGGCCTGGCTGAACGTCGGGCGTCCACCGTTGCCGTAGCGGGCGATGCGGATCCCCACGGCCGCACACCCGACGGTCCTGCCCCGCCAGGCCAGCAGGACCGTCTGGTAGGTGATGAACACCACGGCCTGGACGGCGACGGCCCACCACGGCGTGACGTACTCGGCGGGATCGGGGGCGGCCAGCAGGGCGGCGACCGAGGCCAGCACGAACGGCAACTGCACGATGACGGCGTCGATCAGGTAGCCGAGCGCACGCTGCCCCATCGAGGCGATGGCGTTGACCCCGTGCGCCGGGAAGTCCTCGACGGTCGGCGCCTCACTCGGCGGCATCGGCGAGCGCCTCGGCCAGCGCCGGGTGCACGAGGAGGCTCTCCACGATGTCGGTGACCCGCAGGCCTGCGGTGACGGCCAGGGCGATCACCGAGATCAGCTCGGCGGCGTTGCGGCCGACGATCGAGCCACCGAGCACCACGCCGGTCGCCGGGTCCGAGACGATCTTCACGAACCCACGAGGGTCGTTGGCGATGAGCGCCTTGGCGTTGGCGGAGAAGGGCACCTTGGTGACCCGGATCTTGCGGCCCTCGGCGAAGGCGTCGGCCTCGGCCAGGCCGACGTCGGCGATCTCGGGCACCGTGAAGATGGCCGACGCCGCCTTCTCGTAGTCCAGATGGCGGTGCGGCCCGCCGTGCAGGCCCATGCAGTGCTCGGCGATCTTGCGACCCTGCATCGACGCCACCGACGACAGCGGCAGCTTCCCCGACAGGTCGCCGGCGGCGTAGATGTGGGGCACGCTCGACCGACAGTTGTGGTCGACCACCACGTAGCCACCGTCGGTGTCGACCCCGGCCGCCTCCAGCCCGAGCCCGTCGGAGTTCGGCACCGAACCGACAGCGAGCAGGCAGTGGCTGCCGGTGGCCTGGCGGCCGTCGTCGCAGCGCACCGAGACCGTGCCCTCGTTCACCTCGATCGAGGTAGCCCGCGCGCCCTTGAACAACCGCACGCCCCGCTCGAGGAAGTCCTCCTCCAGCGCCGCCGCCACCTCCGGGTCCTTCTGGGGCAGCACCTGTTGCCGGCTGACGATGAAGGTCACCTGGGAGCCGAAGGCGGAGAACATGTGGACGAACTCCACGCCCGTGACGCCCGCCCCGATCACCACGAGGTGCTCGGGGAGCTCCTCGGGCGGGTAGGCGTCGCGGGTGGAGAGCACCCGCCTGCCGTCGACGGGCGCCCAAGCGGGGATGCGGGGCCGGCTGCCGGTGGCCAGCACGATGACGTCAGCGTCCAGGTGCGTCTCGCCGTCGGTGCCGTCGACCACCACCTCGTGCGGGCCCACCAGGCGCCCCGAGCCCTGGAGGAGCGTCACGCCCTGGCTCTCGAGCAGCCCGGTGACCGAGTGCTCCAGCCGGTTCTCGATCGACTCGATGCGCTCGCGCAGCGCCGTGAAGTCGAGCGACGCCGACACGTCGGAGATCCCCATGCCCCGCGCCGTGCGCATCAGGCCCAGCGTCTCGCCCGTGGCGATCATCGCCTTCGACGGGATGCAATCCCACAGGTGGGCGGCGCCCCCGACGATGTCGCGCTCGACCACCGTCACCTCGGCGCCGAGGCGCGCGGCGTGGGTGGCGCACTGGTTGCCGCCGGGCCCGCCCCCGATGATGACGATGCGCTTGGGCCGCATGGGCGGCAGGCTACTGCTCGGCGACCGGGGCCTGGTTCGCCAGCGACAGCAGCACCGGGAACCCGCAGGCGAAGGTCTCGACGGCCCAGCGAGGCGCGGAACGGGTCATGCCCAGGCTGCGCGCCTTGCGGTACGCGAAGGCGGCCTCGCCCACGTGGACGGCAGCGGTGGCGACCGCCAGCGCCTGGACCGTCCGGCGCGACGGCAACGGCACCCGGCCCCGCACCTTGTCGTAGACCGACTCGCTGGCGGCCATGGCGCTGAGCAGCACGAGCCCTGGCTGGAGGGCGAGGTACCAGGCGGCGGCGGGACGGACGAATCGATCGGCGGGGACGGGAGCGGTCATGGCGTCGCACCCTACCGGTCAGCGCGCTCCGGACCAGAAGGTGTCGAGGATGACGGGCGCCAGCCAGTGCCCGACGTCGTTGGTGCGCTCGAGCGAGACGTGCAGACCGTCGGCGAGGAGCGGCGGCAACGACGGATCGGCCTCCCACGCCTCGACGTACTCGTCGTAGGGCAGCACCTCCAGCCACGGCCGATCCTGGGCCAGGTCGGCGACGATGTCGTTGAGCGCCGCCATGCGCTCGGGACGGGCGCCCCGGTACTTGCGGATCTCCACGGGCGGGTTGGCCACCCACTGGACCTGAGCGCCACCGGCGTGGAGCACATCCAGCGCCTCGGCGTACTCCGCGGTGGCGAACTCGGTGAACGCCTCCTGGCCCGGCTCGGCGAAGGTGCCGTCGGGCAGCTCCGTATCGGTGGCGTCCCACAGGGCGGACCCGACCAGGACGACGTCGGGCTGGAACGCCTCGACCTTGGCCGCCCAGTCTTCGGCCCAGTTGCGGCACACCGCGGGCACGGACTGGGGCTGGGTCTGGGAGATGATCTGGTCGGCGCGCAGGATGCCGCAGCCGAAGCCTGCCGACGAGAAGACCTCGAGGTCACCGTTGGCCTGCGCCCACGCCTTCAGACCCGGCGCGAAGTGCAACGCCGTGGAGTCGCCGACGATCATCACCCGCAGCGGCCGCGACGGTGACGTGACCTCCGGGATCGGCAGTGGCGACGGGGTCGTCGGCTCCGGCGCCGGCGACGCCGTCCCGACAGGTTCGATCGGGCTGGTGTCGACGGGGCCGAGGAAGTCGAGCTGGTCGGGCACGGCGCCGGGCGCCTCGGCGGACGCGGTCTCGCCCACGTCACCCGTGAGCAGCGTCGGCTGCCGGGCGGTCCCGACGTACAGCGAGGCCCCCGCGATGATCAGCGCCCCGACCGCCCCGCCGATCCGCACGAGCGGGGCGCCGCGCACCCAGGGGCTGCGCCGCTCGCGGATCGGCATCTCCACGAAGTGGTACGACGCCGCCGCCAGCGGGATCGTGACGGCCAAGCGGACGGCCAGCAGGGGCCAGGGGCCGAGGTCGAGGCGGTCCGGGTTCAGCCACAAGAAGATCGGCCAGTGGTACACGTACACGCCGTAGGAGATCTTGCCCAGGTACCGCAGCGGCGCGAACGAGAGCAGCCAGGCGACCGGGCTCCCTTCGACGAGGCAGGCACCGATGACCGTCGCCGACAGCACCGAGTACCCGACCAGGCCGCCGTTGTAGAGGTAGTCGTCGGTCTGCTGGGCCACGACCCAGAACAGGATCATGCCCTGCAGCGCCAGGAGGCTGGCGACGCCGAGCGCCGGCGCGGCGTTGCGGTGGGCCCACTCGGGGATGCGCAGCCGGGTGCGCCAGGCGCGCCAGTGCACGAGGACGGCGGCGAGCAGGGCGCCCGTCAGGAACTCGAGCGCCCGGGTGTCGGTGCCGTAGTACGCACGGTCGATCGACTTCGGGATCGTGAACGCCGCGAGGGCGACGATGCCCGCCAACCCGACAATGACCCACGGGATGACCGCACGTCGCGCCTGGCGGGTCAGCCGCAAGGTGAGCAACAAGATGACGAGCAGGCCCAGGTAGAACTGCTCCTCGACCGCCAGGCTCCAGTAGTGCAACACCGGCGACGGCGTGGCGAACAGGTCGCTGTAGCTCTGCCCACTGAGCGCGAACCGCCAGTTGGCGAGCGCGAACTGCGCCGAGAGCAGGTCCCAGCTGAGCCCGCCGGAGGTCACCAACCGCTCATCGAGCAGGACGACGGCGATGGCCAGTGCGATGCCGAGCATGCCCGCCGGCAGGAGGCGCCGGGCGCGTCGGACGAAGAAGCGCTTCGGGTCGATCGCGCCGGTGTCGCGGGCCTCCATCATCAACAGCCGGGCGATCAGGAAGCCGCTGAGGGTGAAGAACGTCGACACCCCCAGGAACCCGCCCTGGGCCCAGGTGAACTCGGCGTGGAAGAGCAACACCCCGGCGACGGCCAGGGCGCGTACGCCGTCGAGCGCCGGGAAGAAGGCGGCGCGGTCGCCGACGGCGACCGAGGCCCGCTCGTGGACCCGGTGCAACCCGACACCACCGCCGTCGACCAACTCCACCCCGTCGCGCCCGACGTGCGGCCCGAGGTGCGCTGGATCGTCCGAAGCGGGAGGTGCGGGTGGAGAGGCCATGGTGCGTTCGGGCGGGGGCGGCGCCCAGCTCCGCCGGACAGGGCCGCGCCGGCGTGCGAATGTAGCACCGGGGCGGGCGACCGCCGCGTCGGGCCTGACGCCATTTCAGGTGCTTCCAGGACGTCATCTAGCCTCGCCGTGTGAGCGACTCGCCTGATCAGCACCAGCCCCACACCCTCGACGAGTGGCGCGAGCTCGCAGCACGCGAGCTGCGCGGCGCCGATCCGGACGACCTGATCTGGGACACACCCGAGGGCATCGCGGTCAAGCCGGTGTACACCCGTGCCGACCTCGCCGACGTGCCGCCGGCCCAGCTCGACGAGCTCCCCGGCTTCGAGCCCTTCGTCCGCGGCCCGCGGGCCACGATGTACGCCAATCGGCCGTGGACCATCCGCCAGTACGCCGGGTTCTCCACCGCCGAGGAGTCCAACGCCTTCTACCGGCGCAACCTCGCCGCCGGCCAGACCGGGTTGTCGGTGGCGTTCGACCTGGCGACGCACCGTGGCTACGACTCGGACCATCCGCGCGTGGTCGGCGACGTCGGCAAGGCGGGGGTGGCCATCGACACCGTCGAGGACATGAAGCTCCTCTTCGACGGGATCCCCCTCGAGAAGATGTCGGTCTCGATGACGATGAACGGCGCCGTGATCCCCACGCTGGCGATGTTCATCGTCGCCGGGGAGGAGCAGGGCGTCGAGCGCAGCGCGCTCAGCGGCACCATCCAGAACGACATCCTCAAGGAGTTCATGGTCCGCAACACCTACATCTACCCGCCCGAGCCGAGCATGCGGATCGTGGCCGACATCATCGAGTTCACGGCGCGGGAGATGCCGCGGTTCAACTCGATCTCGATCTCCGGCTACCACATGCAAGAGGCGGGCGCGACGGCCGAGCAGGAGCTGGCGTTCACCATCGCCGACGGTCTCGAGTACGTGCGGTTCGCCCTGGCGAAAGGCCTCGACGTCGACGAGTTCGCCGGGCGCCTGTCGTTCTTCTTCGCCATCGGCATGAACTTCTTCATGGAGGTGGCCAAGCTGCGCGCCGCCCGGCTGCTGTGGGCCCGGGTGATGCGCCAGTTCGACCCGGCCAAGCCGCAGTCGCTCATGTTGCGCACCCACTGCCAGACCTCGGGCGTGTCGCTCACCGAGCAGGACCCCTACAA
>CAZYKR010000091.1:0-14416 GCA_964648005.1 uncultured Iamiaceae bacterium
AGCGTCCGTACCCGATCCGTGTCCGGCACGCGGAGCCGGCGACCCGCGTCCGTACGTCGCGTTGTGGCCCCAATCCGTCGTGGCCATCCCCGCCGGGCCCGGCCACGACGCGGTCCACATCTGGTACGTGCGCGAGACCGTGTGCACCTCGACCACCTATGTGCACGGTGACGTCGGCCTCGCCGTGTACGACCACCGTCCGGCGATCGACCCGATCGGCACCGCGCCGATCGTGGCCGAGCGTCGCAACGATCACCTGTTCACGACGGCCGAGCGCTTTGCCTGGGGCCGCGGCGGCATCCTCGCCGGCGGTGCCGTGCACCTGTTCGGGTGCGATCCGTCCGCCGACCTGGCGTGCCGCCGCACCGTGGCGCCCGCCGGCGGCGACCTGACGGTCCGCTCGACCTACGTCGATGACCCGTCCGACCTCGACCTGCCACCCAATCTGGCGGCGCAGAACCCGCCGGCCGGCCTCTCGGTCGAGTGGGTGCCCGCACTCGGCCTGTACACGATGCTGTACCTCCCGCCGCCGTGGCCGTCGGACACGGTGCTGCTGCGCACGGCCACCGACCTGGCAGGCCCCTGGTCGGATCCGATCGCCATCACGCTGCCCGGGTGCTCCTCGGGCGACGACGCCTGCTACACGCCCCGCGTCCGCCCCGACCGCTCGACCGCCACCAGCCTGGCCTTCACGTACTTCGACATGGCGGTGACCGCCGACCCCATCTTCGACGGGCGCCTGCTCACCGCCCGCCTGCCCGTGGCGCTGGTGCCGTGACCCGGACGCGGAACCGGCCGACCCGATGGGAGCGGGGTCGGCCGGTATCGCAATCTGGGGTGAGATTGGGGTTGGTCTCGGAGACCATCGGGCACGGTACGGCCACATCGATATGTTCGTCGTAAGGTGGTCGACCGTCGGGACGACGTGACGCCGTGCCACACCGCCACCGCCGCCAGGCACATACGGGGCTCATACGACGGACGTGCGAGCGTTCGGCGTGACTGCGGTCACAGGATGAGCCGGCTGCCACGCGACGGCGCCGTCGGCGGTGGAGGTGGGCGGTGCAGGGAACCCGAACGGACGAGCGCCAAGCGACAGCGGAACGGGGGACGGCGAACGTGCGCATCCTGGTGGTCGAGGACGATGCCGCGCTCGCCGATGTCATCGCGCGCGGCCTGCGCCAGGAGGCACTGGCCGTCGACATCGCCGTCGACGGCGCCGAGGCGCTCGACAAGGCCGGGTTCACGTCGTACGACGTGATCGTGCTCGACCGTGACCTGCCCGAGGTCCACGGCGATGACGTGTGCCGCAGCATCGCCTCCGCCGGCACCGGCGAGCGGATCTTGATGCTGACGGCCTCGGGCACGCTCGAGGACCGCGTGCAAGGCCTCGAGCTGGGCGCCGACGACTATCTGGCCAAGCCGTTCGCCATGCGGGAGCTGGTGGCCCGCGTCCGGGCCCTCGGTCGGCGCGTCGGCACGGTCGTCCCGCCCACCCTGACCTGGGCCGACATCGAGATGGACGTGCCGCGCCGCGCCGTGACCCGTGGCGGGCGCTCCCTGAACCTCACGCGCAAGGAGTTCGGCGTGCTCGAGGTGCTCCTCAGCGGCGACGGGCGGGTCGTGTCGAGCGAGGAGCTGCTCGAGAAGGTCTGGGACGAGAACACCGATCCCTTCACCAACGCCATCCGCATCACGGTGATGACGCTGCGCCGCAAGCTGGGTGACCCCCAGGTGATCGAGACGGTCGTCGGCGTGGGCTACCAACTCACCGACGGCGACCCGACGGCTGCGAGCGGCGGGACCTGACCGTGCGATCCCGCTCCATCCGCTGGCGGCTCACCTTCTTCTACGGCGTGGTGTTCATGCTCGCCGGGGCGGCGCTGCTGCTGATCAGCTTCCTGGTCGTGCGCGAGACCCTCGTGTCGAGCGAGGTCGGGGCCGACCGCCTCGTCGTCGATGCCTACGGCTTCAACAAGGAGCAGGTCGACTTCGTCCGCAACATCCCGGTTCCGGAGCCGCCGACGGGACGCGACGCCGCCAACGTCGGCCAGGTCATCGAGGGCGTCCAGCAGGACATCCGTACCGAGACCCTGCACTCGCTGGTGTGGTTCACCGGCGCCAGCCTCGTCGGCCTCGTCGGCATCTCGTTGCTCGTGGGCTGGGTCGCGGCAGGTCGCGCGCTGCGACCCGTCGGCCAGATCACGGCGCGCGCCCAGGAGATCTCCGAGGAGAGCCTGCACGAACGTCTCTCGCTCGACGGGCCCAACGACGAGCTCAAGGAGCTGGCCGACACGCTCGACGGCATGTTGACCCGCCTCGAGGACGCCTTCGACGCGCAGCGCGGCTTCGCCGCCAACGTCAGCCACGAGCTGCGGACCCCACTCGCCGTCATCCAGGGCGAGGCCGACCTGGTGCTCGACGATCCGGCGGCGACCGACGGCGAACGGGAGCTCGCCGCACGGGTTGGCTCGGCCGCCGCACGAGCCGAGTCGCTGCTCGAGAGCCTGCTCGCCCTCGCCCGCAGCGAGTCGACCATGGCGAACCACGAAGCGGTGGACGTGGTCGAGCTCGCCGGCGACGTCGTGGCGGAGCGGGCCGAGGCGGCCGACCTCGCCGGCATCGAGCTCGAGCTGGCGCTGGGCACCGGTGTCGTCGAGGGCGACCGCTGGTTGCTCGAGCGTTTGATCGCCAACCTGGTCGACAACGGCATCAACTACAACCAGCGCGGCGGCTGGCTGAGCGTCGAGGTCGACACCTTCGGTGCCGACGTCGTGCTCACCGTCGCCAACACCGGCGACCAGCTGACCGCGGCGCAGGTCGATGACATCGTCAAGCCCTTCCGCCGCGCCGCCGACCGCTCGCGGCCCGGCTACGGCCTGGGCATGGCCATCGCCACCTCGATCGCCACAGCCCACGGCGGCGTCCTGCAGGTCCAGGCGCGACGCGAAGGAGGGCTCGACGTCGAAGTGCGACTCCCCAAGCGCTACGCCGACGACCCCGCCGCCACGCTGCCCGGACCGCAGACCTCCGCGCTGCCCTCGCCGCGCCTGCGGGCTCCCGTCGCCGGCTGACGGCGCTCCGGCTGCGGGGACGTCCCCGCCGCCGTCACGGCTCAGTAGACGTAGAACCCGCGGCCGGCCTTGCGTCCCAGATGCCCGGCCGCCACCATCCGCCGCAACATGGGCGGGCAGGCGAAGGTCGGGTCGCGGTACTCGTCGAAGAGGGCGTCGAACACCGCCACGCAGACGTCGATGCCGATGAGGTCGTACAGGGCGAACGGTCCCATCGGGAAGTTGCAGCCGCCGACCATCGCCGTGTCGATGTCCTCCTTGGAGGCCACGCCGCGCTCGAGCATCGACACCGCGCCGCCGAGGTAGCCGAAGAGCAGCGCGTTGACGATGAACCCGGTCGAGTCACGCACGACCACGCCGTGCTTGCCGCACCGTGCCACCACGTCGAGCGCCAGCTGCACAGTCTCGTCGCTCGCCGTCAGCGGCCGACCGATCTCGACCAGCGGCATGACCGGCGCCGGGTTGAAGAAGTGCATGCCGACGACGCGCTCGGGGTGGAAGGCCGCCACCGCCAGCTCGATGATCGACAGCGTCGAGGTGTTGGTGGCCAGGACGGCATCGGGCCGGCACAGGTTGCCGAGGTCGCCGAAGAGCTCCCGCTTGAGCTCGAGGTCCTCGGGTGCGGCCTCGATGATCAGGTCGCACTCGGCGAGGTCCCGCAGTGACGTCGTCGTCGTGACCCGCTCCAGCGTGGCCGCCTTGTCGTCCTCGCTGCAGCGCCCCTTGGTCACGAGGCGACTCAGGTTCTTGTCGATCGCCATCACGGTCGTCTCGGCCGTCGTCTCGTGGCGGCTGCGCACGATCACCTCGTACCCGGCGCTCGCCATCACCTCGGCGATCCCCGCGCCCATGATCCCGGTCCCGACGACACCCACTCGCTCACATCGCATGGCCGACGACCGTAGCGGTCACCATACGACGGCGTCGGAGAACGCGTTCTCGTGCATCTGATGCCCCCTCAGGTGACGACGTGTCAGATCCCGTGGCCCACCGGTGCCAGCAGGGTTGCCTTTGCCGCACCCGCCGTGGATAGTCATGCGGTGCGCAACCGATTGCTCGTCGTCGTCGTCCTCCTCGGCATCGTCGCCTCCGTGGGATGCGATCCGAAGCCGCGGGCGAACCTGCTCCTGATCGGCGACTCGAACTGGCCGCCGACCGAGTTGGTGCAGACCACGCACTGGGTGGCCGAGCAGCCCTACCTCACCGCGATCGAATCGTGGACGGGGCTCGGGCTCGTCAACGACGACGCCTATGGCGACGGCTTCGCCCGGGAGCGCGTCCGCAACACGGCCCCGGCGTTCGCCGCCGACTACGTCGTGACCAACTTCGGTGTCAACGACGGGCCGGCCGGCGCGGCGGCGTTCGAGGCCGAGCTCGACGCCTTCCTCGACGCCGTGCCGGCGGGCACCCGCGTCATCTGGATCACGCCCGCCGCCATCGGACCCGCCGCCGCGGAGGTGGCCGCCATCGGCGACGTCCTCGTGGCGGCGCAGGCCGAACGTCCCGACCTGTGGGTGATCCCGTTCGACGCCATCCTCGCTGCCGTCGGCGGCTGCCCTGCGTTGGGTGGCACGGGCGTGGTCGTGCTGCCGATCGACGCCTGCTTCGTCGACGCCGCCACCAACGGCCACCTCACCTCCGACGGCCACCTGGTCCTGGCCACCCTGGTGCGGGTCTACGTCGACGCCGCCGAGGGCGGCCGGTTCCGGGAGGATCCGATGGTCCTCGCCAACGAGATCATCTCGGCCATCCAGCTCCAGGACACGGCGCCGGCGTGAGCGCCAGCGCTCGTCGTGCCCACGGTCAGGTCGAGACCGCGAAGAGCACGGCGCGCTCGATCTCGCGCTGGTGCTGCTCGTCGGTGATCTTGCCGCCGTCGCGCCCGCGCACGTAGAAGGCGTCGACGACCTCGGCGCCGAGCGTCTGGATCTTGGCGGTGCGGATGTCGAGATCGAGGTCGGCCAGCGCCCGCGTGATGCGGTACAGCAACCCGATGGCGTCCGGGGCGTGCACCTCGAGCACCGTCGCCGAGGCCGAGGCCGAGTTGTCGAAGAGCACGCGGGTCGGCGCCAGCGGCGCCGGTGTGCGCACGGCGCGCCGTCCGTAGCGCTCGGCCCGCTCGGCCAGGCGGGCCGCCAGGGCCAGGCGCCCGTCGAGCGCTGCGCCGAGATCGCGCACCACCCCGTCCCACGGGATCGGCGGGCCGAGGTCGCTGGTGACGCGAAAGACCTCGACCGCCATGCCGTCCTCGCTCGACGCGGCGTTGGCGTCGAGCACGCCGAAGCCGTGCAGGGCCAGCACACCGGCGACCCGGCTGAACAGGCCCGGTCGGTCCTCGGCGATGACCAGGAGCTGATCGCCGGCTCCCTCCACCACTTGCTCTCGCGCCGCCATCCGCTCGAGCTGGGCGCTGGTCGGGAACCCCTCGGCCGTCACCTCGGAGACCGCACCGCCGGCGAGGACGTGCGCGGCGCGCGCCACGAGCTCGCGCACCAGCTCCGCCTTCCAGCCGTTCCACGCCGCCGGGCCGGTCGCCTGGCTGTCGGCGACGCACAGCGCATGCAACAGGTAGAGCGTGCCGAGGTCGCCGACCTCGTCGGCCACGCTGGTGATCGTCGTGTCGTCGTCGAGGTCCCGACGGGTGGCCACGTCGGGGAGCAGCAGGTGGTGCCGCACCATCGTCTGCAGCACGGCCGTGTCGTCGGGACCGAACCCCATCCGCGGTCCCATCCGTCCGACGATGTCGATGCCCACGACGGTGTGATCTCCGGGGTGCCCCTTGCCGATGTCGTGCAGCAAGGCCCCGACCACCAGCAGGTCCGGCCGGTCGACCCGGTCGGCGAGGGCGGCGGCGTTGGCGGCGGTGACGCACAGGTGCCGGTCGACGGTGTACGTGTGGTACGCGTTGCGCTGCGGTCGGCACCGCACCGGGTCCCACTCGGGCAGGATGCGCACCCACAGGCCCTTGCGGTCCAGGGTTTCGACGACGCCGATCGCCGGCTCGCCGGCCAGCAGGAGCGAGGCGAACAGCTCCCGGATCTCTGGCGTCCACGGCGTGGGCAGCGGGGCAGCGTGCGCCGCCAGGCGCTCGAGGCTCTTGCGTTCGATCCGCGTCCGCTCGCGGGCTGCGGCGACGGCGGCGCGCAGCACCAGCGCCGGGTCCTGTGCCGGGTCGGCGTCGTTGTGCAGGTGCACGTCGCCGTCGCGCAGCACCAAGCCATGCCCGAGGTCCTTGTCGCGCGTGAGGCGCGCCAGGCGCGGCCCGGCGAGCACGGCATCGATGCGGTGCCACACCTCGTCGCTCGCCCAGGCGATGTCGCGCGCTGCGGCGGCGACGGCGCGCATCAGCTCGTCGGCGTCGGTGTGGCCCAGGCGCTCGGCGACCGCGTCCTGGTCCTCGAGCGACAGCCGGTCGCCCAGCCGCCCCGTGACGCGATGCAGCTCGACCCGCACCCCGAGGAGCACCTCGTAGGCCTTGCGCACCGCGGCGTCGTCCTCGGGCAGCACGACCAGGTCGGCCGCATCGGCCCAGGCGATGGCGTGCGCGTCGCGCAGCCCACCTCGGCCCTGCTTGAGGTCCGGCTCGAGCAAGAACGCCACCTCGCCGGCGTCGACGTGTCGCTCGGCAACGGTGCGGGCGAGCGACGCCACGAACCGCTTCGCCTTCTTGCGCCACTGCAGCAGCGCCTTGCCCGTCAGCTCATCGGCGAGATCGCGGTCGCCGGCGATGAGCCGGCACGACAACAGCGAGGTAGCCGTCTCGAGATCGTCGCCGGCGAGCGCCAGCGCCTCCTTGATCGTGCGCACGGCGTGGCCCAGCTTCAGCTTGGCGTCCCAGATCGGGTACCAGACGCGCTCCGCGATGGGCGCGATGTCGCGCTGGCCGTCGTGGAGCAGCAACAGGTCGATGTCGCTCTGCGGCGACAGCTCGGCGCGGCCGTAACCGCCGACGGCGACGAGTGCCACGCCGGGAGGGGAACCAGCGTGGGCGTAGAGGTCGGCGACGAAGCCGTCCATCTGACGCGCCAGGGCCTGGCACAAGGCCAGGCCGCTGAGCGTGGGATCGGTGACGACCGCGGCGCGGTCGAGGGTGGGGGGCGTCGCGTCCATGGACGGCTCCGGCGGTGGGCTAGACCGCGTCCTCGTCGCGCTCGTCGGTGCGGATGCGGATCAGCTCTTCCACGTTGGTGATCCACACCTTGCCATCGCCGATCTTGCCGGTCTTCGCCGAGGTCACGATGACCTCGGCGATCGCCCGGGCCTGGTCGTCGCCGACGACCATCTCGAGCCGGACCTTCGGGAGCAGGTCCACGACGTACTCGGCGCCGCGGTACACCTCGGTGTGCCCGCCTTGCCGGCCGAAGCCCTTGACCTCGGCGACGGTCATGCCCTGCACGCCCGCCGCCTTGAGGGCGTCCTTCACGTCGTCGACCTTGTGGGGCTTGATGATTGCGGTGATCAGCTTCATGTCGGGTCCGTTCGGGTCAGCTGTTGTAAGCAGTCTCGGCGTGCTGGGACAGGTCGAGGCCGAGCTCCTCGTCCTCTTCGGTGACCCGGAGCCCGCCGAAGGCCACGTCGATGACCTTGGCGATGACGATGGACACCACGAAGGAGAATACGAGTACCACGACCGCAGCGATGACCTGCTCGATCAGCAGGGTCGAGCCGCCACCGAAGAGGAGGCCGTCCTTGCCGAGGGCGTTGACCTCGGTGGTGGCGAAGACGCCGAGCAGGATCGATCCGAGCAGGCCGCCGACCAGGTGCACGCCGACCACGTCGAGCGAGTCGTCGTAGCCGAAGCGGTACTTGAGGCTGATGGCCAGGAAGCAGATGGCCCCGGTGATGGCGCCGATGATCATCGGCGAGAGGCCGCCGACGAAGCCGGCGCACGGGGTGATGGCGACGAGGCCGGCGACAGCACCCGACGCGGCGCCCAGGGTCGTGGCGTGCCCGTCCTTGATCTTCTCGACCAGCAGCCAGCCCAGCATGCCGGCGGAGGCGGCGACGAAGGTGTTGTAGAGCGCCTGGGCGGCCACGCCGTCGGCGGCAAGGGCGGAGCCGGCGTTGAAGCCCGCCCACCCGAACCACAAGATGCCGGTGCCGATGAGGGTCCACGGCAACGAGTGCGGGTGCATCGGCTGCTCGGGCCAGTTCTTGCGCTTGCCCAGCAGCAACGCCAGCGCCAGGGCGGCCGCGCCGGCGTTGATGTGCACCACGGCACCGCCGGCGAAGTCGAGGGCACCGCGCTGGGCCAGCCAGCCGCCGCCGAAGATCCAGTGCGCCACCGGCGAGTACACGAGGATCAGCCACACCGAGATGAAGATGGCGTAGGCCTTGAACTTCATGCGGTCGGCGGTGGCGCCCGTGATCAGCGCCGGCGTGATGATGGCGAACGTCATCTGATAGGCGCAGAACAGGATCAGCGGGATGCCCAGCGCCAGACCGCCACCGTCACCCTCGGGATCGCCCAGGCTGACCGGGTTCTGGTCGACGCCGGACATGCCGAAAAAGTCGAAGTTGCCGATGAGGCCGCCGTTGCCCCAGTCGCCGAACGCGAGCGAGAAGCCCACGATCGACCACAGCACCGCCAAGATGCCCATGGCGAAGAAGTTCTGCATCAACATCCCGAGCACGTTCTTGGCCCGGACCATGCCGCCGTAGAAGAACGCCAGCCCTGGGGTCATGAACAGCACGAGCGCCGTCGAGATGAGCACCCAGGCGATGGCGCCTGCGTCGAGTTCCACCTGTCTCCTCCTCCGCGTCCTCGCACGGCGCGCCCGAGATCAGACGCGCTGCAGGTTCGTGCAAGGTTGGCGACAGGCTGGCGAAGGCGTGTTTCCGCGCAGTGTCTCGATTGTTTCGGGCGCGTGAACGATGCCCGACCCCGACCTCGTCGGCCCGTCGATCCGGATCAGCGGTCGGCGGCCTCGGCCGCCTTGCGGGCGGCGATGAGCACCGGGTCCCACACGGGCGAGAAGGGCGGGGCGTAGGACAGATCGGTCTCGGCCAGCTGGGCGGCGGTCATGCCGGCGGTGATGGCGGTGGCGACCACGTCGATCCGCTTGGCAGCCCCCTCGCCGCCGACGATCTGCCCGCCGAGCAGGCGGCCGGTGCCCCGCTCCGCCACGAGCTTGACCCGCAGGTCCTCGGCACCCGGGTAGTAGTGGGCCCGGGTCTTGGCGGTGATGGTGGCGGCGGCCGGCTCGAAGGATGCGGCGCGCGCCTCGGCCTCGGTCAGGCCGGTGCGCCCGATCTCGGTCGAGCACAGCTTGGTGACCGCGCTGCCGATCACGCCCGGGAAGCTGGCGTACCCGCCGCCGATGTTGATGCCGGCCACCCGAGCCTGGCGGTTCGCCACCGTCCCCAGCGCCACGTGCACCCGCTGCTGGGAGACCAGGTGCACGGACTCGCAGCAGTCGCCTGCCGCCCAGACGCCCTCGGCCGTCGTGCGCTGGCGGCGATCGACGCGGATGGCGCCACGCACGCCGGTCTCGATGCCGGCCGCAGCCGCCAGCTCGCCGTTGGGCTGCACGCCGATGCCGAGCACCACCACGTCGGCGGGCACCGGACCCTCCGAGGTGAGCACCCGATCGGGCTCGAACCCCTCGACGGCGACGCCGGTGCGCACCTCGATGCCGTGCCGGACCATGGCGTCGTGCACGAGGGCGCCCATGTCGTCGTCGAGGGTGCGCATGACCTGCGGCGCCGCCTCGACGACGACCACCTCCATCCCCTGCATGCAGAACGCCTCGGCCATCTCGAGCCCGATGTAGCCGCCGCCCACCACGACGACGCGCCGGCAACCGCTGCTGGCATGGCCCAGGAGGTGCTCGGCATCGTCGAGGTTCTGCACGCCGTGCACGAGGTCGAGGTCGATGCCGGGCAGCGGCGGCCGGATCGGGCGGGCGCCCGTGCCGATCAGCAGCTGGTCGAACGGCTCGACGAGCGTCTCGTCGCGCTCGAGGTCGCGCACCTCGACCGTGCGGGCGTCGAGGTCGATCCCCAGCACATCGTGGCGGGTGCGCACGTCGATCTGGGAGCGGGCCCGGTGCTCCTCGGGCGAGCGCGCCACCAGGTCGTCCAACTCGGGCACCAGGCCGCCGACGCGAAACGGGATGCCGCAGGCGGCGAAGCTGGTGCGCGTCCCGCGCTCGAAGGCGACGATCTCGAGGTCCGTCGCATCGGGTCGCATGCGGCGGGCCTGCGCCGCAGCCGCCATGCCACCGGCGTCGCCACCGATGACCACCAAACGTTCAGACGCTGTTCCCATGATCGTGACCGTAACGGCTCAAGCCTGGGACCAGGGCGTCCGACAACTGGAAGGTCATTTCAGGCCCACGGCACCTTCGCGTGCCTCGGCACACGGGTAGGGGAACTGCATGAGGCGTACGGTCGGGCGCGCACTGGCGACGTTGGCGATGATCGGGTTGGCGGCGGGCGCGTGCAGCAGCACGCAGGACGCCTCCACCGACACGACCGCCAGCGCCACGAAGTCCCAGAGCGGGGAGATCACCGAGTACACGGTCCCCGCGGGCAGCGACGGGCCCCAATCCGGCGGCAGCCTGGTGTACGGACTCGAGGCCGAGACCGATGGATACAGCCCCATCGCCAACCGCATGGCCCCGGCCGGACAGATCGTGGCCAACACCCTCTTCGACCCGCTCGCCGCCTGGGGCGCCGACGGCAAGGTCTACCCATACCTGGCCGAGTCGTTCGAGTCGTCGGAGCTGTTCACCGAGTGGAAGATCACGCTGCGACCGGACGTGCGCTTCCACGACGGCACCCCCGCCGACGGCGCCGCGGTGCAGAAGTTCCTGCTGGCGCTGCGCGACGCCCCCCTCACGGGCGCGGCCGCGGCACCCATCGAAGACGTCACCCTCGTCGAGGGCGAGCCGCTGGCGGCGGTCGTGCACCTCGACCAGCCCTGGGTGGTGTTCCCCGCGGTGCTGACCAACCAGGGCGGCATGCTCATGGCGCCGAGCCAGCTCGACGCCGGTCCCGCCGGGTCGCGCCAGCCCGTCGGCACCGGACCGTTCCGCTTCGTCGACTGGGTGCCGGACGCCAAGCTCAACGTGGTGCGCAACGACGACTACTGGCAGGACGGCCTGCCGTACCTCGACGAGATCGAGTTCCAGCCGATCACCGACCTCCAGTCCCGGGTCAACGCCCTCGAGACCGGCAGCATCGACGTCCTGCACATGGCGCAGCAGCAGCTGCGGCCGAAGCTCACCCAGCTCGCTGAGGAGGGCAAGATCCAGCTCTGGTTCGGCACCGGCGAGGAGGACGAGGCGCTCATCCTGCTGAACAACTCGACCGAGCCGTTCAACGACGTGCGCCTGCGCAAGGCGCTGGCCCAGGCGACCGAGCACAACGAGTACTTCGAGGCCACCTCCACCCCGCCCTCGCGCAAGGCCGACAGCTTCTTGAGCAGCGACTCGCCGTGGTACGCCGCCGACAACGGCTGGCCCACGTACGACCTCGACGCCGCCAAGCAGCTCGTGGACGAGTGGAAGGCCGAGCACGGCGGCGAAGCGCCCGCGTTCGTCTTCCGCACCACGCCGGCGCCCGAACAACAGAGCGTCGGTCAGCTGCTCGAGCGGCAGTGGGAGGCGGCGGGCTTCGACGTCACCCTCGAGACGATGGAGCAGACCCAGCACATCGCCACCGGCCTGTCGGGCAACTACCAGGCGAACCTCTGGCGGCAGTTCTCCTCGCCCGATCCCGACGGCGAGTTCCACTGGTGGATCTCGACGGCCATCGCCGGCGAGGGCTCGACCGGGCTGAACTTCGCCCGCCTCGACGACCCGCAGATCGACGAGGCCCTGCGGACCGGCCGGACGAACCTCGACCCGGTCGAGCGCAAGAAGGCCTACGCCGACCTGCAGCGGCGGATGAGCGAGATCGTGCCGTGGGTGTACCTGTCGCACCTGCAGTGGATGCTCGCCGCCGACCTCGACGTCCGCGACCTCACCAACACCACGCTGCCCGACGGCACGCCGGCGATGCCGATGGTGGCCGGTGTGCACCGCATGACGCAGACCTGGCTGGAGAGCTGAGCCCGAGCGGGCAGACTGGTGCGCCATGGGCGTGCGCAAGGACTGCCGGCACTACTCGACCCGATCGGAGGGTGCTGACCTCATCCAGCGGTGTCGGCTCGACATGAACGAGCCGGTCCCGTTCGGGTGCCCGGACGGCTGCCTCTTCTTCGAGCCCCGATCGATCTCGAACGCGGGATGGCAGCGCTTCGAGCAGGCCGACGACGGCGACCTGTGGGGCGAGGGCGGCGCCGACGAGGGGTGACGGGCCGCCTCGGCCGGTCACCTGGCCGGGCTCAGGCGTGCCGGCGCAGGTGGATCCACGCCTTGGCCGCACCCCACGCCAGACCGAGGTCGGCCAGCGCCGGATCGAGGTCGCCGAACGACGCTGGCACGAGGTCGTAGACGTCGTCCGGGAAGACGCTCACCGCCTGCGCGTCGCGCTCGACCGGGGCCACGCCGGCCTCGGCCAGCACCGCCGTCGGCAACGCCGTCGCCACCCGCACGATGGCCAGCGGGTTCGTCGCCTGATCGTCGGGGTCCTGCGCCAGCAGGCGCCGCAGCGGCGGCATGACGGCCTCGACGGCGGCGGCCCCGGCGGCGGCAGCCCGTGCCGGGTCGATGGCGGCACCGTCGGCTCGTGCCGCCAGGGCACGGTCGACCCACCCGGGCAGGGCGGCCTCGATGCCGTCGGCGAGGGCGCCGCTCAATTCGGCGAAGCGCGCCAGCCCGGCGACGAGCTCGGGATCGGTCGGGAGGTCGCTCACCAGTGCAGCGTCCCCGGCGCGCCCTTGAACGGGCCCTCGACCTCGGCGGTGATCCATCCGCCGTAGAAGTCGCCGTCCATGCGCACCACCTCCTCGCCGTCGACGAGGCAGCGGTCGACGCGCTGCGGGTAGAAGGCGACGTGCCCGGCGAGCAGCGCGTAGCGGTCTGCCGGGACGTCGTAGGACCAGGCGGCGTCGACGCGCTCGTCGTCGCCCACGCGGATCGACCAGTAGCGCGCCTCGCCCTTCCACTCGCACCACGAGCGCCGCGCCGACGGCACCAGCAGGTCCGCTCGCACGTCACCGGGCGTGAGGTAGAACGCCGGCGCCTGCGAGGTCTCGCACAGGCGGAACCCGCCGGTCGTCTCGGCGACGGTCACGCCCGCCACCTCCACCACCAGGTGGCGGTGGTTCGGCTCGAGCCGAGGCGGTCGCGGGAAGTCCCACACGGACTCCTGCCCCGGTCCGGGTTCGATGTGCTGTGGCCCTCGCATCCCCCCAGCATGGCGGCGAGGGGCGCCGATGCCACACAATCACGGGGTGCGGATCCGGGCGGTGTCGGTCTTCGAGGGCGTGATCTACAACTCCCACGTCATGGACTGGTCGCACCCGGAGCGACCGACGCTCGAGGTCGACGCCGTGCTGCGCCCCGGCGACGCCGACGCCACCAGCGGGCCGCTGCTGCTCCCCGTCGCCGAGTTCATCGTGATGGTCGGCGGCGTCGACGTCGCCCGACCCATCCTGCTCGACCTGGCGGCGCGGGGGCGGGTCACGACGCATCAGGGCGTCGACCACCTGGTCTTCCCCACGTGGACGACGGTCGAAGAGTCGGGCGGCTGAGTCCCGCTCCGGCCGCGTCTCAGATGCTGCGGCCGGTGCCTTCCCAGTACGGGTCGCGCAGCTGGCGCTTCAGCAGCTTGCCGGTCGGCGTGCGCGGCAGGCTGTCGACCACCTCGACGGTGCGCGGCACCTTGTACCCCGCGAGGTGCTGGCGCACGTGCGCCCGCAGCGCCTCGGTAAGGTCCTCGGGCGTCTCGACGCCGTCGATCAGCTCGACGGCGGCGACGTACCCCTACCCCGGCGGCAACGTCTACGGCGGCACCAAGGCGTTCGTCACCCAGTTCTCGCTGGGGCTGCGCTCGGACCTTCACGGCACCGGCGTGCGCGTCACCTCCATCGAGCCGGGCATGGCCGAAACCGAGTTCTCGGTCATCCGGACCGACGGGAACCGCGCTGCCGCCGACGCGATGTACAAGGGGCTGCACCCGATCACGCCGGATGACATCGCCGAGACCTTGTACTGGGTCGCGACGCCCATGCGCCTTATGCCGGAATTGAGCGCGTTCGAGAGCGCGAAATCGATGATCCGCGTCTTGCCGGCGAAGTAGACGGCGGGCTTGGCGCGCTTGTCGGTTAATTCCATGAGGCGCGAGCCGCGCCCGCCGGCGAGAACATAGGCCATCGCATCACGGGCGAGCGGGGCAAATTTCCGAGTCGACGCCATATTGCCTCCCTACAATTTGACGATCCACGCCTCTCC